>NZ_JARWOP010000391.1 GCF_029868745.1 Nocardia wallacei | reverse complement strand
GGTCCGCGTCCGGCGCCGCCGCGCCGCGGTGGTGGCGGCGGAGGCGCTGTGCCCGCGGCGGGTCCGCGCGGCTCGGGTGCCGCGCCGCCGGGTGGCGCCTCGCGGGTGATGAACCGGATCTCGACGGCCCGCGCCGCGACCGGCGGGCTGAACCGGGCCGAGGCCGCCATGGGCGACGTCGCCGGTGACCGCTGGGCCAACCGCTCACCCGACCTCGGCAGGAGCACCATCCCACGATGACGACGACCGAGACATCCTACGAGCGGCGCTCGTACGGTTTGTGGCAGAAGCCCCGCAGCGCAGGCCTTTTCGGACTGCGCTGGGGGGAGACGGTGCTCGGCTTCGGGGTCGTCATCACGGCGCTGCTCACGGCGCTGGTGGCGGGACCGAAGCCGGCGTTCTTCGTGGCCGGCATCGGCGCGGTCGTGATGGTTCCACTGGTCTGGCGGTCGGGGGGCCGCTCCGGATACGAGACGGGATTGATGATGTTCCATTGGTTGCGCGGTCGCGGCAGGGGCGAGCACGTCTACCGCGGCGGCCGGTTCTCCCGCGTCCCCGGCGGCGTGGCGCGGCTTCCCGGCCTGATGGCGCCGTCGAAGCTGTACGAGGGCATCGACGCGGGCGGCTACAGCTTCGGCATGATCCACCTGCCCCAGTTCGCCCAGTACACGGTCGTGCTGCGGGCCTGGCCGCAGGGCCACGAGGCGGTGGACCAGCCGGTGATCGACCGCTGGGTGGCGGCGTGGGGCACGTTCCTGGCGTCGCTGGGCCAGACCTCGGACATCATCGCCGTCGTGCCCGTCATCGACACGGTGCCGGAGACCGGAAACCGTTTGCTCACCGAGGTTTCCACCATCACCCGCCCGGAGGCGCCGGAGCTGGCCCAGCAGGTGATGTTCGAGCTGGCGACCGAATTGCCGCAGGAGCGTGTGCAATTGCTGCCGCGGGTGGCGATCACGTTCAAGGCCACCACCGCCGAGCGCCGCAAGAACCCGGCCGAGGAAGCGGTCGAGATCGGCCGCCGGCTGCCGGGCATCTGCGCGGCGCTGGCCGAGGCGGGCGTGCGGGCGCAGCCGATGTCGGCAGACGAGGTGATCGGGTTCATCCGGCGCAGCTACGATCCGGCCTCGCAGGCCGATCTGGAGGTGTCGGTCGGCGAGCCGGGCGGGCACGGCCTGGATTGGGCCGACGCGGGTCCGATCTCGCACGAGGAGCGCTGGGACCACTTCCTGCACGACGGCGGCCGCTCGGTCACCTGGGAGATGGACACCGCCCCCGAGGGCGCGGTCGACGAGCGGGTGCTGCAACGCCTGCTCGCGCCCAATCCGGAGGTCCCGCGCAAGCGCATCGCGATTGTGTACCGTCCGCACTCGGCGGCCGACGCCGCCGAGATCGTCGACGACGACTACAAGAACGCCCTGGTGGCTCAGCAGAGCGAGCGCGGTGTCGTGTCGGCCTCGGCGACCCTGCGCGTGGGCGCGACCCAGCAGGCCCGTGAGGAGCAGGCCCGGGGCCACGGGGTGACCCGCTTCGGGGCGCTGGTGACCATCACCGAGCCCCTGCGCGGCGACCTGCCGCGTATCGAAGCCATCACCCGCGACCTGTCCACGCAGGCGCGGCTCAAGATCCGGCGGTGTTACCGATACCAAGCGGCGGCCTTCGCGGCCTCCCTCGGCTGCGGTGTCATCCTGCCGGAGCACGCGAGCATTCCGAAAGCATTGGCGGGGTGAGATGAGCGCGGCGAGCGAACCGAGCACACAGGGCGCCGCGCGCACGACGGAGCCGAGCGCCGGCGAGGCGGAGGAGTGAGCGTTCATGGCAGGTGAGCACGAGCCACCGGTCCGGTCGCGCGGCGAGCCGCCCCGATACCGCGAGCGAGTGGTGGACCCGGAGAATCCGGTACCCGTGCGCCGCGGCACCCGCCGCGGCCGGGACGGCGAGTGGGAACTCGAGGCGTACACGCCCGGCGATCCCGACTCGGCCGACTGGCCTGCCGACTGGGACGAGGTCCCGCTGCGTCCCATCCGCAGGCGCGCCCCCGGGGAACCGGGTGCGGGCGGGCCGCACGCCGAGGCCCGGCGCGGGCATGCCGGGCGCGAGACGGCCGAATCCCGCACCGCCCGTGCGGAAGTCCGTGATCCGGGCGCCTCGGGCGACCGCGCGTCCGGCGCGGCCCGGCGGCAGCGGGACGACACCGACGCCCCCTCCCGGCGGCCCCGCACGGCCCCGCGCGAGGTGGAGCGATCGGACGCGGAGGAGATCGAATCCCGCACCGCCCGAGGAAAATTCCGGACCGCGATCGAGCGGGACCGCCCGGCGGAAGACCAGGAGGCCCGGCGCGCGGAGGCCCGCGGCTCCCAGCGCGGCCGCACCCGCGAATCCCGTTCCGGCCGTGCGCAATCGGACGGCCCCGATTCCCCACGCGTGGGCGAGCCCACGGCAGCGCTGAGCCGGGGACTGCAGGACACCGAACCGTCCGACGCGCCCGTGCCCGCGGGCCGAGAGCCGCGCGGATCGGCCGATCGCGTAGCCGCGCCCACCGAACCTGCTGCCACGCGCCCGGATTCGAACGGCGCCGGCCGCCCCGATGCCACACCCGTGCCTGCCGACGACGCACGGCCCGTCCGCGACCGGGAGATTCGAGGCGCCGAATCGACGGCACATCTCGGCGAGCCCCCGTCGGCCCGCAATGCAGCGCGAGGTGCCGACAATCGTGGCACGAAGTCCACGAGAACACCTGCCCCCCAAGGCGAGAACGGCCGTGGCAGCGAGCCCGCGGAGTCTCGCCCAGAGCGTGGCGGGAACGGCCGTCGCGCCGAGCCTGCGGAGTCTCGCGCGGAGCGTGGCGGGAGCGGACGTGGTAGCGAGCCTGCGGAGTCTGGTGCGGAGCGTGGCGGGAGCGGACGTGGTAGCGAGCCTGCGGAGTCTGGTGATGGGAACGGACCTGGTAGCGAGCCTGCGGAGTCTCGCGCGGAGCGTGGCGGGAACGGCCGTGGCAGCGAGCCCGCGGAATCTCGCGCGGAGCGTGGCGAGAACAGCCGTCGCGCCGAGCCCGCGGAATCCCGGCCTGAGCGTCCTGAGAACGGCCGTGGTGCCGGGGACGCGGACTTCCGCGTCGAGGGGGGCATAGACCGGCGCGGCGGGGAGGATGCGGCGGGGGCCGGGCGGTCGTCGTCGGTGCGGGCGGAGGGCGGTGGTGCCGGTGAGCGGGCTGCTGTGGATGCGCCTGTTCCGGACGGGCACGTTGCCGACACGGCAGGGCGCGGCGGGAAGTCCGGTTCGGCGGGTGTGGGCTCGCGGGAGTCCGGAGTGCGTGCGAACGGTTCCTCGGAAAGTACGGACGGTTCCGGGGCCGCGCGGGCAGAATCACAGCGACTGGACATGGCGTCCGGCGAAAACGATTCGGGGCGTGCGGATTCGCGCGGCGCGGACGGGGCCGGCGCCGAGGCGGTGCGCGCGGAGCGGCGCGCCGGGGACCACGACGGTACAGGTGGATTCGTAGCGGCTCCCGAGGAGGTTCCGGCGGGTGGCACATCCGCCACCGCGCATCCGCGTGGCGAACTTCGTTCGGGTGCCGGTGAATTACCGGGGAGTGCGGCTATGGACAACGACGAAACCGGATACTCGCTGGACGTCGGCCCGCCGCCGTTCACGGACATACCGGCCGACCTATCCCAGGGCAACGGCGGCCCGCGACACAACCCGAACGGCGCACCCGGTGCCGAAACCCGTTCCGGCACCGGCTCTGCACGCCGTGACGAGGGTTCTGCGCGCCACGACAACGGCTCTGCGCGCCGTGAGGAGGGATCCGCGCGCCGTGAGGAGGGCTCTGCACGCCGCGACGAGGGATCCGCGCGTCGTGTAGGGGGCTCTGCGCGTCGTGACGAGGAGTCCGCGCGTCGGGACGAGCGACAGCGCGGCGACTCCGCGCACCGCGCGCCGTCCGCCGACCGGCGCGGCCGCCGCGAGCCCCCCGGCGAGCCCGGCGGCCCGCGCCCGGTACAACGCCGCGGGCATGACGAGCCGACCCTGCGTCATCGGGCACGTGCGGGCGAGCGCGGCGACTCCGGACGCGCCGACCGCTCCCGCGGCTCGGATCGCCCACTGCGCGAACCGGTCTCGCCGCACCCCATGCGCGCCCCGGTTCCGCCGCGCTTCGCCGGACCCCGGTCCGCGCCCACCGGCTCCAACCCGCGTCCCGCGCGCGGATCGTCGCGGAAAACCAAGAACAGCAAGCCGAAGCGGCAGGGTCCGCCCCTGCTCGACGACGCCACCAGGGCCAGGTACGAGGCCATCGCCCGCGAGCGCGGCGGCCTGCGCGCGGCCTGGGCGGCCTTCCGCATCCGCACCGACGATCTGCGCCGCGCCAATGCGGCGGCCCGGTACGAGGCGATCGTCGAGGACGGTTTCGAGCGCGATGCCCAGCCGCTGACCGATCGCGGCTACCTGGGCCCCGGCGGCGGCCGGATGAGCGTCGTCGGCCGGCCGGTCGAATACCGCGCGACCACCGCACAGGTCGCCGGGCTGTGGCCGTGGTCGGTGGGCGCGGGCGCCCCCCTGATCGGCACCCCGCTCGGCTCCCACCTGCACACCGGCGCGCCGGTGTGCTTCGACCCGATGAACTGGTTCATGCGCGGCAGCTTCATCACCGCGCCGAGCCTGTTCGTGCTGGGCCTCAACGGTTTCGGCAAGTCCTCGCTGGTGCGCCGGATCGTGCTGGGCGGTGTCGCCCAGGGCATCACCCCGCTGATCCTCGCCGACGTCAAACCCGACTATCGCAAGATGGTGGAGATGGTCGGCGGCCAAGTCATCGACCTCGGTTACGGCCACGGCGCGCTGAACCCGCTCGCCGCCGGAGTGCTCGGCGCGATCGTGCCCCGGCTCGCGGACGTCCCGGCGCTGCAACTGCAAGTGACACAGGAACTCCGGGCCCGGCAGGTCACCCTGATCGCCGGTCTGGTCGAGCTGGTCCGCGGCGCGCGGGTGCGCGATTACGAGGAGACCCTGATCTCCACCGCGCTGCGGATCCTGTACCGCGAGGGCAGCGGCTACACCCCGGACAACCCGCCCATCATGGAGAACCTCGCCGACGTCATCACCGTGGGCGGTCAGGAGCTGATGCTCGACGCCGGCGCCGAGAGCAGCGAGGAGTACCACGAGGCGACCAAGGGCCTGCGCCGCTCGCTGCGCGCGCTCACCCAGGGTCCGTTCGGCGCGGTGTTCAACGGCCAGACGACCACGCCGATCGACACCTCGGCGGTGGCCGTCTGCATCGACGTGTCGCATATCCCGCAGGGGGACAAGAAGCTCAAGGCCGCCGTGATGCTGTCGTGCTGGGCCGACGGCTTCGCCTCCGTCGAGGCGGCGCACGTGCTCGCGGACGCCAAGCTCGGCCCGCAGCGCTACTTCCAGGTCGTGATGGACGAGCTGTGGCAGGTCCTCGGCCTGGGCGACTTCATGGTCGACCGCGTCGACGAGCTGACCCGCCTGCAGCGCGGCCTGGCCACCTCGCTGATCATGATCAGCCACACCATCAAGGACCTGCAGTCGCTCGGGTCGGAGGCGGCCATCGCCAAGGCGCTGGGCTTCCTGGAGCGCGCGCGTGCCAAGATCTTCGGCGCGCTGCCGCCCGAGGAGATCAAGCGCCTGGACTCGACGATACCGTTCACCTCCGCCGAGGAGGAGATGGTGACGGGATGGTCGGCGCCGCAGGCACTGACGGGCGAGGCCCTGAAACCCGGGCAGGCCCGCCCGCCGGCGCCGGGCACCGGCAAGTTCCTGCTCAAGATCGGCGAGGATCGCCGCCCGGGCATCCCGTTCCAGATGGAGTTCACCGTCTCGGAGCGGGAGAGCGGGATCCACGAGACCAACCAGCGTTTCAGCGAGTTCACCGAGTCCACCTCGCGCTCCGGCGACGAGGGGAGCGCCGCGTGAGGCGGGGTGCGTACGGCTTGCGGCAGTTCGGGGAATCCAGCCGGTTCGGGCGTGAGCCGAGCCGTGAATCGGCTGTGCTGCACCACTATTCGCTCAGTCGGCTGCCGAGCATCGGGAGGTTCGTCGGATGATGCCGCACAGGTCCTATCGAAGAGTGTCGCCGGAGGTGCGCCGCGCCGCGGTCGAGCAGGTCAACGCGCTGACGGGAAAGCTACGCAGCGAGTCGGAGGCCTGCCGCGTGGTCGCCGAGCAGATCGGGGTGCACACCAACTCGGTGCGCAACTGGGTCCGCGCGGCCGAGGGCCCGGGTCTCGAGCGCATGGACGCCTCCGCGCTGCGCCGCAAGGTGGCTCTGCTGCAACAGCAATTGGCCGCCGCCGCCGAGATGAACCGCACCCTGGTCGAAACCCTCAACGACGCCAAACGCGGCACATGACCGGTGCCACCGGCCGCGCGGCGCCGCTCGCCGCACCCCGTGCTGGTTTCCGCACCTCGGCTCCGGCCGGGCGGCGTGAACGTGCGAGGGGTGCGGCGGCGCTGGAAGCCGCCGTGCGACAGAATGTTTCGGCGGCGCGGCGGGTCGTTCCCGGCGCGCGCCGCGGGGTGTGCGGAGGAGTGGAGACGGGAAGGGTTGCTGTGTGGTCGGCTGAGGGGCCCGCGCCGGTGCGGTCGCGCGGAGGCGATGCCGCGGAGGTGCGGTGAGCGCGAAGACCCTGATCTGGACGGGCTTCGGCAGCGTGATCGCACTGGTCACGCTGATTCTCGTGGTGCTGGTGCCGGCGTCGGAGAACGAGTGCGACACCACCACCGTCCCGTCGTCGACGGCGCCGCTGGGTGGATATCCGCCGGGTGATCCCCGGGCGCTGGCTTCCTCCGCCTCGGTCACCGCGACGGGCACGGCGGCGCGCCCCCAGACCCCGGGCGTGACGAACGCGCCTGCGGCCATGACGAAGTCGACCGCGACCGGGGCGCCCTCCCTGGCCGCCGGGAAAGCCCCGATCCGGCGGACCTGGCCGCTGCCCGGCGGCTCGTTCTACGTCTCGGACACCTTCGGCGCCCGTGGCGGCGCCCATCTCGGCGTCGACCTCGCGGCCGCGGACGGCACCCCGATCTTCTCCGTCGCCGACGGCGTGGTGGTGGCGGCGGGCCCGGCGTCGGGCTTCGGCAACTGGATCGTCATCGACTCCATCGACGTCAACGGCCGCCCGTTCTCGGCGGTGTACGGGCACGAGTGGGACAGCGGGGTGAAGGTGCGGGTGGGCCAGACCGTGCGCGCCGGTGACGAGATCGGCGCGGTGGGGTCGGCGGGCGAATCCTCGGGCCCGCACCTGCATTTCGAGATCGTGCCGGGCGGCCGCTTCGCGGGCGGCCGCCAGATCGACCCGCTGCCCTGGCTGGACGGCGCGCCCACTCCGAATGCCGGTGGGGCCTGGCCGTATTCGTCGGATCCGCGGTGCCTGCGCGGTTTCGGCACCGCCGGCGGCGCCCTGGCCGACGGCAAGGTGCCGCCCGAACTCGAAATCTGGTATCGCCGTGCGGGTTCGCTGTGCCCGGAGATCACGCCGTCGATCCTGGCCGCGCAGGGCCGCCAGGAATCCGGGTTCCGGCGCGGCCTCACCTCACCGGCCGGTGCGCAGGGCCTGGCGCAGTTCCTGCCCACCACGGCCCGCGCGACCGACCCCGACGACGGCCAGCCGTATCTGCTCGACGCCGACGGCAACGGCACGGCCAGCCTGTGGGACGACGGCGACGCGATCATCGCCCAGGGCCGCTACATGTGCTCGATCGCGCATCAGGTGGAGCGCTGGATCGGGGAGGGCAAGGTGCGGGGCGATGTCGTCCCGCTCAGCCTGGCCGCCTACAACGCCGGAGAGGGCGCGGTGCTGGCTTCCGGCGGCATGCCCAACCAGTACGCCGCGCATTTCTCCGAAACCCAGCCGTACGTGGCCAATATCCTCGCCATGGAGGCGCAGTACCGGGCGCCGGGCGCGATGGGCCGGTATCAGCCCGGGGGCCGGGGCAGCGGCACGGATGTCGTCGAGGCCGCCGAACAGTGGCTCGGCACCCCGTACGTGTGGGGTGGCGGCGGTCCGGCCGGTCCCACCGGCGGTGGTCTGGACGGTCCCGGGCTGACCGCGGCCGCCGTCTTCGCGGCGTCGTCCGGGCAGGTGTCGCTGCCGCGCACCGCGGAACAGCAATGGGAGATGGGCGCGGAAGTGCCTGGGAGCAAGGCACAACCGGGCGATCTGGTGTTCTCGCGGTTCGGTCCGCGCGGCCCGGCGGAGGTCGGCGTCTACACCGGCAACAGCACGATGATCCAGGCCGCGAACCCCTCCGGCGTGCGCGAGGTGCCGGTCCCCGGCGACAGCCGGCTGCGGAGGATGCTGTGAGGACCGCACACAGGCGAAACGGACACGCCGGGACCGGATCCGCTCCGCTGTTGCCGAACCACCGGTCCCGCCGGATAACCTGGAAGAACACGGTGAATTACGCGAACTTGGTGGTGATGCTGGTGGCAGGCGTCGCGATGCTGACCGCCGGATGCGGCGGGGACGGGTCGGAGGCGGCCGTGCGCTCACCCACGTCCACGGTCCGGCAGCTCGAGGCGGTCCCCGCGCCGGATCCCACCACCCCCGACGGCGTGGCGGTGGCCGCCCTGCGGGAGATCTACACCTGGCGCCCGGCCGCCGAGGACCAGGGCGCCTCGCTCGCGCGGGCGCGAAAATGGCTCGGCCCCAGTCTGATCCGTACGCTGGACACGCCGCCCGGCGCCGAGACTCCGAAACCGACACTGCGCTGGGTGGATTGGGGCCGGGCGGGCGCCACGGTCGAGGCGTTCACCTTCGCGTCGGGCGAGAAGGCCCCCACCGCCGGCGATCCCGACCACGAGCAGTACAAGATCGGAATCGAACAGACCGTCGTCTATCCGGACGGCCGGCGGGAGCCCTTGCCGCCGGCGACGGTGATCGCCACGGTCGCGCGCACCCCCGACGGCTGGCGGCTCGACGGATTCCGCTGAGCGTCACCCACGAATACGGTCTCACCCCAGGAGGCGGAGATGGCGAAGAAGGTACGGGACCCGGCCGATCCGGGCCCGGACGTATCGCTGTACATGATCTACATCGGTTTCGCGGTGGTCGGAATCGTGTGGCTCGCACTGCATCTCGGCAACCACATGTCGGTGACCAAGCAGGACATCCCGATCAATCCGATCGCGATCGTGGCCGGCCTGGCGCGCCGCCCGTACGAGTGGCCGCCCCCGTCCACCCGGATCCAGCAGCGCGGGGTGCGACCCGTGGTTGGCGCGGGGGGGGGGGGCCGCCCGCCGGAAAAAAACAAAAGCAAAGG
>NZ_JARWOP010000390.1 GCF_029868745.1 Nocardia wallacei | reverse complement strand
CCCGCCCCCCCCCCCCCCCCCCCCCCCCCCCCGCCCCCCCCCCCCCCCCCCCCCCCCCCCCCCCCCCCCCCCCCCCCCCCCCCCCCCCCCCCCCCCCCCCCCCCCCCCCCCCCCCCCCCCCCCGGAATGACGGAGTTGCCTTGCGGGCCGTGTGCGTTTTTTTCCCGTTGTGGGTGCGGGGGGGGCCGGGCCCCCCCCGCGCCGCGGGCCCGGCCATCCTGGAGGTGCGCCCGCTCGGCGGCCGCGAGTTCGAGGTGGTGGTCTACTCCGCCGCGATGCATCGGCCGATCACGGTGTGGGTATCGCATCCCGGCGCTTCGGCTCCGGCGCTGTATCTGCTCAACGCGGTCGACGGCGGCGAGGACGGCGGCCCGTGGACCGCCCGCACCGACGTCGCCCAGTTCTTCGCCGATAAGCCGGTCAACGTGATCGTGCCGATGGGCGGGCGCGCCAGCTATTACACCGACTGGGTCTCCGACGACCCGGTGCTCGGCCGGAACCAGTGGTCCACCTTCCTCGTGCGCGAGTTGCCGCCCCTGCTGGAACAGCGGTTCGAGATGACGGGCCGCAATGCCGTTGCGGGAACGTCGATGTCGGCGACTTCGGCACTGGATCTCGCGATCGACGCGCCGGGGAAGTATCAGGCGGTCGGCTCCTACAGCGGCTGCCCGCGCACCAGCGATCCGGTGGCGCGCGCCTACGTCCATTCGCAGCTGGGCATTTTCGGCGCGAATGCCGCCAATATGTGGGGCGCGCCGGACAATCCGGCGTGGCCGGCGCACGATCCGGTGCTCAACGCGGACCGCTTGCGCGGCACGGCCCTCTACATCTCGGCCGGAAACGGCGGCGCGGGCGTGCACG
The DNA here is from genome assembly GCF_029868745.1 of Nocardia wallacei. Classification (GTDB taxonomy): domain Bacteria; phylum Actinomycetota; class Actinomycetes; order Mycobacteriales; family Mycobacteriaceae; genus Nocardia; species Nocardia wallacei_B. Next base: position 74,918 of record NZ_JARWOP010000390.1, on the reverse strand, counting down.
ACACCCTCGCCGACCCATCCATCGCCGGCAACGCGGGCAAGCTCGCCGACCGGCTCGCGGTGGGCGGCGTGATGGAGTCGGTGGTCAACGGCTGCACCCGTGTCCTGGCCGATCGCCTTGCGTCCCTGGGTATCCCGGCCGATGTGGTGTTCCGCACCGGTACCCACGCCTGGCCCTACTGGCAGGACGACGTCCACGACTCCTGGCCGACTTTCGCCGCCGCCCTGGGAGTCTGACGCCGTCCAGCCGAGTTCGCTGTATTTCAGGCCCGCACTTGCCGCCGGTAGGTGACTTTGTCGAACTCGCGCCCGTACTCGTCCACCGCGACCACGTCCATCTCGCTGGCGAAGAAGCCCGGCCGCACGTCGACCCGGATGAACGAGTAGTTGCGGAACCGCACGCGTGACCACGGCGCGGCTTCGTCCCGCTTGTCGCCGCCGACGGTCCATACATAGCTGTTGGGCACGGTGGTATCGGCGACTTCGTGACCGCGGTAGGTCTCCTGCGAACCCGGCTGGAAGCCGTAACGCGGTCGCCCGCCGCCGCCCACGGTGTAGTACACGGTGCCGTCGGTTTCCGGGTACACGACCGAGTTGTCGCCCGCGACCTTGCCGGGCTGTCCCGCGCGGATCGGGTCGGTGCGTTCGAAGATGTGGTTGTGGCCCTGCAGCACGAGATCGACGCGATAGCGGTCGAACAGGTCGCACCAGGCCGCGCGCAGACCTCCGTCGCTGGCATGCGAATCGGTGGTCGAGTAGGCGCAGTGGTGGAAGAAGCAGACCAGGAAGTCGATGTCCGGATCGGCCCGGTAGGCGGCGAGAGTCCGTTCCACCCAACCGGTTTGGGCGCCACCGGAGTACCCGGTGTTCGTCCGGATCTCGGAGGAGACGTCGTTGGCGTCCAGCGACAGTACCGCCACATTGCCGTAGGTGAACGAGTACGCCGACGGGCACCCGGAGGGTCCGTTGCCCGGAAAGTCCAGGCGCGCAAGGTGTCCGCCGTACCCGTGGGTGTCGTAGGCGGCTTCCATGTCGTGGTTGCCGGTGGCGAACATCCACGGCGTGGTCGACGCGCTGGGTTCGATGGCGCCGAAATACACGTTCCACACATAGGGATTGAATTTGTCGAAGCCGCCGGGCGCGGCCCCGCCCGCGGGTACGAACCGCGGGCTCTTGCCCGCGCCGGAGGGATCGGCATAGGCGATATCCCCGGCGAGTATGTGGAAATCCGGTCGGGCGGCGACGATCTGGCGCATCACGTTGTCGGCGTGCCGGACGGTGGGGTCGTTGTCCGCCTTGTAGTACATGTCGTCGTAGTCGCCGGGCGCCACGCCGCCGGGCTGCACGGGTGTTTCGTCGGTGCCCTGGTCACCCATCATGGTGAAACGGAAGGGCAGCACCGCGTTTCGCGCGGTGGGCATGGCGGTGGCCGCCGCGCTGACCTCGCCGGTGAAGCCGTCGGAGGTGCGCCACCGGTAGAAGTGCGGTATCCGCCCCGCCAGCCCGTCGACGGGGGCGTGCACGTAGAACTGCTCGGCCGCGAGCACACCGCCGTCACTGCTGGGGATCTGGGTGACCAGATTGCGGATCTCCGCTTCGACGCTCGCTCCCAGTGCGGGCGTCGGTCCGTATTCGAGAAAAACCTTCGCACCGTGGGGATTTCGCGACAGCTGTGCCGAGAACCGGAGCTGGCCGGCGGCATCGGCGCCGAATCCGACCCGCCGCCCGCCCACGGCCAGCTGTGCGTCCTCGGCGTAGGCGCGGCCCGCGAACGGTGTGGCGCCGACCGCCGCCACGGCGGCCGCCGCGGCCGAACCGCGCAGGAAATTGCGCCGCGAGACCGGGTGCCGGCGCAGGTGGGCGCGGTGCCATTCGTACTGCTCGGCCATGGTCATGGTGGCGGCCAGCGGCTCCGGGATCCCCGTGTCGGGGATATCGCCGGCCGGGTTCAGGCGATTCGACGGCATGGGATCGGATGCTCGTCCAACCGGTGTGGCTCGGCAACCGCCGAGCTCGCCGTCGCTGGGGAATTCTCGGTGAATTCCGCGTGCGGGCGAATCTGTCGGTGGCCGGGGTCACAATGCGGTATGGCCTACGACGAGGAACTGGCGGAGCGCATCCGGGATCTGCTCGGCCCGGTACTGCCCGAGACGGTGGAGAAGAAGATGTTCGGCGGGCTGGCCTTCCTGGTCGGCGGCAATATGGCCGTCGCGGCCAGCGGCAAGGGCGGCCTGATGGTCCGGGTCGACCCGGACCAGGCCGAGGGGCTGGTCGACGGTAAGCAGGTCGCGCCGATGGTCATGGGCGGCCGCCCGATGCGTAATTGGCTACGGGTCGATTCGGCCCTGGTGGCCGACGACGACGTGCTCGAGCAGTGGATACAACGCGGGGTTGCCTACGCGCGCAGCCTGCCGCCCAAGTAGGGCGGTCGCGGATCGCTCGAGCGCTCGCCCCTCGCGGGAAGCGAGAGTGACGGCGGCGGACCGAGTCGACGACCATGTCCGGCGGGAGTCGTGGTCAGGCTGCCGCGCCAGGTGCTACCGTGTGTCCCACGCCACGATAACTGCAACGAGTTCTAGTTAATCGCGGGCCTCGGGAGCACGTCCAGCCCCGGAAGCGCGCGATGGACGGCTCACTCGGGTGAAGGACGTACCCGGCGGCGACGCGGCGCGGAGGAGAGTGTGCCTTGACGAATACCGTTGATCCGCAGGCCGTGGCGGCCCGTGTCACCGCCGAACTGACCGGGCCCGGTGGTCCGTTCGACATGGCCGTCGAAGAGGTATTGGGCGCTCCGATCCCCGTCATGCGCACTCGGCGTCGCTCGCTGGGGGAGATGCTGGACGATTCGGCCGCGTGGGGCGACCGCGAGTACCTGGTGACCGCGGACGGCCGGATGTCGTTCGCCGACCACGCGGCCGCGGCGGGAGCGCTCGCGCATGCCCTGGCTGATCGGTACGGCGTCGGCAAGGGCGACCGCATCGGAATCCTGGCGGCCAACACCCCGGAGTGGGTAGTGGCCTTCTGGGCGGCGCAATGCCTGGGCGCGCTCGCGGTCGGTTACAACGCCTGGTGGGCGCCCCGGGAAATCGAGTACGCCCTCGGCCACGCCCGCCCGGCGGTACTGATAGCGGACGCGAAGAGAGCCGGGCTGCTGGATGATCCGGCGAGCGCGGGTCGAGCCCGGGATATACCCGTGCTGACCATGGAGCACGACCTTCCGCGACTGATCGCCGAATACTCCGGCGCACACCCCCGCACGGTCGTCGCCGAGGACGATCCGGCGGTGATCCTGTACACCAGCGGCACCAGCGGCCGTCCCAAGGGCGTCGTGCATTCGCATCGAAACCTGGTGGCGGTCACCGACTATCACCGATTCACCGATGCGATGGTGGCGGGCATGCGCGGCCTGCCCCATCGCGAACCCAGCGACAAGCGCTTCCTGCTCACCTCGCCGCTGTTCCACATCGCGAGCCTGCACAACCTGGTCGTCCCGCGCCTGGCGACCGGCGCGGCGGTGGTGATCCACCAGGGTTCGTTCGAAGTCGACCGGGTGTTGCGCCTGGTCGAGCGCGAGCGGGTCACCAACTGGGGCGCGGTGCCGACGATGGCGAGCCGGATGCTCGAGCACGACCTGTCCGGCTACGACCTGTCCTCGCTGGCGGCCTTCTCGCTCAATGCCGCGCCTTCCTCGCCGGCGTTCCAGCAGCGGCTGCGCGAGCGGCTACCGGTCGCGCGGGTAGCGCTGACCACGAGCTACGGCCTCACCGAAAGCGGTACCGCCGCAACGGTTGCCACGCCGCCGGAGCTGGCGGCCCACCCGGATACGGTCGGTCGTCCCATCGTCGGAGTCACCGTCGAGATCCGCGACCCGGACGGCACGCCGGTACCCGACGGCACGGAGGGCGAGATCTGCATCCGCAGCCCGTACGTGATGCTCGGCTACTGGGACGACGAGACCGCCACCGCGGCGGCGATCGACGGCGAGCGCTGGTTGCGCACCGGCGATTTCGGCACCCTCGAGGACGGTCGGCTCCGCTTGTCCGGCCGGCGCAGCGATCTGATCCTGCGCGGCGGGGAGAACGTGTATCCGACCGAGATCGAGAACGTACTCGACGAGCATCCCGCAGTGCGCGAGTCCGCGGTGCTCGGGGTACCGCACGACGATCTCGGCCAGGAGGTGGCGGCCGTCGTGGTCGTCGGCGATCCGAACGCCGTGACCCCGGCGGCGCTCCGTGATTTCGCCGCCGAGCGGCTGGCCTACTTCAAGGTGCCCGCCCGCTGGACGATCACCGATAAACCATTGCCGCGCAACGCGACCGGAAAGGTCGTCCGTCGTGAGATAGCGATCTGACGGCGGGTGCCCCGGGCACCGAAAGAGGAAACACGATGTACGACAGCATCATCAAGGGCGGCCGCTGGTTCGACGGCACCGGCGCGCCCTCCGCTCTCCGGCACCTCGGCATCCGCGACGGCCGGGTCGCCACCGTGTCCGCGGTGCCGCTCGAGGAAACCGATTGCGACACGGTGATAGACGCCGCGGGCAAATGGGTGCTGCCCGGCATGATCGACATCCACACCCACTACGACGTCGAGGTGCTGCTGGATCCCACACTGTCGGAATCGGTCCGCCACGGCGTCACCACGGTGCTGCTCGGGTCCTGCTCGCTGTCGACCGTGCACGTCGACGCCGAGGTCGCGGGCGACCTGTTCGGCCGGGTGGAGGCGATCCCGCGCCGCCACGTCATCGATGCCATCGGTGATCTGAAGACGTGGCGGAACGCGCACGAGTACGCCGCGGCGCTGGAGGCGCTGCCGCTGGGCGCGAATGTCGCGTGCTTCCTGGGACATTCGGATGTGCGCGCCGCCGAGATGGGGTTGGACCGCGCCACTCGAAAAAACGTCAGGCCCGGCGCCGCCGAGGTGGCGGCGATGGAACGCAAGCTGGTCGAGGCGCTCGACGCGGGCTTCATCGGCATGTCGTCGCAGCAACTGCTGTTCGACAAGCTCGACGGCGACCTGTGCCGCTCGCGCACCCTGCCGTCGACCTACGCGACCACCCGGGAACGGCGGCGGCTCAACACGGTGCTGCGCGAGCGCCGCCGCGCCCTCCAGGGCGGGCCGGACGTCTCGCGGCCGCAGAGCCTGCTGACCATGGCGGCGAGCAGCCTCGGCCTCTGGCGCGAACCGCTGAAGGTGAGCCTGCTGTCGGCCGCCGACATCAAGGCGATCCCCTTCGTCGCCTACGTCTTCCCGGCGATGGCGCGCGTGATGAACGCGCTGGGCGGCGACTTCCGCTGGCAGCATCTGCCGGTGCCTTTCGAGGTGTACGCCGACGGCATCGACCTCGTGGTGTTCGAGGAATTCGGTTCCGGCGCAGCGGCACTGCACCTGTCGAACCAGTTGGCGGACCGCGAGGAACTGCTGCGCAGCGCGGCGTACCGGCGGCGGTTCCGCAAGGACTACGACAAGAGGTTCGGCCCGCGAGTGTGGCACCGCGACTTCTTCGACGCCGAGATCGTCGACTGCCCGGACAGTTCGGTGATCGGCAAGACCTTCGGGCAGGTCGGGCAGGACCGTGGCGGCCTGCATCCGGTGGACGCGTTCCTGGACCTGGTCGTGCAGTACGGCGGCAAGGTGCGGTGGCGCACCACGATCTCCAACCACCGGCCGCGCGTGCTCGACCGTTTCGCCGCGGATCCCGGTGTGCAACTGGGCTTCTCGGACGCGGGCGCGCATCTGCGCAACATGGCCTTCTACAACTTCGGGCTGCGGTTGCTGCGCCGGGTGCGGGACGCGCAGGGGTCGGCGCGGCCGTTCCTGACCCTGGAGCGCGCGGTGCACCGCCTCACCGGTGAACTCGCCGACTGGTACGGGCTGGACGCCGGGCACCTGCGCGTGGGCGACCGCGCGGATGTGGTGGTCGTGGACCCGCGACATCTGGACGACAGCCTCGACGCGTACGCCGAGCAGACGGTCCCGTACTACGGCAACCTGTCCCGCATGGTGAATCGCAACGACGCCGCGGTGTCGGCGGTATTCGTCGGCGGCACTTATGTTTTCGGCGATGGGCAGCCGGGTGCGGCGCTGGGGAACCGCCGCACCGGCCGTTTCCTGCCCGCCGCGTGAGCGCGACACCACGAGACAGGGGACACCGCATGACGAATCGCAGCTTCGACGGCCGGACGGCCGTGGTCACCGGCGCGGCCTCGGGCATCGGCGCCGCCATCGCCGACCGGCTGATCGCCGAGGGCGCGAACGTCGCGGGCCTGGACATCGACGAAGCGGGCCTGCGGTCGGCGGCCGAACGGCTGGGCGAGCGGTTCCGCGCGGTGCCGGCGGACGTGACGAGCGAGTCGGAGGTGGAATCGGCGATCGAGACGACGGTGCGGCTGTTCGGTTCGCTGGAGCTGGCGTTCAATGTCGCCGGGGGTTCGCGTATCGGCGCGGTCACCGAATTGGCCGAGGCGGACTGGGATTTCACCGTCGATCTGGTGCAGAAGAGTGTCTTTCTGTGCACCAAGCACGAGGCACGCCGGATGCGCGCGGGCGGTGGCGCGATCGTGAACGTCTCGTCGCTGGACGCGCGGATCCCGATGCCCGGCGGCAGCCCGTATTCGACCGGCAAGGCCGGGGTGGAGATGTTCACCAAGAATGCCGCACTGGAGCTGGCGCCCTACGGGATACGGGTCAACTGCGTGCTGCCCGGCTTGGTCGACACCCCACTCACCGCGCCGATCGTCGCCTACGAGCCCGCACTGCGAATGTTCCTCGACCGCATTCCCCTGAAAACGCCGGCAAGGCCCGACCAGATAGCCGGGCCTTGCTTGTTCCTCGCGGGCGCCGATGCCTCCTACATCACCGGCGCCTCGCTGGTCATCGATGGTGGCTGGCAGCTCACCAGCTTCCCCAACCTGGCCGCCCTGAGCGGCTCCTGACCGGCGCGTCATCCGCGTCCGGCGCACCGCAGGGCCCAGGCCAGGGCGCCGAGGGCGGCGGTGTTGGCGACACCGCGCAGGATGTTCAGCCGCACCCACGAATCCTCGAACTGCTGGCGCATCGCGGCGAAATCACCACCGGTGGCGTCGGCGAGCTGATTGTTGAGCGGAATATTGCCACCGGCACTGATCAGGAAGCTGATCACATTGAGCGCCAGCGCCGCCAGAATCCACCACAGCACCGTCCGCTGATCGCCCCGCAGGTGCAGCGCCGCCGCCACTCCCGTGAACACGATCGAGCCGAGGAACCCGAACATGAAGGCCGGATTGACGATCACCACGTTGATCCGATTCATCACATCCACGAACGTCCGATCGTCCACCTGCCGCAGCGCCAACATCACCGAGCTGGCGTAGGCGTAGAAGACTCCGGCCAGGAGTCCGGTCGAAATGGTGGCCACCACGAGAGAAGTGGTGCCGAGGGCGGAAGTAGCGGTACTTGCCTGCGTCGTTGTCGTCATGCGATAAGTACACCGGGCGCCGTGAGATCCCGACATAGCCGCGACGCTCGACGGCATAAGCGGGCGTCCACGAGCAGTGGCGGCCCTGGTCAGCGGGTGCGCGACGGGGGGACCACCGGGGAGTCCCAGGCCCGGGCGTAGCGGCGTTTGTCGGCGGCGTTGTATTCCTTGCTGCGGTAGACGACGTAGGGGCGCACGAGGTAGCCGACGGGGGCGCTGAACATGTGGACCAGTCGGGTGTAGGGCCAGATGCCGATGAGGGTGAGCACGATCAGGCCGTGGGCCTGGAAGGTCCAGGGCGTGCCGACCATCAGGTCGGGCTCCGGGTGCAGCGTGAAAAGGCTACGGAACCAAGGGGATACGGTTTCGCGATAGTTGTGGCGGCCCCACAGCAGGTTGCTGCCGACGGTGTTGAGCAGGCCGGTGATCAACGCGCCCGCCAGCAGCGCGTACATCACCTTGTCGTTGTTGGTGGTGGCCTGCCGCACCGCGGGCACGGTGAAGCGGCGATACAGCAGGATGGCGATACCGGCGATGACGGCGACCCCTGCCACGGTGCCTGCCGACACCGCGACCAGGTGGTACAGGTGTTCGGAGACGCCGATCGCCGCGGTCCAGGACTCGGGGATCAGCACGCCGAGCACATGCCCGCCGATCACGCCGAGCATCCCGAAGTGGAACAGCGGACTGCCCAGCCGCAGCAGCCGGCTCTCGTAGATCTGGGAGGACCTGGTGGTCCAGCCGAACTGGTCGTTGCGATACCGCCACAGGTGGCCGAGCAGGAACGACGTGAATGCCACATAGGGCAGCGTCATCCAGAGCATGGTGGTCATCGGCGGCCTTCCGATCCGGTGAACAGCGAGGGGTCCATGGCGAACGGGTCCAGCCCGACCTCCTCCTCCGGCGGCCCCTGCGCGGCGAGTTCGGCGATGCGGCGGCGGTCCGCGGTGGTCAGCGGCGGCAGGGTCGCGACCACCGCCGCCAGGATCGCCGCGTACGGAGAGTCGCTGTCGGACAACGACAGCCGCAACAGCTCGAGCACCGGGACATGCTCGCCCAGCAGCCGTTCGCCGCCGATCGGGTCGACGGTGGCGGCGAATTCCAGCAGCACCGGAAGGTGATCGGGCAGCTCGGTGTCGTCCAGTTCGACGCCCGCGTGCCGGTAGGCGTGCTTGAAGCGCAGCAGCGCCATGCCGCGCTTGCGGGTGTCGCCGTAGGCGTAGTACGTGAGATGCAGGCTGGCGCGGCGGCGCAGGTCGAACGTCTCGACGTACTGCTGCGCCAGGGCCAGCGGCTCGGTGTCGCGCAGATGCCGCAGGAACCGATCCAGGTTCTCGCGCACCTCCGACGGCAGTTGCGTTGTGGCGCTCGCCAATTCGTCTATCAGCGCGAGCGTCTCCCGGCCCGGGTAGTCGAGCAGCAGGGCGGCGATCCGCCACACCAGGCGGCGGTCGCGCTCGGAGATCGGTATCGCGGGCTCGGGGCGTCGCCGCAACTTCGGCAGGCTCACAGGAAAAGCGCTCATCGACTCGCCCCGGTCGGCTCGGGCTCCGCGACATCGTTCGCCGCGCCGTTCGTGGGACCACCGTCGTGGCTCCCGTTGTGCCCGTTCGCCCCGTTCCGCTCGGGCAGCAGCCCGCTGGTCGACTTCCCGTCCCAGTTGAGCAGGTTGACGCGGTTCGACTTCTCCTCGGGCGCGGCGCCGTTGGTGTCGGTCAGGTGGAACTTGTCCGCCATGACGTCGAACGCGGTCATGCCGGGGCCGCCGTCGTTGTCCAGGCTGCACCCGGTCGCCAGCGAATCCAGTTCGTGCGCACGGGAAGTCGCGCCGCTGGGAATCACGTAGCGGTGCTCGTACTTGGCGATGGCCAGCAGCCGGTACATGGCCTCGATCTCCTCGGGCTCCAGCCGCACCGATTCCGGGATCGAGAGGTCCGGCTCCTGGCCCAGGTTGATCGAGCGCATGAACGCGCGCATGCCCGCCAGCCGTTGCAGCGCGGCCCGGACCGGGCCGACCTCACCCGCGGTGAACAGCTCGGCGAGATACTCGACCGGGATGCGCAGCGCGTCGATGGCCCCGAACAGATTGGCCATGTTCTCGCCGTCGTGCCCGGTCTCCGACAGCACATCCACCACCGGCGACAGCGGCGGCACGTACCAGACCATCGGCATGGTCCGGTACTCCGGATGCAGCGGCAGCGCGATCTGGTAGTCGACGATCAGCTTGTACACCGGCGAATCCTGCGCCGCCTGAATCCATTCCGGCGAGATCCCGGCCCGCTCGGCCTCCGCGATGACCCGGGGGTCGTGCGGGTTCAGGAATACGCCGAGTTGTGCCGGGTAGAGGTCCTTGTCGTCGGTGACCGACGCCGCCTCCAGCACCGCGTCCGCGTCGTAGAGCATCACGCCGATGTAGCGCAGCCGCCCGACGCAGGTCTCCGAGCACACCGTCGGGATGCCGACCTCCACGCGCGGGTAGCAGAACGTGCACTTCTCCGCCTTGCCCGTCTTGTGGTTGAAGTAGATCTTCTTGTACGGGCACCCGGTGACGCACTGCCGCCAGCCGCGGCACTTGTCCTGGTCGACGAGCACGATGCCGTCCTCGGCGCGCTTGTAGATCGCGCCCGACGGGCAGGATGCCGCACACGACGGGTTGAGGCAGTGCTCGCAGATGCGCGGCAGGTAGAATATGAAGGTCTGCTCGAACTCGAGCTTCACCTGCTCGGACAGCTTGCCCAGCAACGGATCCCGGCCGACCTGTTCCGGTCCCGATCCCAGGTCGTCGTCCCAGTTGGCGCCCCAGGTGACCTTGGTGTCCTCGCCGGTGATCAGCGATTTCGGCCGGGCCACGGGCGTGGTGTCCATGGCCGGTGAGCTGAGCAGATTCTCGTAGTCGTAGCTCCACGGGTCGTAGTAGTCCGACACCGTGGGCAGGTCCGGGTTGGCGAAGATGTTGAGCAGCCGCTTCATTCGCGACCCCGACTTCAGGGTGAGGCGGCCCCGGCGGTTCAGCGTCCAGCCGCCCTTCCACCTCTCCTGATCCTGGTACTGCCGCGGATAGCCCTGTCCGGGACGGGTTTCCACGTTGTTGAACCACACGTACTCGGTGCCGCTCCGGTTCGTCCACGCTTGCTTGCAGGTGACGCTGCAGGTGTGACACCCGATGCACTTGTCCAGGTTCATCACCATGGCCAGCTGTGCCATGACGCGCATGTCAGTACTCCTTCCGTCCACGGGGCGCGCGCATCAGTACTCCACCTGCTGCGAACGGCGGCGGATCGTGGTGACCTCGTCGCGCTGATTTCCGGTGGGCCCGTGGTAGTTGATGGCGAACGACTGCTGCGCGTAGCCGCCGATCAGGTGCGAGGGCTTGATCATGATGCGGGTCAGCGCATTGTGGATGCCGCCGCGTTTTCCCTTCGCGCCGTTGACGTTCGGTGTGCCCTCGATGCGCGGGACGTCGACCGCGCGGTCCTGTGCGTGATACATGAACACGGTGCCCTCGGGCATGCGGTGGCTGACGATCGCGCGGGCGACGACGATGCCGTTGCGGTTGATCGCCTCGATCCAGTCGTTGTCGGCCACACCGATCTTGGCGGCGTCCTTCTCCGACATCCAGATCGCCTGACCGCCGCGCGAGAGCGTGAGCATGTGCAGGTTGTCCTGGTAGGCCGAGTGGATCGACCACTTGGAGTGCGGCGTGAGGTAGCGGACGGTGACGCCGTTGTCACCGACGCTCCCCACCCCCGGCTCGCGGAACAGGGCGGACATGTCCAGCGGAGGGCGGAAGATCGGCAGTTGCTCGCCGAGTTCGATCATCCAGTCGTGATCGAGGTAGAAGTGCTGGCGGCCGGTGAGGGTGTGCCAGGGCTTGAGCCGCTCGGTGTTGATGGTGAACGGCGAGTACCGCCGCCCGCCGGTCTCGGACCCGGACCATTCCGGCGAGGTGATGACCGGCACCGGCCGGGATTGGGTGTCGGCGAACGTGATTCGCTTGCCCTCGTGTTCGGCCGCGAGGTCGGCCAGCCGGGTTCCGGTGCGCCGTTCGAGCGCCTCGAATCCCGCCACCGCGAGCCGCCCGTTGGTGGTGCCGGACAGCGCCAGGATGGCCTCCGCCGCATGGACGTCCTTGGCCAGCGACGGACGGCCCTGTGCGGCACCGGAGATCACGGTGCCGTTGACTCCGGCGAGATACTCGACCTCGGTGTCGGGATAGGTGGTGACGCCCTTGGTGGTGAGGCCGAGCGTCTCGACCAACGGCCCGAGCGCCGCCATCTTCTCGGCCAGTTTCGGATAGTCCCGTTCCACCACAACGAGTTTCGGCATGGTCTGGCCGGGAATCGGCTCGCATTCCCCCGCCTTCCAGTCCAGCACCCGCCCGCCGGGCTGCGCCAGCGCGTCGGGCGAATCGTGTTGCAGCGCCACCGCGACGAGATCCTTGCGGACGCCGAGGTGCTTCTCGGCCAGCCAGGAGAAGCCGCGCGCGATGCGGTGGAACGCCTCGAAGTCGGTCTTGGCCTCCCAGGGCGGGGAGATGGCGGGGGAGAAGGCGTGCACGAACGGGTGCATGTCGGTGGAGGACAGGTCGTGCTTCTCGTACCAGGTCGCCGCGGGCAGCACGATGTCGGAGAACAGCGTGGTGGAGGTCATCCGGAAGTCCAGCGACAGCAGCAGGTCCAGCTTTCCGGTCGCCGCCTGGTCCCGCCATTCCAGTTCCTGCGGACGCACCCCGGCCACGTCGGTCGTCTGCAGATTCGAGTCCGTGCCCAGCAGATGCTTGTGGAAGTACTCGTTGCCCTTGCCGGAGGATCCGAGCAGGTTGGCCCGCCACACGGTGAGGCAGCGCGGGAAGTTCTCCGGCGCGTCGGGGTCCTCGCAGGCGAAGCGCAGATCGCCGGATTTCAGCCCGTCGACCACATAGTCCTGCGGCGTCTTGCCCGCCGCCTCGGCCTCATCCACCAGGTCGAGCGGATTGCGGTTGAGGGTCGGGTAGCTGGGCATCCAGCCCAGCCGCGACGCCAGCGCGATGTTGTCGGCGGCCGTGCGCCCGGCGAAGCGGCCCGAAGCCAGTGGGGAGGAGAAGGTCTCGGCGGTGAACGGGTCGTAGCGCCACTGGTCGTTGGCCAGATACCAGAAGATGGTGCCCTGCATCTGCCGCGGCGGCCGCTGCCAGTCCAGGCCGAAAGCCAGTGTGGCCCAGCCGGTCACGGGCCGACACTTCTCCTGGCCGACGTAGTGCGCCCAGCCGCCGCCGTTCACGCCCTGGCAGCCGGTGAGCAGGGTGAGGGTGAAGAACGACCGGTAGATCTGGTCGGAGTGGAACCAGTGGTTGGTGCCGGCGCCCATCAGGATCATCGAACGTCCGCCGGAGCGGTCGGCGTTGTCGGCGAACTCCCGCGCGATCCGGGTGGCCTGCACGGCGGGGACGCCGGTGATGGTCTCCTGCCAGGCGGGCGTATAGGGCTCGCGTGCGTCGTCGTAGCCCGTCGGCCAGGTGCCGGGCAGGCCGGGGCGGCCCACGCCGTACTGCGCCAGCAGCAGATCGAAGACGGTCGTGACCCGCTTGCCCGCAACGATTCTCGTGGGCACGCCGCGCACCAGCACGGCCTCGCCGTCCGCGCCGCCGTCGAAGCGGGGGAACTGCACGGCCACAGCATCGTCGGTGTGGCCGTGCAGTGTCAGCAGGGGATCGACGTCCCCCAGGTCCAGATTCCAGCGGCCCGTGCCGGACGCCGAGAAGCGGTCGCCGAGAGAGCCGTTGGGCACCACGGGGTTGCCCTCGGCGTCCAGTAGCACGGTGCGGTGCTCGGCGCCCTCGCCGCTCTCGCCGAGATCGGCGGCGGTGAGGAACTTTCCGGGCGCCCAGGCGTGGCCGCGGTACTCACCGTCGGCGTTCCAGCCGCCCTCCTGCTCGTCCAGGGTGATCAGGAACGGCAGGTCGGTGTAGCGCTTGACGTAATCGAGGAAGCGGGGCGTGTCCCGGTCGAGGAAGAACTCTTTGAGAATCACGTGGCCCATCGACATGGCAAGGGCCGCATCGGTTCCCGGCCGCGCGGGCACCCATTCGTCGGCGAACTTGGTGTTGTCCGCGTAGTCGGGGGAGACCACGACGACCTTCTGGCCGCGGTACCGGGCTTCGGTCATGTAGTGCGCGTCGGGGGTACGGGTCACCGGGACGTTCGATCCCCACATGATCAGATAGCCCGCGTCGAACCAGTCCGCCGACTCCGGAACGTCGGTCTGGTCGCCGAACACCTGCGGCGAGGCCACCGGCAGGTCGGCGTACCAGTCGTAGAACGACAGCATCGACCCGCCCAGCATCGAGATGAACCGCGCGCCCACGGCGTGCGACACCATCGACATCGCGGGGATCGGGGAGAACCCCGCCACCCGGTCCGGGCCGTACCGCTTGATGGTGTAAACGTGTGCGGCGGCGGCGATCTCGGCCGCTTCCCACCACTCGGCGCGCACGAAGCCGCCCTTGCCGCGGGCCGACTTGTACCGCTGCGCCTTCTCCGGATCCTCCACCAGTGACTCCCACGCCACCACCGGGTCCTTCACCGCCGCCTTGGCCTCGCGGTACATCTCCAGCAGCACCCCGCGGATATACGGATACCGCACGCGCGCAGGCGAATACGTGTACCAGGAGAACGAGGCGCCGCGCGGGCAGCCGCGCGGCTCGTACTCCGGCTTGTCGGATCCGACCGAAGGGTAGTCGGTCTGCTGGGATTCCCAGGTGATCACGCCGTCCTTGACGTAGATCTTCCACGAGCAGGAACCGGTGCAGTTCACGCCGTGGGTGGAACGCACCACCTTGTCGTGCGCCCATCGGTCCCGGTAGAACTCGTCGGCGCTGCGCCCGCCCACCTTGTGCAGGGTGCGCAGATCGGCGGAGACCTCGCCGCGGTGGAAGTATTTGCCCAATCGGAGCAGTGCGTCACCGGATGCCGCGGATCGTCCGTTCGTATCGGAGGGGGTCGAACCCTTTGTATGAGAATTAACCACAACGCCCCCTTCGAGCTGTGAACCGGGCTGCTGCACCGAGAGTAAGGACGTCGGGAGAGGGGGCAAAACGGTTCTCTCACAACGCTCCCGGCCTCGTGGTGAGCTGTGAGGCGGGGGAAACGTGGTGGTCACTATGCGGTGCCCGGCCCGCCCGACCTGGGCGGAGGCGACCTGGGCCGATGCCGTTTTCCAGGGACTCGGAGGGCGGTGGCGCGGTATCCGGTGATGCTTTGGAAACGACCGGTTCTCGGGCACTTTACATTTGTTTACATATCCGGGAGCCGCTTCGAGCATCGTTTTTCCCGTCCCGATGAGACGGACGTCGCACAGGTTACGAGACCCGAATTACCGCGTGGTAAATCGTTTGCCCGGCGCTCGCGGCCGAAATCCTCCGTACCACGCGACGGCCGGATAGGGTGCGGGTCATGCAGCGATTCGAGGCCGGAATCGAAGCGGCTCGCGGCGGCGGGGCGTATGTGCCGGTACCCGGCGAGGTCGTGGCGGCGCTCGGCGGCGGTGGCCGGATCCCGGTGCTCGCCACCTTCGACGGCGTGGAGTACCGCGGATCGATCGTGTCGATGGGCGACGGCCCGTGCATCGGCCTGGTGAAGGATATTCGCACCGCGCTCGGCAAGCAGCCCGGCGACACCGTGACCGTCACCGTGGCGCGCGACACCGCCGAGCGCACCGTGGCGGTCCCCGACGAACTGGCCGCCGCACTCGCCGCCGGCGGCCTGCGCGACCGGTTCGATCGGCTGTCGTACTCCCGCCGCCGCGAGTACGCCGACTCGGTGTCCAGCGCCAAACGTGTGGAGACCCGGACTCGCCGGATCGAGAAGATCGTGGATAGCCTGCGCGAATAGGCCGGCCTACTCGGCGACGAGTTCGGCCTCCGCCTCGACGGCGCGGACGGCCCGCTCGGGGACGCGCAACGGTCCCGGGGTGTAGGTGATCGCCCGCAGGTCGCCGGTGTAGCGGAAGGGACCGCGGCGGCGGCGCAGGTCCCAGTCGACCGGACCCCGGGCGTCGAGACCGACGGAAATCCCTGTCCACGGGGACATTCCGGCCAATTGCACCTGATCGGCCAGACTGCTCACCGCCGTGCCGTCGACGCGCACGGTGAAGTCCCATCGCAGCCGCGGCCGCACCACCGCGGTGAGGCCGATCTCGCGCGCCCCCGCCGGGAGCGGCGCCGCGACGGTGGCGTAGCGGCCATAGCTGTTGAATCCGAACACGATCCGGCCGTCCTCGACATACAGCAGGTAGCCGCCCTGCGGATCGCCGTGGGCCACCAGCACGCCCTCGTCACCCTCGGCGTACCCGGCCAGTTCCGCGGTGACGGTGAAGTCGCGATACGCGATCAGCCGCTGCGAGCGATACCGCTCCAGGGTCGGCGTGCCGGGCAGCAGTCGCACGGGCTCGGCCAGGCGTGCCTCCTCGGGCCTGCGCCGCGCCAGATCCGCGCGGGTGAGCAGTGGGAACACGGTGTTCCGCCAGGCGGCGTCGTCCCACGCGCGGGACAGTTCGGCGACCTTCTCCGGGAACTCGTCCGCCACGTCGTGCAGTTCGGTCGGGTCGGTGCGCACGTCGAACAACTGCCAGCGCGGGGCGTCGATATCCGCGCCGGGCTCGTACAGGGCGAGCAGTTTCCAGCCGTCCCGATAGAAGCCGCGGTGCCCGGTCATCTCCGAGTACTGCTCGACGTGCGCGGACGTGGCCCGCGGATCGCGCAGCACCGGCACGGCCGAGACGCCGTCGAACTCCTTGGCGGGCAGGCCGTTACGCACCGACGGCCGCCGCAGGCCCGCCAGCTCGAGCAGGGTCGGCGCGAGGTCGGTCACGTAGCTGTACTCGCGGCGAATCTCATTGGCGGGCAGGCCGTTCGGCCACGACACCAGAAACGGGACCCGGACCCCTCCGGCGAACGTCTGGCCCTTGTAGAACCGGAACGGGGTATTCGACGCCTGGCCCCACCCGCGCGGGTAGTGCACACCGAGCCGGGCGGTGCCGATCAGCTCCTCGTCGTGCGGCACGTCACCGACCCAGTCCGGATCGTCGACGTGCGCGAATTCCGCCAGATAGCTGCGGGTTCCGACCGGGCCGCCCTCCGCGGTGCCGCCGTTGTCGGAGGTGAACACCACGATCGTGTCGTCCAATTCGCCCAGCTGCTCTACCGTGTCGAGCAAGCGGCCCAGGTTCTGGTCGATATTGTCGACCATCGCCGCGTACACCTCCATGTAGCGCGCGAACCGCCGCTGCTGTTCGGCCGGCAGCGAATTCCATTCCTGCGCTTCGTATCCCGGCTCGGTGTTGCGCGGCTTCTGCCGGGTGCCCGCCGGAAACAGTCCCTGTGCGAGCTGGGCGGCGAAACGACTGTGCCGCAGCCGATCCCAGCCCTCGGCGTAGCGGCCCCGGTACTTGTCCAGGTCGACCTGCTTGGCCTGTAGCGGGCCGTGCATCGCGACGTGGGCGAAGTACAGGAAGAACGGCTTCGCCGCATCGTGCGCGCGCAGGTCCTTCAGATACGAGATCGCCTTGTCGGTGAGATCGTCGGTGACGTAATAGTCGTCGGGATAGGCCTCGACGTCGACGACCGAGCTGTCGGAGACGATCTGGTTCGGGTAGAAGAAGGAATTGAACCCCTCCAGCGACCCGTAGTAGCGGTCGAAGCCGCGCTGCGTCGGCCACGAATCGCGGTGTGCCGCAGGGTTCATGGTGGCGTCGCGCACCAGGTGCCATTTGCCGACGGCGTAGGTGGCGTAGCCGTTGGCGCGCAGGATCTCCGGCAGCGTCAGCACGTCGTCGGCCAGTTCCAGCCGCAGCCCGGGGTAACCGGGATCGGCGTTGGCCACGAATCCGAAGCCCGCGCGGTGCGGGTTGATCCCGGTGAGCAGCGCGGCCCGCGACGGGGAGCACAGCGGGGTGGTGTGATAGTTGGTGAGCCGGATTCCGCGCTCGGCCAGGCGGTTCAGCGTCGGGGTCTCGATCTCCGAGCCGAACGGCCCGATATCGCTGAAGCCCATGTCGTCGACCAGCACCATGATGATGTTCGGCGCGTGCTCGGGCGCGGTGGGCGGGTAGGTCCACCGCGGGCTGGACTCGGCGGCGGTCCGCCCGATCGTACCGGTGAAGTTCTCGTAGCCGCGGGCATGATCAGGCACAGACATCGCTCCAGCGAAGCTCGGCGCCGACCGGGTTCGCCAGGGTTTCACGCAGGGTGCGCGCAACCGGTGCCGGGCGAGTCCTGGCTGGTTACCGTAACCGCCGTGCACACGAGTCGACGCCGCGCGCCCCGGAACGGTTCCGGCGACCCGTCGTGCTGAGTATTTCGAGGATCCAGCTATGAGTTCACCACCCGGCGCTCTGCGCCGCCGCATCTTCCTGCGCGGAGCGGGCGCCGCCGCGCTCGCGTTCGCCACCGGCGCCTCGGCGGCGTGCACCTCGGCGGTACACGAACTCGACGCCGCCGGTGACGACGCCACCCCGGTGCGCGGCGGCACTCTGAAGGTCGGCACGCCGTGGGACATCGTGCCCGCCAACATCCTGACCAATACCGCCACCACACCCGCGGTGATCGGCCTGGTGTACGAGTCGTTGATCCGCTACCCGAACGACCGCCTGGAACCGCAACCGCTGCTGGCGAAGTCGTGGAATCTGGCTCCGGACGGCCTGTCGCTGGCCCTGGAGCTGCGCGACGACGTCACCTTCCACAGCGGTCGGCCGTTCACCTCCGCGGATGTCGAATTCGCGCTGCGCACCTACGCCGACCCGAAATGGTCGGCGCAGCTGAAGAGCACCGCGGCGGCCATCACCGAGTACGACACCAGCGCGCCGCATCGCATCGCGTTGAAATTCGCGCATCCGCTCGGCAATATCTTCGACCTGCTGGACACCGCGCCGATGCTGGACCGGGAGACCATCGGGCAGCTCGCTACCGGCGACGCCTTCGTCGGCACCGGGCCGTTCCGGTTCGTCGATCGAATCCCCAACAGCCGGTTGGTGTTCGAGCGTAACGAGCATTACTGGGTGCCGGAGCGGCCATATCTGGACCGGGTGCAATTGTCGATCATCCCGGACAGTCAGGCGCAGCTCAACGCGCTGCGATCGGGCCAGGTCGGGCTCGCGCACGGGCTGAATCCGCGCGACATCGAAAACCTCGCCGCGCGACCGGGTTTCAAGTCGATCACCTACGATGGCGCCGAGCTGCAGATGTATGTCGGTGTGAACGTGCGTAATCCGGCGCTGGCCGACGTCCGGCTGCGGCAGGCTATCGCCTACGCCCTCGACCGCGAGCGCATCATCGAGGAGGTGTTCCGCGGTGCCGGATATCCGCTGAACGTGCCGTGGCCGCGGAACTCGCCCGCCTACGACGAGGCGCGCAACACCAGATACGCCCGCGACCTGGGCAAGGCCCGCGAACTCGTCGCGCAGGTGGGCAAGCCGCCGCAGATCCCGCTGTCCTACAACACCAGTACGCCGTCGCACGGGGCGACCGCGCAGATCGTGCAGGCGAATCTCGCGGACGCGGGGATCGACGTGACCCTCGACCCCAACGACGACGGCACCGCGGTGAAGAAGCTGATCGGCGGCCAGTATCCGGGCCTGTGGGTCACCGATCACTCGTGGGCCCAGTTCGTGCCGTCGACACTCACGGTCAGCGCCTACCCGTTCAACGCCCACAAGAACGCCTCCCACTACGAATCCGCCGCCTACGTCGCGGCCGCCGACGCGGCGTGGCGGCGCAGCGGCGGCACGGACGGCGCGGCGGTCTCGGCATATCGGGCCGTCAGCGACCAACTGCTGGATGGCCTGTTCCTCATCGAGATCGGGGTGCGGTTCAACCAGGCGGCGGCGTCCAAGCGGCTGCACGGGGTGTCGTGGACCAAACGCCGCGAGACCGTTCTGACGGAGGCGTTCCTGTCGTGACCCGATATCTGTTGCGGCGCTTGCCTTCCGCACTACTAGTGCTGTTTCTGTCCTCGGTGCTCATCTTCATGCTGATGCGCCTGGTTCCGGGTGATCCCGCCAGCACCTTGGCCGGACCGGACGCGACCCCGCAGAGCGTGGACGCGATCCGGCACCAGCTGGGGCTGGACCGATCCATTCCGGCGCAGTATCTGAGCTGGCTCGGCGGCCTGGTCACCCTCGACCTCGGCCGGTCCTATGTCCTCGGCGGGCAGATCTCCGAACTGGTCGGCCAGGGCCTGACCAACACGCTGGTGCTGACCGCGGCCGCGTTGCTGCTCGCGGTCGTGGTGAGCCTCGCGCTGGGGGTGGCGTCGGTGGTCCGGCCGAACCGGTGGCTGCACGCGGTGATCGCGGCGGCGAATACGGTGGCCGTCGCGTTGCCCACCTTCGTGACCGGCGTGCTGCTGACCCTGCTGTTCGCGGTCGCGCTTCCGGTGTTGCCCGCGGGCGGCGTGCCGCCCGACGGGTTCATCGCGCGACCGGACATCGCCGTGCAGTATCTGCTGCTGCCGGCGGTATGTCTGGCATTGCCGGTCGGTGCGGCGCTGACCCGGTTCCTCACCGAATCGCTGCGCACCGAACTCGGCAGGCCCTATGTGCTGACCGCGCGGTCGCAGGGAATCTCGCAGTGGCAGATAGTGACTCGCGGCGCGCTGCGCAACGCGCTGCCCGCGATGCTGACCGCGCTGGGCATCCAGACCGGCCATCTGCTCGGCGGTGCGGTGCTGGTGGAGGCGATCTTCGCCTGGCCGGGGATCGGGCAGCTCATCGAACAGGGCATCAACCGGCGCGACTACCCGGTGGTGCAGGTGCTGTTGCTGCTGTCGGTGACCGTTTTCGTGGCGTTGCAGCTGGTCACCGATGTCGTGCACGCGTGGCTGGATCCGCGGATCCGAATCGGGGGGCGGTCATGACCGAGGTCGTGACGGCCGCGGAAACAGATTCGGCGGCAACGGAATCCGAGCGGTTCGCGCTGCGGCGCGGTCAGGGACTGGCCGGGCTGATCCTGGTCGGGATGATCGTGCTGGCGGGGCTGTTCGCGGGGGCGCTGAGCCGCCAGGATCCCGTCACACAGATCACGGGGGCGAATCTGCTGGGACCCACCGCGGAGCACTGGCTGGGCACCGACGAACTCAATCGGGACGTGCTCGCGCGGGTATTGCACGGCCTGCGGATCGATCTGCTGATCGTGTTCGTCGCGGTGCCGCTGGCGGCGGTGCTGGGGTCGGCGATCGGGCTGCTCGCGGGTCTGCATCCGGTCGTGGACACCGTGGCGCAGCGCGTCTTCGACGTGGTCCTCGCCTTCCCGGCGCTGATTCTCGCCATCGCGCTGGCGGCCATCACCGGGCCGGGCGCGCACGCGGTGATCATCGTGATCGTCGCCGCCGAGGTGCCGATTTTCGGCCGTCAGATCCGCACCGCGATCCTGCGGGTGCGCGAGCAGGCGTTCGTCGAGGCCGCCGAGGTGATCGGCGCGGGGACCTGGTGGACGCTGCGCAAGCATGTGCTGCCCCATGTCCTCGAACCGCTGGGAGTCCAACTCGCGCTGTCGATGTCGATCGCCGTGGCGGTGGACGGGGCGATGAGTTTCATCGGGCTGGGCGTGCGGCCGCCGCAACCGTCACTGGGATCGGTGGTGGCCGAATCGGTCTCGAATATGGACGCGAATCCGGCGATGGCCGTGGGTCCCCTGGTAGTGGTCGCGGGGCTCACGCTCGGGTTCCTGCTGATCGCCCAGGGGCTGGGCCGGGCGAGGAGGATCGGATGAGTGACGAAGTGGTGCTGGGCATCTCGGACCTGGCGGTGCGGTTCGGGGCACGGACCGTCGTGGACCGGGTCGGCTTCGACGTGCGGCGCGGCGAGGTGGTCGCGCTGGTCGGGGAGTCCGGTTCCGGGAAGTCGCTGACCGCCCGCTCGGTGCTCGGCCTGCTGCCCGAAGGAGCCTCGGTGACCGGCTCGATCCTGTTGAGCGGCACCGAGATCGTCGGGGCGAGCGAAGCCGGGCTGCGTGGGGTGCGGGGCACGCGGGCCGCGATGGTGTTCCAGGAGCCGCAGACCGCGCTGAATCCGGTACAGAAGATCGGCACCCAGATCGCACAGGCGCTGCGCGCGCACGGGCCGATCTCGCGGAGCGACGCGCGCGCCCGGGCGGTGGAACTGCTGGGGCTGGTGGACATCCCGGAACCGGAGCGGCGCGTCGACTGGTACCCGCATCAGCTTTCGGGCGGCCAGAAACAGCGTGTGGTCATCGCGCTCGCACTCTCCGGCGAACCGGATCTGCTCATCGCCGACGAACCCACCACGGCCCTGGACGTGACGGTGCAGGCCGAGATCCTGGACCTTCTCCGAGACCTGCAGCGGCGCAAGGGAACCGCGGTCCTGTTCATCACCCACAATCTCGGGGTGGTCGCGGAGATCGCGGATCGGGTGGTGGTCATGCGCGGCGGGCGAGTGGTGGAGCAGCAACCGGTGCGGGAACTGTTCGCCGCGCCGCGCGAGAACTACACTCGCGCACTGCTCGCGGCCGTGCCGAAGCTGCCGGACACAGCCGCAGAGGCGGATCTGGGGCTGGCGGTGCCCGCGGAGCCGGAGCGTCCCGCGCCGGTGGTGACACTGAGTGATCTCACCGTTGTCTACCGGTCTCGCGGCAAGCGGTTCCGGGCGCTGGACGGCGTGTCGCTGTCGGTCGCGCCGCGCGAGGTCGTCGGCTTGGTCGGTGAATCCGGTTCGGGGAAGAGCACTCTCGGTCGGGTCGCCTTGGGCTTGGCGCCTGTCGATTCGGGTGAGGTTGTGCTGCAAGGGGTGTCGTTGCGCGGACTGAGCGCCCGGGAGCTGCGCGGACTGCGCAAGCATGTGGCGCTGGTGCATCAGGACGTCACCGCCTCGCTGGATCCGCGGCGCACGATCGAGGATTCGATCGGTGAGCCGCTGCGGGTACACCGGGTGGCGAGCGGGTCGCTGCTGCGGGAGAAGGTGGGTCGGCTGCTCGAATCCGTGCGGCTGCCGGGCGATTACGCCGCCCGCCGCCCCGGCGAACTCTCCGGCGGGCAGCGGCAGCGAGTGGCGCTCGCCCGTGCCCTCGCATTGGCGCCGCGGCTGGTCGTGGCCGACGAGCCCACCAGCGCCCTGGATGTCTCGGTGCAGGCGCAGGTGCTCGACCTGTTCGCCGACCTCCGTGACGAGTACGGGTTCGCCTGCCTGTTCATCAGTCACGACCTGGCCGTGGTGCATCGGGTCGCCGACCGGGTGGTGGTGTTGCGGGCCGGAACGGTCGTCGAGACCGGCACGCCCGATGAGGTTTTCGGTCGTCCGCGCGCGGAGTACACGCGGCGGCTGCTGTCCGCGGTGCCCGTCCCGGATCCGGCGCGCAGGTATCGCGAGCCGTTGGCGCTCGGCGCGTGAGGGTCAGCGCCGGAAGACCACCCAGCGCATGGCGCAGTACATGTAGACCGCCTCGCACGCTCCGGCGGTGATCCGGGCGACGTGGTATTCGACTCCCAGCGCGCTCAGCACGCTGGACACGCCGAGGATGAACGCCAGGTAGTTGATCACCACGACCACCACGTACACCGTGAACTGCGGTCCCACCGCGGCGTGCGAACGGAAATTCAGCGTCCGATTCGCCAGGTAGCTCAATCCGAACGCGCAGACGTAGGCCACGGTCACGGCGATCGGCAGGCCGACACCCCACCAACTGTGCAGGACCGTGAGCAGAACCAGATCGATTGCGAACGTACACCCGTTGATCAAGGCGAAGCCCAGGAACGTCGCGGGAACGACAGCGGCCAGCCCCCACGGCAGCCGGCCCACCGCCACCTCACACCAGCGATGGAACCACTCGGCCCGTCCCGCCTCCTCCGCACTCGTATCGACCCGCACGCCGCCACCGTGCCATCACCAGGTGTCGGGAAGGTGATCAGCAGGTGAGCGGGATTACGCCCGATGTCCGGTGGGTCAGGTGGGCAGGGGAAGGAACTCGACCAGGGCGCCGTCCGGGGCGTTCGGGGGCACGATCACGAGGCCGTCGCGGTCCAGCAGCCCGGCGAGGTGGGCGGTGCGGATGTGGGAGTCGCCGAGCCAGCCGCCTTCGGGGGCGTTGCGGGCGGGCACAATGCGCGGGGCGGGGCCGGAGATCTCCGCGGCGTTGAGTAGCGGGCCGGTGATCTTGCGGGCGGAGGTGCGGCCGAGGCGGCCCTCCACCACGGACGGGGCCAGGGCCAGCAGGGTGGCGACCGCCGCGAACGGATTGCCGGGCAGGCCCAGAATCGTGGTGCCGCTGTCGGTTTCGGCAACCACCGTGGAGCCGCCGGGCCGCATTCGTAAGCGGTGCACCAGGATTCGGGCGCGGAGACGGTCGAGGGCGTCGCGCAGCTGATCGGCGGCGCCGCCGCCGGTGGCGCCGACCACCACCAGCAGCTCGCAGTCCGTGGCGGCCGCCAGGACCTCGTCGAAGCCGTTCGCCGTGTCGCGCAGGTGGACTCGGTCCAGGGCACGAATCCCGCACCACGCCAACAGGTCCGGGAGCACCGGGCCGATGGAGTCGCGCGTCTGGCCGGTGTGCAGCGGGCCCTCGCTGCGAATCTCGTCACCGGTCATCACGACGCGGGCGCGCACCGGGCCCCGGACCGCGGCGGCGCCGACCTCGGCGGAGGAGGCGACCGACAGGAGCGCGGCGGATACCGGGGTGCCCGCGGGCGCCACGATGTCGCCGGGCTGCCAGTCCTCGCCGCGCCGGCGCACATCGTCGCGGATCGGGGTGTCGGGCAGCCGCCGCAGCAGGCCGTCCGGTCCGGTGTGCACGAATTCGTCCCGCACCACCGTCGTGGTGCCCTCCGGGACGTGCGCGCCGGTGGCGATGCGCACGGCCTCCCCGGTCAGCAGGCCGACCGGGCGCTCCCCGCCCGCGAAACCGACATCGTGGCGCAACTGCCACGGACCGTCGCCGGACACCGCGTACCCGTCCATCGCCGACACGTCGAACCGGGGCAGCGCCTCGGCGGCGGCCAGCGGTTCCGCGAGCGCCGCACCGGGCACCGAACGCAGCGTCGCCTGACGGGTCGGCAAGCGGGAAAGCTTGCCGCGCAATACGCTTCGCGCCTCATCGAGCGACAGGGGCGTCGCGTGCGCCCGCGCCCGGCGCACGTCATCGGCCGTGTCGCAATCGGCCACGCCCGGCAGCGGCACCATCACCGTGTCGACCGGAACCAGGGCCTTCATGGGCTGGTTCATCAGCGAATCCAGCCGTGCCAATCCGGTCAGCAGCGCCGTGCGCCGCCATACCCCGACCAGATACTGCGGGCGCCCGGACTCGTCGGCCGCGAACACCGCGTCCGTGCCGGACTCGTCGGCGTGCCGACGCAGGTCGTCGACCGCGGCGGCGGTGAGGAACGGCATATCCGCGGCGAGGACAACCACCAGCTCGGCCGGGAAATCGCACTCGTCCAGCGACCTGAGCCCCGCGGCGATCGCGGCGACCGGACCCGACCCGGCAGGCACCTCCTGCGCCTGCCGCACCTCCGGCCCCAGCTCCGGCCGATGCGGCCCGACGACAACCGTCCGCGCACAACCGACAACCGCACCCAGCGCGGCATCCAGCATCGAACGCCCGCCGACGACGATCGCGGGCTTGTCCACCCCACCCATCCGGCTGGCCCGCCCCCCGGCCAGCACGATCGCATCGGCGTCGGTCACGAGCCCACCCCCGCTACCTTCGTCATGCGCCGATCGTAGTTCGTCTCCCCGCCCGGCCGCCCGAACGGGCACGGCCGCCGCGAGCGAGCGCTATAGGACAGGCTGGTGCAGGCGGAATTCGGTGGTTTCCGGGTCGGCCAGCATTGTCGGCGGATCCTGGCGAGAAGCGCTGGGGCGCAGGTGGAGTGCGCCCGCGGCAGTGAGGCGGGCTACCTCCGCGGCGGGATCGTCGCCGGGAAAGGTGATGACGTCCAGGTGTAGTCGGCCGGGTTCGCGTGCGGCGTCGGGGGAGTGGAGGAATTCCAGCCAGGGGCCCTGCTGTGTCGCCGAGCGGAGACCGGCGAAATGGGTTTCGCTGTGGGTCAGCGGCCAGCCCGCGGCGGTCGACCAGAACCGCGCCGACCGGGCCGGGTCCTGGGTGTCGACCACGATGGCGGCTACCGCGCCGGTGTCGACGTACTGCGCTCGCGGTTCCAGGACACAGAATTCGTTGCCCTCCGGATCGGCCAGTACCGACCACGGCACCGCACCCTGGCCGATGTCGATGGGGCGGGCGCCCAGTGTGAGCGCCCGATCCACTTGGGCGCGTTGGTGTTCCAGGGACCGGGCGGACAGGTCGAGATGAATGCGATTCTTGCCGGACTTCGGCTCGCGGGTGGGCAGGAAGGTCAGGGCCACGTCGGGAGCGTCGGGGTCGGGCGCGGCGACCTCGGCCCGGTCGGGGCGGTCGACGGTCACTTCCCAGCCGAGCAACTCGGCCCAGAACCGGGCGACCGCGCGCGGCTGTTCCGCGTCGAACGCCACGCACGCCAGACGGGTGGGCATGCCCCCACGGTAACCGCCGAACCGGTCCGTGGGGAGCAGTCGGTCAGATTGTGCCGCCGGAGGATTCGAATCGGTGCCGGGCCGCCGCGAGGTCGACCCGGTCGCCGCGGATCGGGCAGCCCTCGGCGGCCAGTTGTCGCAGTTGCCGATGGGCCAGGTGCGGCGCGGGGGTGCCGTTCGCGCGCAGCACCCGGTGCCAGGGCAGATCCGCGGCGTCGGTGCGCATGATCCAGCCGACCGTGCGTGGCGTCGACAGGCCCGCCGCCGCGGCGATATCGCCGTACGTCGCGACCCGCCCCGGCGGAATCGCCGCGACGAGTTCGCGGACCCGTTCGATCTCGGCGTCGGTGGTGGCCATCTCAGAGCGCCGCGCGCACCACGGCGGCGGTCTCGGCGGGCCGCGCCTGGGCCACCATGTGGTCGCAGTCGAATTCGTGCACGGTGAGGTCGCCGCCCAGGCGTTCGGCCAGCGCCGCCCGCAACCGCGGCGTGACGAACGGCGACTTCAGCGCGTGCACCAGCACCGTCGGCAGTCCGGCGGGCGGCAGCACCTGTTCGCGGGCGAGCTGACCCCAATACGACACCACCGCAGGCAGATTCATCCGCCATGCCACCCGGCCGGTCGGCGTGGGCACCAGATGTTCGGCGAGTTCGGCCGCGAGCAACGCCGGCGCGACATCGGCCCACGCGGTCTCCAATTTGTCCAGGCGGGCGGCCTCGACATCGGGATAGTCCGGCGCCGACAGCGTGCTCTCGGCGATCTCCAGCAGCAGGGCCGGGTCGAGTGCGATCGCGGGATCCAGCAGCACCAGCCGGCGCACCAGCTCGGGGCGCCGGTGCGCCAGGTGCAGCGCGGCGGCGCCACCGAACGAATGGCCCACCACCACGGCCGGTGTGTCGTCCAGCAGCGGGATCACATCGTCGACGACCGCCTCGAAGGTCCAGGGTGGCAGTGCGGGCGAGCGGCCGTGCCCGCGCAGATCGGGCGCGACGAGGCGAACCTCGGGCAGGTCGGTGGCCAGCGCCTCCCACCGTCTGCCGTGGCCGGTCAACCCGTGCAGGGCGAGCACCAAGGGGCCGTCGGCGGGGCCGTAGCGATGGACGTGCAGATCGGACACGCGACCATTGTGCCGGTCGGCTACGACGGCCGCGCCTCGGGAGCGGCCGGAAGACTTCGGATGAGCCGGGCGATTTCCGCGGCGTGCGTGAACACCAGCCCGTGATCGGCCTCCAGCCAGGTCACGGCGATGTGCGGCCGCTCGCGACGCAACCGCTCGATTCCTGCTCGCCAGTTCCGATTACGCGGCGGCGCAAGCCCTTCGGCGCTGTCACCGGCCATCGAGGTCGACATGATCATGCTGATCGGCAGTTCGATCCGGCGGTACCGGTCGAGGATCTCGGCGCGCACCGCGTCCACCTCGATGTTCAGGTCGAGAATCTCCCGCCCGGTGAGCAGCACCTGGCGCGCGGTGCCCCGGTTCGCCTCTTGCTCGGCGGCCAGGTCCTCCCACATCGCGCGGAATTCCGGCAGGTCCGACTCGGTGAGGAACGGTTCCGGCACCGGGTTCGCGCCATCGATGAGCACGAGTTCGGCGACGCTACCGGGATGCTCGGCGGCATAGTGCACGACCAGATCCGCGCCCAGCGAGTAGCCCGCGAGCACGGGCGGCGCGGGCAGATCGAGGCGTTCCACCTCCGTCATCACGGCGGTGAGGTCGCCGAGAAAGGCGTCGAAGGTGTAGCGGTCGGCGGCCGAGGCGAGGCCGTGGCCCCGCAGGTCGAAGGTGATCACGTCGTGGTCGCGCCGCAGCAGGCCGATCAACTCGTGCAGGTCCGCCTGTGTCGAACTCAGTCCTGGGCACAGCACCAGCGGCCGTCCGCGCCCACCGCGCGACACCGCGAGGGTGACTCCGTCGTGCTGAACGATGAACTCCCGCATAGCTTTCCACGTTCCTTTCACCGGGTGGTCCTCGATGCGGGCCGGTCTTGTCCGGTCCGGCGGCGCTCGGCGCGGCGGGCGAGGGCGTGCAGGACGCGCTGCCAGGCCGGGCTCTCCTCGGCGATGCGGGAGAAGGTCAGCTCCGTGCTGCCCGGGCGCTCGGCTCCTTCGTGCGCGATCTCCCAGGCGTCCAGATCGTCGATGAGCCGGTCCAGGCGCGGGTCGTCCGCGTCCCAATCGGCCGCCCGGTCGCAGGCCAGGTACAGGCGCGCCGTCTCGGGATCGTCGAGGGCGGCGTTCTTCTCCCGGACCCGCTGCGGCACGGCGCGTGGATCCACGGCCCGCATCAGGATCCACGCGTCGCGTTCGAGCCGCACCCGGCGTTCGCTGACGCCGAGACCGCGCATCCGGTCGAGGAGGGCGACCACCTCGGGCGGCAGGACGAGCCGCTCGCCGCTGTCCAGGTCGCCGATCCGGCGGCGGTAGTCGGCGAGTTGGTCTATCCGGCGCCGCAATTCGGCGTCGATATCGGCGATGGCCGCGGCGAACTCGGTCGGCTGCGCGTGCAGCAGCGCGTCGATGCGCGACAGTGGCACCCCGGCGTCGGCGAGGGTTCTGATCCGGATGAGGTCCACCGCCGCCTGCGCGCGGTAGCGGCGATAACCGGAGGCGTCGCGCTCGGGCTCGGGCAGCAGGCCGATGTGGTGGTAGTGCCGGACGGTGCGCACGGTCACGCCGGCGGTCGCCGCGAGCTGGCCGATCGTGAGCACCGTCCTCCTTCGTCTGTGCCGAGTCTAAGGGCGAGCCGAACGGTCGACGACGTCGCGGATCGCCCGGACCACCGCGTCGGGGCGGTCGAAGCAGAGCCGGTGGTGGAAGGTGTCGGTGAGGATGCGCTGCTCGCCCCGCGAAACCGCGCTCACCAAGGCGGCATCCAGTGTCCGCTTGCCGTCGTGCACCTGCCGCGATGCCTGCTCGGGCATCGCTGCGGACTCGTCGCCGAGCACGGTGAGCGCGACCACCGGCACGTCGGGTAGGCCCGGGCCGGTGCGCAACTCGGCGGCGAGCGGGGTCAGCGTGGCTCGCTCGGCGAGGCCCGCGCGAATCCAATCGTCGCTCGCCTTGGCATCGATCAGGGACCGCCGTATCCGCTCCGGATAGGCGGCCAGCAGTTCGGTATTCATCTCGTGCAGGGCCGGGCGCAGTGCGTCCAGCCGGTCCGGGTCGGGCGCGGTTCGCTCCATCGCGGCCAGCCCGGCGTCGGGCGGCATGTGCTCGTCCCAGTCGCGGTGCAGCGCGTCCAGCCAGACCAGGCCCGCCACGTCCCGCGGATACAACTGCGCGAACCGGAAGGCGTAGAAGCCGCCCAGCGAATGCGGCGCGAGGACGTACGGGGCGGCGATGTCCTGGGCCCGCAGCAGGTCGCGCAGTTCCGTGGCGACCGCGGCGGCGGTGCGCGGCAGCGGCAGGGGATCGCTGTACCCCGTGCCGCCGCGGTCGTACACGACGGCGGTGGTGAATCGCGAAACCTCTTGCTGCACACCGAAATAATCCAAACCGACCGCGCCCGCGCCCGCCAGGAACACGACGGCCGGTCCGTCGCTGCCGCAACGGTGCACGTAGATCCGGCGCCCATCGATCTCCTCGAACCCGCCGACCGGCGGCGCGAGCCGTGTCGGGGGAATGCTGTCGTTCGTCATGCGACCAGCCTCCGACCCTGACGCTGCGTCAAGGTCAACCGGCGGTCCGGGGGAGCAACGAACTCAGGCGTAGGGATCGGTGATCTCGCGCAGGCTGGTCAGTGCCTCGCGCAGGTCCCGCATCCGGCGCGCGCCCAGGTGCGCGGCCCATTCGGCCTGCACGGTCGCGGCGATCTTGTCGGCGTGGTCGGCCATCGTGTGGCCGCGCGGCGACAGGCGCACGAGGCGGGCGCGGCCATCGGACGGGTCCGGAGCCCGATCGACATAACCGGCGCGTTCGAGTTGATCGACCAGGAAACCGGCGGTCTGCTTGGTGACCTGCGCCTGCTCGGCCAACTCGGTGATGCGCGAGCCCTCCGGCGCCAGCCGCCCCGCCAACCGGCCCTGCGCCACGGTGATATCGCCGTAGCCGGCGTCGGCGAGGCCGGCGAAGATTCGTTCCTCCATGGACCGGTACGCGATGAACATCAGCAGACCGACATTTAACTCGTCGTCAGACATCCCACTCCTTGACTCGGTAAGCGACACTGACCATAATAGTCAGTGAATCTTACTAACCCTGACGTGAGGGGCTGCTATGGATCGCGAAACTTCCTGGCAGCACATCGAACAGCAGCGTCGCGCGATAGCCGATCTGCTCGCCGACCTCACGCCCGAGGAGTGGGAGGCCGAGTCGCTGTGCGCGGGCTGGCGCATCCGAGAGGTGGCCGCCCACATCGCACTGACTCCGGAGCCGCCCTCCCCGCTGGTGCTGCTGCGCACCGGCCTGCATGTACGAGGCGACTACAACCGGCTCATCGACGAACTCACCCGAGCGTATGCCGTCCGTCCCCCATGGGAACTGGTGACCAGGCTCCGGGTGAACGCGGCCTCGCGTCGCTTGCCGAAGCTGACCAACCACTCCAACATCCTGTTCGACACCATCGTTCACGGGCAGGACATCGCCCTGCCGCTCGGCCGCGCCCTCGCCGTCCCGCCCGCGGCGGCGGCCGCGGGAGCCACGCGCGCCGCGAAGGTCGGCCGGCCGGTCTGGAACCGGCACCGCCTCGCCGGAATCCGGTTGTGCGCCATAGACATCGATTGGGCCTACGGCACGGGCCGCGAGATCTACGGGCCGATCCTGGCGCTGCTGCTGCTCATCACCGGCCGCACCGCTCTGCTGGATCAGGTCACCGGGCCCGGGGTCGTTCGGCTCACGCGCCAACTGGCCTGACCATCCCTGCGGCCCGCTCCCGGTTCCGGTGTGTCGGCAAACCTTCAGCGTCCGTGCCCTGGATACTGTGCGCATGACGTCGGGTCGGCTGTCGCGTAGATCGCTGCTCGCCTTGGCGGCGGTGCTTCCGTGGAGCGGGATGGCAGCGGGATACGCGGGGGCTAGGGTGTCGTCGATGCGATACACGATGACGGCGTTCACCAATCGCAGCCAGACCGACATGTGGGTCTTCGAATCCACCGATGCGACGAACTTCTCGCTGGTCGCCGCGGCCGCCTACCGACCGCCCCAGGCCGATCCCGCCGCCACGCCCGCGGCGGCGGTCACCGATATGAAGGGTTTGTGCCGCGACCCCAACATCTTCCGGCACGTCGACGGCGCCTACTACCTGACCTACACCACGGCCTGGGACGGCGATGCCATCGGTTTCGCCCGCAGCGTCGATCGCGTCGACTGGACGTTCCTGTACGAGTACACGTTTCCCGGGGCCGAGCACGCCTGGGCGCCGGAATGGTTCGTCGACGCCGAGGGCGCGGTGCACGTGGTGGTCAGCATTCACGACGGCGCCGTGTTCCGGCCCCACCTGCTGACCGCGACCGACCCGTCGCTGAGCGAGCGGCAGTGGACCGCGCCGACGCCGCTGCTGGGTTTCACCCCGGAAGCCGACACCCTCGGCTATATCGACACCACGATCGTCTTCGCGCGGGGCCGCTACCACGCCTTCGTCAAGAACGAGTCGACCAAGAACATCGAGGTCGCGGTGTCCGACGACCCGGTGGGCCCGTACCGGTTCGAGCGGACCGGCAACTGGGCGCAATGGGGCGGGACGGGTGCGGGCGAGCCGCGCGAAGGACAATGCGTGGTCCCCCTGCCCGACGGCCGGTGGCGAATCTATCTGGACGCCTACAACCTCGACGACCCCGAGCACGGCCGCTATCTCTACAGCGACACCGTCACCGACGACCTGCTCGGCGAATGGACGACACCGCGAGACCTCCCCGGCCTGTCGGGACTCGTCCGCCATCTCACCGTGCTGCCCGAACCCGCGCCGCTGTAACCCTTCCCGGCATTCAGCGCTTGAATCGGCCGGCGAAACCGCGCAACGGCAGATCGGCGCTGGTGATGATGCCCGGCCGGGCCGCCACAACGGATTTGATCGCGTTGAGGGCGGGCAGTCCCGTGACGGTCATGCCGATGGAGGCGAAGTTCTCCGGGTTGGACAGGTCGAACCCCTTGCGGGGGAAAATCATGTGTTTGCTGTAGATATTCGGGTCGCCGGTGATCTGAGTGATGTAGCAGCCCTTGATATTCCATGCGGGATCGGTGTGCGGCGTCATCTGCCATTCGAGATGGGATTCCACGCGCGGCACGCCGTCGACCAGACCCTGATATTTGATGTAGCTGGCGCCCAGCGAATCCTTGGGGAGCTGGTACCAGCCGAGGTCGACATCCTTGGTGCAGGCGCCGAGTTCATAGCTGAAACGCACCTCGTCCAACGCCAAGTCGAACGCGTCGGCCATCAGATGCACCGAGTCGGCGAATACGGCGGTGTACTTGTACAGCGAGTCCGGGATGGTCGGGTCGTCGATCGGGCGGCCGTAGCCGACGGCTTTCCAGGTGTCGACGGAATGGTGGCAGGAGACGTCCACCGATTCGGTGACGGTGACATTCTCGATCTCGGAAACGTCCGCGCTGTGGACGATCCCGAGGATCTGGCACAGGCCGGGGTTCATGCCGGTGCCGTAGAACGTCGAATTCCCGCGCTCGCACGCGGCCTGGATGATCTCGCTGACCTTGCGGCCGGAGGGGTGCGGGTGATTGGTGTCGCGGTGATATCCGGTGATCCAGTCCGCCGTGGTCACCACGTCGATACCCGCCTCGAGAACCCGCGCGTAGAGGTCTTCGTCGGGAAACACCCCGTGGAAGGTGAGTACATCGGGCGCGGCGGCGAGGATCGCCTCGACCGTCCCCGTCGCGGTGACACCGATCGGGCCGAGGCCGACGATCTCGCCCGCGTCGCGGCCGATCTTGTCGGGGGTGTAGCAGTGCAGCCCGACGAGTTCGAGATCGGGATGGTTGCGGATGCGCCCGATCATCTCGGTACCGAGATTTCCGGTGGCGACCTGGAATACCCGGATGGTGGCAGGGGTGGTCATCGCGTGGCCCTTTCTGGCTGTGATTCGGCGGGATAGAACTGCTGGGCCCAGTGCCGCAGCGCCTTGAAACCCGCGAATTCCTTGTGCGACAGGGCAGGCGGGTCCGAGTAGCGCTGATGCGACCAGATATGGACGTCTGCCTCGAACTGCTCGATGACGAAATCGGCCATCGTCTTGCCGTAGCGGGTCAGCTCCGGGGCGTCGTCGCCGGGCTTGCGGCCGATCCACACGGTGAAGCGGACGTCGCAGGTGTGGTCGTCGACCGGTGTCACCGCGGGCATGGTGCGGTTGTCGATCATGCCCCAGCTCTTGGTGATCGAACAGCCCAGTCCGGCGTTGATCGATTCCACGCCGCTGTCGATCTGGTCCGCGGCCGCGTCCGCGTCGAAGGCGACGGTGAAATCGACGTAGGAGACCGGTCCGGAGAAGTCGTGCCGGGTGAATTCCGGGATGAACGGTGTCTTGTGCACGAACTTGAAATGGGCGAAATCGACGCCGTTCTCCATGACGTACTGCGGGTGCAGCTCCAGCCCCGTGCGGAACAGGGTCGCGCCGGGCACGGGCGGGTAGTAGTCGGCGGCGGTCTTGCCGTCACCGAAGGCCGCGAACATGTCGGGCACCTCGAAATACGGTGCGCGGCCGCGGATGTCGTACCAGATCCACACCGCTTCGTTGCGTTCGACCACGGGGTAGCTGCGGATGCGGCGGCCCTTGTTCGGATGCGTCTCGTAGGGGATGCAGACGTTGCGGCCCTCGCGATTCCACTCCCAGCCGTGGAACGGGCACACCAGATTCTCGCCGTCGACGTGGCCGCCGTAGCCGAGATGCGCGCCGAGATGCTCGCAGTACGCGTCGAACACCGCGATCTCCCCGGCCGTGGACCGCCACGCGACCATCTCCCGCCCGAAGTACTTCATCCGGTGCACCGCGCCGACGGGGATCTCGGTACTCCAGGCGACCTGGAACCAGCCCGTCGGCTCCATCGACAGGGGTGGTCTGGCCATCTGGAACCTCCACGCTCGCGCACCAGGGAACGACCTTGATCGTAGAACCCTCTGCGAAACAATACAAGAGGTCTCTGTGAAACTGGTTGCGCCTGGTCAGCGCTGCTAAACTCGGCGGCGTGACGGAAACGGAGATCGGTGAGCGGCGCGCGAACAAGCGCGGGATCCGGTCCAGGGAGTCCATGTTGGAGGCGGCGATCGCGTCACTGGCGACCGGCGATCCCGCCGCGGTGTCCGGCAATCGGATCGCCCGCGATATCGGCGCGACCTGGGGCGTGATCAAGTACCAGTTCGGCGATATCGACGGTCTGTGGGCGGCGGTCCTGCGCTACACCGCCGACAAACGCGGCGACCTGCCCGCCGGAATCATCTCCGACGGCACCCTGAGCGAACGGGTGCGCGCGATGATCACGGCCATGGCGACCGGATTGCGCCGGCCCGAATCGCTCGCCATCGAGACGCTGCGCGCCGCACTGCCCCGCGACCACGCCGAACTCGAGCGCGACTACCCGCTCACCGCCGCCGAACTGGCGTCGTGGAAACCCCACTGGGACAGGGCTTGTCAGAAAGCCTTCGCGGATCTGGATCTCGACCCGGACCGGGTGCGGCAGGTCGCCGCCCTCATTCCCGCCGCCATGCGCGGCATCACCTCCGAACGCACCCTGGGCACCTACGGCGACCTCGACGACGCCATGCAGGCATTGATCGGCGGAATCGTCGCCTACCTCGAGCGCTGAGCCGAGGCGAGCCGGACGCGGTCCGCCCCGATGGCGACGCCGACGATCGTGCACGGCTCGGCGCCGTGGTTGCGCCAGGCGTGCCGGGTGCCGTTCTGGACGACGATATCGCCCGCCCGCAACGCTTTTCGCTCGCCGCCGTCGAGTTCCAGCGTGACCTCGCCCGAGACCACCAGGACGTAATCGATGCTGTCGGTGGTGTGCATTCCCGGGGCGTCGGACTCCTGGACGGCCATCGCGCCCGGCATCCGCCGCTCCAGTTCGGCCAGGGCAGCCGCCGTATCGAGGTCGGGGTGCGGGGTCGGCTCGCCCGGCGGGATCACGTTGATCATGAAACGCGAGCCGTCCCGGGGCGGATACCACGTCTCGGCGTGGGGCGGCGAGCCGTCGTCCGGGAACGTCGGCCGCTCGTCCAGGCCCCACAGCCGGTAGGCGGCGAAGCCCGGCAGCAGTTCGGTGGTGATGGGTTCGATGTCGCGGTCGTCGGCCACTCGGCTCCTGCCCTGGGCATCGTGCCCGGTGACCAGTCGCCGAATCTTCCTGTGCGCCATGCGATCGCCGACGGCGGGCTGGCCGCCGTCGCGGTGGAACCGCTGGCGCGGACCTTGGGCGTGACCAAGGGCAGCTTCTACGCGCACTACCGCAACCGGGACGAGCTGATCGAGGCGGCACTCGCGGAGTGGGTGCGAAGTCACGGCGAAGCGGCGCTCACGGACTTCGCGGCGATCACCGATCCGGAACGGCGACTGCGCGAACTGCTCACCGCTGTCGTGCGGTCCGTCCAGCCGCTGGCGCCGTCGGTGCACCTGAGTCTGCTCGGCGACCGCAACGACCCGCGTGTCAAGAAGGCGGTCGGGCGCGTCGACCGAGCCCGGCTGGAATTGCTGACCGACACCTACCGCGAACTCGGCCTGTCGCCGGGACGTGCGGCGCATCGGGCGCGGATCGCCTACGCGGCCATTCTCGGCCTGCTGCATCTGGCGCAGACCGACGCGGATTTCCCGCACTCCGCGGCGCTGTCCGACGAGGCCACCGCCATCTTTCTGCCGTCATGACCGGTCTCGGCCGAGCAAACCCTCGATGATCAGGTCGGCGAGTCGGCGGGCGGTGTGTTCCTGGCTTTCCCGGGTGACCGGCGCCGGGCGGCCGAGCCGGTGTGCGAGGGGGAGTTGTACCAGGGCGGCCACCGGGCTGATCACGGCGAAGAAGAGGACGTCCACCGGCACGGTGGGTATGCGTTGCGCCGCCATGAGCCGTTCGAGCGAGGGGAGCAGTGGGTTCAGCGTCGGCGCCACGTAGTTCTCGTACAGGTAGTCCAGGCGCTCGGACTCGTGGGCGAACTCGTCGGCGAGTAGGCGGCCGAACAGCGGCGTTTTCACGGCGGCCCGGTAGAAGTGGGTGATCACGGCCCGCACTCGCTCGACATCGTCCAGATCGGCCTCGAGAATTCGCCGGCGTTCGTGCTGATCGTCCTCCAGCGCCGAATCCACCACGGCCCGCCAGAAATTGGCCTTGGACCCGTAGCGGTCGTTGATGAAGTTGTGGCTGACGCCGAGCCGGCGCGCGAGTTCCCGCGCGGAGGTGCGGTCGTAGCCGAGTTCGGCGAAGGCCTCCATGCCGCGCCGGAGGATTTCGGCCTCGGCCGGTACCGGGCGCGTGGCCGTTCCGGGCCGTCCCGCTCCGCGCATCGCGCCGGTTCTCGACTTCTCCACCGCCATGCGTTCATTCTCCCGAGTGACCCTCGCCGCCTTGCTTGACAGCTGTCAGAATACGCCTAATCTGACAGGTGTCAGCCCGGCTATCGAATCGGAGACCCTCGCATGGCACGCACCACACCCGACATTTCCGTTCCCGATCTCGCGGGCAAGCTCGCGGTGGTCACCGGCGCGAGCGACGGCGTCGGACTGGGGCTGGCGACCCGGCTCGCCGCGGCGGGTGCGGAGGTCGTCATGCCGGTCCGCAATCCGGCGAAGGGCGAGGCCGCGATCGCGAAGATCCGGGAGCGGTACCCGAATGCGGCACTCTCCCTGCGTGATCTGGACCTGTCCTCGCTGACCTCCGTCGCCGCCCTGACCGACCGGCTCGCCGAGGAGGGGCGGCCGATCCACCTCCTCGTGAACAACGCCGGCGTGATGACGCCGCCCGAGCGGCAGACCACGAAGGACGGTTTCGAGTTGCAGTTCGGCACCAACCACCTCGGGCATTTCGCCCTGGTGGCGCGGCTGCTGCCGCTGCTGCGCGCGGGCCAGGCGCGGGTCACCTCGCAGATCAGCATCGCCGCCGACCAGCGCGGCATCAACTGGGACGACTTGCAGTGGGAGCGGAAGTACAACGGCAACGGGGCCTACAGTCAGTCGAAAATCGCGTTCGGGCTGTTCGGTCTCGAACTCGATCGGCGCAGCCGCGCCGGAGGTTGGGGCATCACGAGCAATCTCTCCCATCCCGGGGTGACGCCCACGAATCTGCTCGCCGCGCGCCCGGAGGTCGGCCGCGAGCGGGACACGCCGCTGGTGCGGCTGATCCGCGCATTGTCCAAGCGCGGCATCCTGTTCGGCAAGGTCGAGTCGGCACTGCTGCCCGCGCTCTACGCGGCGACATCGCCCGCCGCCGAAGGCGGGCATCTCTACGGCCCCAACGGTTTCCGCCACCTGTCCGGCCCACCCGCCGAGCAGAAGCTGTACTCCCGCCTGCGTAGCGCGGACGACGCCCGCCGAATCTGGGCGATCTCCGAGGAACTGGTCGGCTACCGGTTCCCGGCGGTGGACATCCGAGCATCGGCCTGAGGGAGAACGTTCAGAATTTCTCGGTGGCGGTGTCGAGAACGCACGGGTGGCTCCGTCCCAGGGGTACGAGAGCCGAACGGGCTCGACGACTCCGACGAAGGGGAACATCATGAACGACACCGATCAGCGAGACACCCGGCCCGCTCGCGGGACAGTCCAGCGGCTGGACAATATCGCCATCGTCGTCGACGATCTCGCGGCCGCCAAGGCGTTCTTCGCCGCGCTCGGGCTGGAGCTGGAGGGCGAGGCGACGGTCGAGGGCAGCGCGGTGGACCGCCTTATCGGGCTCGAGGGAGTCCGCTCGGACATCGCGATGATGCGCACCCCCGACGGCCACAGCCGACTGGAGCTGACCAAGTACCAGTCGCCGCAGGTCCGAGACGTCGACCCGCACGCCCCGGCGAACACACTGGGCATGCACCGCATCATGTTCGCGGTCGAGAACATCGACGACATCCTCGACCGCCTGCGTCCCCACGGCGCCGAACTCCTCGGCGAGCCGGTGCAATACGAGAACAGCTACCGCCTCTGCTACCTCCGCGGCCCCGCGGGAATCCTCATCGCGCTGGCCGAGCAACTTCGGTGACGGACAGGTTCGTCTGAAACACGGTGACATCCCTCTCGTCTTGACTGGCAGCCAAGAAGCTTTTAGCGTTGCGTCACGCTTTCTTGATTGATGATCAAGAAGAGGACGATGGGAGGATCACCGATGGGTGCAGCCGAACCGGCTCCGGCCACGGGAACCGCGCGTGCGGGAGTTGTCCGACGTGACGTGCGTTTCGTCTCCGGCGGGCAGGAGTGCGCGGCATGGCTGTACACCCCGGACGCGGCGGGTTCGCGGCCGTTGGTGGTGATGGGCCACGGGCTTGGTGCCGTCCGGCACATGCGCCTGGATGCCTACGCCCAGCGGTTCGCCGCGGCGGGCTGGTCGGTGCTGGTGTTCGATTACCGGTATCTCGGCGCCAGCGGCGGTCGGCCGCGCCAGCTGATCGACATCGGCCACCAGCTCGCCGATTGGCACGCGGCATTGGCATTCGCCCGCACGCTACCCGAGGTAGATACCGATCGAATCGCGTTGTGGGGCAGCTCCTTCGGTGGTGGGCACGTGCTGCAGGTCGCCGCCGACGACGGGCGCGTGGCCGCCGTGGTGGCGCAATGCCCGTTCACCGACGGTCCGGCATCGATACTGGCTCGGACGCGCACCGGAACGTTGAGCATGGTCGTCCTGGGCGCCGCCGCGTTGCTCGACGTCGCCGGGTCCTGGTTCGGGGCGCGACCGGTGCTCATGCCGATGGCCGGCCCCTGGTGGCTGCCGGCCTTCCTGGTTTCGGCCGACACCGTGTCCACCGCCTCGAAGCTCGTCCCGCCCGGCACGCGCCTGTCGGCGCGCACCAGTGCCGCGCTGGGACGGCTGCCGCGCCTGCGGGCGCAGCTGTCGCGGCACCTCGAGCTGACCGGCGACAGCGCACCGGCGCCGGCGGGGATCGGCCGCGACACTATCTGGGGTGTACTCACCGGCCCCGGCGAAAGCTTCACCGCCGCGAACGCGCTGTCGGCGCGGCTGGCGTTGCGACTGCCGTTCTACCGGCCCGGTCGTGCCATGGCCCGCATCAACGCGCCGACTCTGGTCTGCGTGTGTGAGCACGACGCGGTCGCCCCGGCCGCCGCGACCATCGCACACGCCGCCGGCCTGTCCAACGTCCGCGTCCGGACCTACCCGTGCGCGCATTTCGACATCTATGCCGGTGCCGACTTCGAGCACGCCGTGCGCGACCAAATCGATTTCCTGGCAACCCATTTCGACGACACCGCCGCCGAGCCGCACTGACCCACCATGGCCCTCGGGTCAGGCGGTGCCCACGGCAAGGCCGCGGATGCTGCGGACCAGCGCCGACACCACCGCGCGCTGCTCGGTGCGGGCGGCCGAGTGCATCAGCAGGCCTTCGATGACGAACACTCCCATGCTGATCACCGCGTCCAAGTCCGCCTCGGCGAGGCCGAGTTCGGTCAGCTCGAGCCGGAACAGGCCCTCCGTCAGTGCGTGGAAACGGTCGTGCCAGTCCCGCACCACCGCCGATTCCTCGGCGCGGGCATGGACCGTGGTGACCAATCCGCTCAGCTGCGCGAGTTCATCCACCACCCACACCAGCCGTTCGGCCAGATCCGCCCCCGCGATCGCCTCGAACCGCTGCATCGACTCGGCCAGCACCACGTCCAGCACCGAGATCAGCACCGCGTCCTTGTCCGGGAAGTACCAGTAGACCGTATTGGACACCACCCCGGCCGCCCGCGCGATGCTCGCCACCGACACCGCGTCGTACCCCCGCTCGGTGAACAGCGTCCGCGCCGCGGCGACGATCTCGGCGCGCTTCTCCTCACGATCCTGCGGACGTCTGTTACGAGGCATCACCAATCCCGATCACTCACCGGACAACCGAACCTCCGATGCTATCTTGGCCTTCGGCCAAGAATCGTCCGCGTTCGCGCGCCGGACGGGTGTCAACCGGCGAATCGATTCGAATATACGTTCGAATTCTGTTCGGGTGTGAAAATCGAGGGGGCTATAACGGTGCGGCCCGATGTCTATCACAGGGCGGATACGTCGCGTGGTTTGCTGCGGTGGCCGCATTTCTGTCGGACGGGTCTGTTGAAATAGCGGTCGTGATGCGATCGGATAGCTCGGTGCGATTGGTGCGTCGCGGCGAGACGGCCCCCCGGGTGCGGGAATGGGGGGCCGAGGTCCGTGCGCTGTTCGACGGTGCTGTCGCGGAGGCGGGCTGGCGGCCTTGGCAGGTGCTCGGCGGCCCGGGTTCGGGGAAGACCGCGCTGCTCACCGATATCGCGTCCGACCGGATCGCCGGTGGCGCGGACCCGGATTCGATTCTGGTGCTGACGCATTCCAAGCATGCGGCGCTGCGGGTGCGCAACGCGGTTACCCGGCAACTGGCCGCCGCGTTCGGCGGGGTGCCCGGCGCGACCCGGGAGCCGCTGGTGCGCACGGTGCACTCCTACGCCTTCGCGATCGTGCGCCGCCACGCCGCCGCGCACGGCAATCCGCCGCCGCGGCTGCTCACCGGCGCCGAACAGGATGTGGTGCTGCGCGAGATGCTGCGCGGCGAGTTGGCGGATATCCAGGAGGGTTACGGCGGCGACACCGACCGCTGGCCGCAACGGTTGCAACCGGCGCTGGGCACGATCGGATTCGCCGAGCAATTGCGGGATCTGATGCTTCGCACCACCGAGCGCGGGCTCGGGCCGGAGGATCTGGTCGAATTGGGCAGCCGGTACGACCGCCCGGAATGGGAGGCGGCGGGCCGGTTCGCCGAACGCTACGAGCAGGCCATGCTGCTGCGCTGGTCGGTCGGCGTCGAGGCGCCGGAGGCGAGCGCGCCCGCGCTGGATGCCGCGGAACTCGTCGGCGCCGCTTTGGATGTGCTTGCGCTCGATCCGGATCTGCTGGCGTCCGAACGGGAGCGGGTTCGCTGTCTGCTCGTCGACGACGCCCAGCATCTGGATCCGCTTGCGGCGCAACTGATTCGCTCTGTCGGTTCGGGGGCGGCGACGACGGTGGTGGCCGGTGACCCTGACCAGTCCGTGTTCACCTTCCGTGGCGCGGACGCCCGTTTCGTCGCCGATCTGGATGTTCCCGCGGAACGGCGAATCATCTTGCGCGACAACCATCGTTGCGCCCGTGCCGTGCACGAGGCCGTGGTCAGGGTGTCGGCGCGGCTGCCGGGCAGCGCGCCGCAGCGGTTCGGTGGGCGCGAGAACGGTATGGCCGCAAGGGAATCGGCGATGGGCGACGGTGAGGTCCAGGTGCGGGTGCTGACGACCCCGGCGAAGGAAGCCGCCCTGATCGCCGACCACCTGCGCCGCGCACACCTGACCGACGGCGTGCCCTGGTCGCGCATGGCGGTGATCGTCCGCTCGGTGCCGCTGTCCCTCGCGCCGCTGCGCCGCGCCCTGCTGGCGGCCGGAGTCCCTGTCCTGCAACCGAAGCCGGACGTCCCCCTGGCCCGCCGCCGCGGCGCGGCCTGGATGCTGCTGGCCCTGCGCGCCCTACTCTTCGGCGACCGCGCCCGCCCCGACCTGTTCACCGCAGACGACACCCTCGACCTCTTGTCCGGCCCCCTGGGCGGCGCCGACCAAATCGCCCTCCGCCGCCTCCGCCGAGGCATCCGCCGCACCCTCCTGGAGCGCGCAAACACCCGCGCCGCAGACGATCCGTGGGATACCGGACACGAGAGCACCGACGTCCCTCATGCTCCCGGGGAACCTGAGAGTGCCGGGGAAGCGGCGGGCGCGCCCAACGCCGCGGAGGAGGCGAGGGGTAGGGGCAGGGGTGGCGCTGTGGATGACGACTTTGCTTGGGAGGCGGTGGATTCCGCGTATTCTCCGGACTTGGATCGGTCGTCGGCGGAGGTGTTGCGGGAGCTGATCGCGGGGGTGGGCGATTTCACGGTTGTGGATCGGCTTACCGAGGTGGAGGCGGCGCCGCTGCGGCGGGTGTTGAAGGCGGTCGGGCGGGCGCGGAAGGCGGCGCAGCGCGGTGCGGGGCCCGAGGATGTGCTGTGGGCGTTGTGGACGGCGTCCAATCTGGAGCGGCGCTGGGTCGGGCAGTCCGAGCGCGGCGGTGCGGTCGGCATGCAGGCCGACCGCGATCTGGATGCGGCGGTGGGGCTGTTCGACGCCGCGGCCGCCTTCGTCGATCGGCTGCCGCGCGCCACCATCGAGGGCTTCGTCGAATACCTGGAGCTACAGGAGATCCCGCAGGACTCCGCGCCGCTCACCGATCCGGGCGATGCGGTCGCCATCGTCAGCGCGCACGCCGCCGCGGGCCGGGAATGGGATGTCGTCGCGATAGCCGGTGTGCAGGAGGGGATTTGGCCCAATCTGCGTCCGCGCGGGACGCTGCTGGGCATCGAGGATCTGGTGGATCTCGTTGCGGGCGTGGTCGATTCCGGCGACCGGGTGAGCCGCGCGGCGCCGATTCTCGCCGAGGAGCGGCGCCTGCTGCTGCTGGCGTGCAGCCGCGCGCGGCACTCGCTGCTGGTCACTGCGGTCGAATCGGTCAGCGGCGACCGGGATCTGGTGCCCTCCCGGTTCCTCGGCGAACTCGACGAGACGGCCGATCCCAGAGAACCGGGCCGCATCCCCGCACCGGTCGACCCCGGCCGCGCCCTGGTGATGCAGGCGCTGATCGCCGAATTGCGAGGCACCGCATGCGATCCGGAGGAGAATCCGCGACGCCGGCAGCGCGCGGCGCGGGAACTGGCCCGGCTGGCTCGCGCGGGCGTGCGCGGCGCGCACCCCGACGACTGGTACGGCACCGCCGAACTCAGTTCGCAGCTGCCGCTGTGGGGGGACGACCAGGGCCCGGTCGCGCTGTCCCCGTCCACGGTCGAGCTGCTGCAGACCTGCCCGCTGCGCTGGGCGCTGGAACGGCACGGCGGCAGCGACGGCGACAATCCGTACGCGGTCAAGGGCAACCTGGTGCACACGCTGGTGCAGGCGCTGGCCGGACAGGTGTCGGAGGCGCAGGTC
The DNA here is from genome assembly GCF_029868745.1 of Nocardia wallacei. Lineage (GTDB taxonomy): Bacteria > Actinomycetota > Actinomycetes > Mycobacteriales > Mycobacteriaceae > Nocardia > Nocardia wallacei_B. The sequence goes on along the minus strand of NZ_JARWOP010000390.1, from coordinate 31,898 downwards.
AAGGCCGCGCTGGTGCGAGCCTGGAAGGCCGTCGACCCCGCCGCGTCCGACGACGGCCCGCACAGTTGGCATTCCCGGCAGGAGCTGCGCCGCACCGAATCCATGCTGGACACCTTCCTGGTCTGGCTGCACAACACCCGCACCGAACTCACTCAGATGGGGGTGGAGGTGCCGGTCGACTGCGTGCTCCCGGCCCGCGCGCCGGGGGAATACGCCGTGCGGATCCGCGGCCGCGTCGACCGGGTCGAACGAGATGCGTTCGGGCGCTTCGTGATCGTGGACGTCAAGACCGGCAAGACGCCGATCTCCAAGCAGGCCGCGCAGGACCACGCGCAGCTGGCGACCTACCAGGTCGCCGCCGCCGCGGGCGCCCTCGACGACGGCTCGCCCGATGCCGAGCCCGGCGGCGCCCGGCTGGTCTACGTCGCCAAGCCGAGCACCAAGGAGGGCGCGGCCCAGCGGTTGCAGACCGCGCTGGACGCGGACGGCGTCGAACAGTGGCGCGACGCCATCCATCAGGCCGCCGCCGCCACCCGCGGCCCCAGCTATCTCGCGATGCGCAACGACGGCTGCCGGCACTGCTCGGTCTCGGGCAGCTGCCCCGTGCAGGACACCGGGCGGCAGGTGACGGATACGTGAGCGGGCAGGGCGGCAGGATCACACCCGAGCGGCTGGCCGAAGCGCTCGGTATGCCGCCGCCCACCGCCGAGCAGGCCGCGGTGATCGCGGCCCCGCCCGGCCCGACACTGGTGGTGGCGGGAGCGGGCGCCGGCAAGACCGAGACCATGGCCGCGCGCGTGGTGTGGATGGTCGCCAACGGTCTGGTCGCGCCCGACGCGGTGCTGGGCCTGACCTTCACCCGAAAAGCCGCGCAGCAGTTGACGACTCGCATCCGCACCCGGCTGGCGCGGCTGGCCGGGTCACCGCTGCTGCGCGAGATCGATCCGAGTGGCCGGCTGCGTGCGCGGGTGTCCGGCTCCGAACCGGAGATCAGCACCTACCATTCCTATGCCGGTCGGCTGCTCGGCGAACACGGGCTGCTGCTACCGGTGGAGCCGAACGCCACTCTGCTCACCGAGACCCAGCTGTGGCAGCTGGCCCACCGGGTGGTCACCGGCTGGGACGGTGACCTGGACACCGATCGCACCCCGGTGTCGGTCACCGAGGCCGTGCTGGCGCTGTCCGGTCAACTGGCCGAGCACCTGGTCGAACCCGAGCAACTGGCCGAGGCGCACACCGAACTCGAGAAACTGATCCTGACCCTCCCGCGGGGCCCGCGCCAGCGCGGCGGCCCCAGCCAGGAACTGCTGGGAATCCTCAACGTCCAGCACGAACGAGTGGCCCTACTGCCCTTGGTGCAACGCTTGGGCGAGGAGTTACGCCGCCGCGGCGCACTGGATTTCGGCTCCCAGATGTCACTGGCCGCCCGCCTGGCCGCCGAACACCCGGAGGTGGGCGCCGCCGAACGAGCCCGCTTCCGCCTCGTCCTCCTGGACGAGTACCAGGACACCGGCCACGCCCAACGCATCCTCCTCGCCGCCCTGTTCGGCAACTTGGACAACGCCCAGGGCGTCGACGCCGGTCGCGGACGGGTGCATTCACCGGCGCAGGACCATTCACCGAGTGATACGCCGCGGCCCCCTGAACCGACGTCTCAGTCACAACCGGCGAAACATGCTGAGCGCCAATCACCTTCCGGCGATACCGCGCCCACTCTCGACGAGTTCGACGTTCCATCGGTGGGGGAGGCCGGGGTGGATGACGAGACGTGGGTGGTGGGGGAGCGCGCGGCGGGTTCGGCTGGTGCCGAAGATGTTTCGGGGGTCGGGGAGGGGGGGACGGCCGATGTTGCCGGGCAGCGGCTGGCGGTGACGGCTGTGGGTGACCCAATGCAGTCCATTTACGGCTGGCGTGGGGCGTCGGCGGCGAATCTGCCGCGGTTCGCTACCGATTTCCCTGTGGCGCCGGGGGTTCCGGCGCCGATCCTGCCGTTGCTGACCAGCTGGCGTAATCCGCCGGAGGCGCTGGAGCTGGCGAACTCGATCGCCGAACCGCTGCGGCAGGCTCCAGGCGGAGTCGCCGTCGACGCGTTGCGGCCCCGGCCGGACGCCGCTTCCGGGACGGTGGCGCTGGCGCTCGCCGAAACCGTTGCGCACGAACGGGAATGGGTGGCCGAGCGGATCGCGGCGGAATGGGAGGCGCATGCCGACGCCGGTGCGCCGCCGCCGACCTCCGCGGTGCTGGTGCGCCGCAACGCCGATGCCGCGCCGCTGGCGGAGGCGCTGCGCGAACGCGGATTGCCGGTGGAGATCGTCGGACTCGGCGGCCTGCTGGCTACCCCGGAGGTGTCCGATGTGGTCGCCACGCTGCGCCTGATCGCCGACCCCGGCGCGGGCAGCGCGGCGGTGCGCATCCTCACCGGCGCCCGCTGGCGTCTCGGCGTGACCGATCTGGCCGCGCTGGCCCGCCGGGCGCGCGATCTGTCCATCACCCGGCCGCCGGACCAGGCGCCCGCGATCACCGACCCGGCCGCGCTGGCCCAAGCCTTGCGCTCGGTGGCCCCGGAACCGGCGGAACAGGCCGGGCTCGCCGACGCCATCGCCGATCCCGGTCCGGCGGAACAGTATTCGGAATCCGGCTACCAGCGCATCGTCGGTCTGGGCCGGGAGTTGGCGGCCCTGCGGGAACGCAGCGGTCAGTCGCTGCCGGAGCTGGTCGCCGACGTGGAGCGCACCATCGGCGTGGGCGTCGAGACCCAGGCGCGGCGCGCCTCGGCGGGCGGCGGCGCGGGCCGTGAGCATCTCGACGCCTTCGCCGAGGTGGTCTCCGACTATGCGAGCGACCACCGCGCGTCGCTGCCGGGGCTCCTGACCTTCCTGGCCGCGGCCGAGGAGGTCGAAAACGGTTTGGAGCCAGGCGAAATCGAGGTGGCCCGCGACCGTGTCCAGGTCTTGACCGTGCACGCCGCCAAGGGCTTGGAATGGGAGGTGGTGGCGGTACCGCACGTGTCGCGCGGAGTGTTCCCCTCCGGGGCCGCCTCGGGCAGCTGGCTGGGCGCCCTCGCCGAACTCCCCACCTCGTTACGGGGCGATCGCCAGCGCGATATGGACGGTCGCGCTGCGGCGAGCAATGTGGCTGGGGCCGCGGGCGTTACCGAGGACGCTGGTGGGCGGTTTGCGGGCCGGGATATGGCCGCAGGCGATGGTGTGCCCGTGCTGGATCTCTCGGACCTGTACGACCGTAGTGATCTGGACCGCGCCATCAAGCAGCACAAGGACGCCCTGAATCGGCGGCGGCTCGACGAGGAGCGCCGCCTGTTCTACGTGGCGCTGACCAGAACCGAACGCGCACTGTTCGTTTCGGCGCACCACTGGGCCGAGACGGGGTCGACGCCCAAGGGCCCGTCGGACTTCCTGCTGGACCTGAAGCGCGTCGTCGAAGACCCGGACGCCACCCCCGCCGCGACGGTACGCGTCGACGTCTGGGCCGATCCCCCCGCCACCGACGCCGCCAACCCCTTCACCGACGACCCCGCCTCCGCCGAATGGCCCCGCGACCCACTGGGCAAGCGCCGCACCGCAATACAGGAAGGCGCCGCCCTCGTCCGCGCGGCCCTCACCACCCTCCCACCCGAACAGGACCTCCGCCGCCCACCCCGCCCCGGCGAGACCCCCCCGACGACGCCCGCCTCCCATACGTCGCCACCGACTCACACATCGCACGCGACGAGCACGCCTTCCGCGGCGAAAACGCCGCCCGCCCCGGACGTGCCGCCTGCCTCGGACGTGCCGCCTGCTCCGGACGTGCCGCCTGCTCCGGACGTGCCGCCTGCTCCGGACGTGCCGCCTGCTCCGGACGTGCCGCCTGCCTCGGACGTGCCGCCCGCTCCGGACGTGCCTTCCGGCCCGGCCGGTCAGTTGTCCCTGTTCGATGACCCGGACGAATCCCCCGGCGGCTCATCCGGTCTCGAAAGCACCGGCGACCCGTCCACCTCGCTCGGCGCGGAAGACCCCGGCCTCGACCCCGACGACCCCGAGGGCTGGGCGGCGGATGTCGATGCGCTGCTCGCGGAATTCTTCGCCGCGGAGGAGGGGACGCGGGAGGTGGAGTTGCCGGGGCAGTTGCCCGCTACCGCGCTGGTGGAGTTGCGGGCCGATCCGGCGAAGCTGGCGGCGCGGCTGCGGCGGCCGCTGCCGTATCCGCCGAGCCCGTTCGCGCGGCGCGGCACGGCTTTTCACGCCTGGTTGCAGCAGTGGTTCGGCGCGACGCGGCTACTCGACCTGGACGAACTGCCGGGAGCGGCCGACAGCGGCGGCGCCGACGCCGACCTGATCCGGTTGCAGGAGGCGTTCCTGTCCTCGCCGTGGGCCGATCGCAACCCGGTGGAGGTCGAGGTGGCGTTCGAAACGTCGTTGGCGGGCACGCTGTTTCGCGGTCGCATGGACGCGGTCTTCGCCGAGCCGGGCGGGCGCTGGCTGGTGGTGGACTGGAAGACCGGCGCCGAACCCACCCGCGCCGAGGAACCGGCGGTGGCGATGCAGCTGGCCGTCTATCGCCTGGCCTGGGCCCGCCTGCTGGCCACCCGCACGGGCGCCGATGAGCATGAGATGCTCGAAAAGATCGGGGCCGCATTCCATTACGTGCGCACCGGTCGCACCATCGCCCCGCCCGACCTGCCCGGCCCGGAGGAGCTGGCGGAGTTCCTCACGACCACCGTGCCCGCCTGGTCGGCGCCCCCCGACGAGGACACCGAGTGAGCCGTCAGGCCGCTTCCCGGCGCACCTTCCACGCCTGCCGCACCATGGGCACCTGCAGCGGCAGCCTCAGCAGCGAGATCGCCTTGAGTGCCAAGGGCGCCTTGGGATTACGGACGCTGTCCACCGCCATCTGCACATTCGCCGGGTACACGGCGATGAACAGCAGCATCGCCAGCAGCCCGCCGAGCCGCCGGGTCCGCGGCACGGCCAGCGCCGTCGCCACCCCGATCTCCGCCACGCCGGACCAGTAGGTGTAGGTGCGCGCCTTGCCGGGCAGCGCGGGCGGCACGATCGAGTCGAACGGCCGCGGAACGACGAAATGCAGGGTGCCCATGCCGAACAACGCGGCGGCCATCAATTGCGCGCGCCGCGGCCGCGCGGGAGAGTCGGTGGTCATGCCTGAACGATGCCATCCGCGTGCCGCGGTGTCGAGCTGTTCCCGGCCCGGTACGCTGCGGTTCCGTGGTGCAGGACAGAATCGGTGATACCCCGTGATCGATGAGCCGTCGCGCGGCCTCCGCCGCCTGACCGACCGCCCCGACTACGCCCTGGTCGGAATTCTGCGAATTCCCGAAATACAAACCAGCCCATGGGTTTCACTGGCCCGTCGCGTGGTGTTCGCGGTCGCTTTGCTGGTGGGCGCGACGCTGGTGGTGTATTTCGGGCGTCACGGATATCACGACAATCAAGGCGACGAACTGTCGCTGCTGGACGCGGCGTACTACTCGACGGTGTCACTGTCGACGACCGGCTACGGCGACATCACGCCCAGCACCCCGCAGGCCCGGTTGATCAATATCATCGTCATCACACCGCTGCGGGTGCTTTTCCTGATCGTCCTGGTCGGCACCACCTTGCAGGTCCTGACCGAACGGTCCCGGCAGGTGTTCAAGATTCAGCGATGGAGGCACAAGGTGCGTAATCACACCGTGGTGGTCGGCTACGGGACGAAGGGCCGCACCGCCGTCGACGCGATGCTGGGCGACGGTGTGCAGCCGGGGGACATCGTCGTGGTGGACACCGACCCGGTGGCCCTGGAACGTGCCGCCACCGCGGGCCTGGTGACCGTGCACGGTTCGGCCGCGCAATCGGATGTGCTGCGGCTGGCCGGGTTGCAGCACGCGTCGTCGGTGGTGGTGGCCGCCAACCGCGACGACACCGCGGTGCTGGTCACTCTCACCGCCCGCGAGCTGAATTCGAAGGCCAAGATCGTCGCCTCGATCCGGGAGGCGGAGAACGTGCACCTGCTGCGGCAGTCCGGCGCGGATTCGGTGGTGGTCTCCTCGGAGACGGCGGGGCGGCTGCTCGGCATCGCTACCACCACGCCGAAGGTCGTCGACATGGTCGAGGACCTGCTCACCCCGGAAGCGGGCTTCGCGATCGCCGAACGCGACGTGGAACCGGACGAGGTGGGCGGCTCGCCGCGGCACCTGCGCAACATCGTGCTCGGCGTCGTCCGCGGCGGCGCGCTGATCCGCGTCGACGAGCCCGAGGTGGACGCGCTCGAATCCGGCGACCGGCTGCTCTACATTCGCCGCGTGCAGAAGTAGTGCCCGGCGAGCACCCACCACCGCCGCCACCCGTGTCGCCGCCGCGGGATACGCTCGGAGCGTGCCTGGTTTTCAGCTGAAAGACGTTCCCCTGCTGTCGCGTTCCGTGCTCGACCGCGCCGAGGAGCTGCGCTCGGACGAGCAGGCGTTGAAGGAGGGCTGGCCCGGCGCTCGGTTGCTGCGAATGAACCGGCGCGGCCAGGTTCGTGTCGACGGCGAATCGATCCTGCTGGAACCGGCGACGACGCTGGCCGCCGAACCTGTCCCCGAGGCGGTCTTCCTCGGCATCGACCGCGGCAGCCACCTGTGGGCGGTGCGCGACGAGGAGATCGACGGCAAGCTGATGGACCTGCGGGTCGTCAGCACCCTGCTGCACCTCGACGATGTCACCCTCGGCATCCTGGCGGCCGCGCTGGCGCTGCTGAACTGGCACGATCGCGCGCGGTTCAGCGCCGTCGACGGCACGCCCACCGCGCCCGCCAACGCGGGCTGGACGCGGGTCAGCGAGGCCGGGCACGAGGAGTTCCCGCGCATCGACCCGGCGGTCATCTGCCTCGTGCACGACGGCGCCGACCGGGTGCTGCTGGCACGTCAGCAGGTCTGGCCCGAGAAGATGTTCTCGCTGCTGGCCGGATTCGTGGAGGCGGGCGAGTCGCTCGAGCGGTGCGTGGAACGCGAGATCCTCGAAGAGGTCGGCGTAGCCGTGCGGGAGGTGCGTTACCTGGGCAGCCAGCCGTGGCCGCTGCCGCGGTCGCTCATGCTCGGCTTCGCCGCCGTCGCGGACCCGGAGCAGCCGCTGACCTTCACCGACGGCGAGATCGTCGAGGCGCACTGGTTCACCCGCGACGAGGTACGTCAAGCGTTGGAGGCCGGCGCGTGGGGCGCGCCGATCGGCGACTCCGACGCCGTCGCCGAGCAGCGTCTGTTCCTGCCGGGATCGATCTCGATCGCCCGCAGCATCATCGAATCCTGGGCGGCCGAGGACTGATTCGCCGCTCGGGCCACCGTCAGGCGATGGCGGCCAGAGCCTGTTTCACCTGCACCAGAGAGGGATTGGTCGCGGTGGAGCCGTCGGCGTAGCGCACGGTCGGCACCACGTGGTTGCCGCCGTTGACACTGCCGACGAATTCGGCGGCCGCGGGATCCTGCTCGATATCGACCTCGGTGTAGGTGATGCCGGACTCGTCGAGCTGCTTCTTGAGCCGCCGGCAGTAGCCGCACCAGGTCGTCGAATACATGGTCAGGTCGGTAGCTGTCACGCCAGCATTCAACATCGGCCGCGCCGAACCTGTTCCCGTGGGTTGCCGAAGCAACGATGAGCGCGGCGATCTCGCGGGCTATGGTCGGCGCGTGAGGCATCGACTGCGCTCCGGATTCCAGCACGCCGACGAGAGCCCCGGGCTGCTGCTGTGGCAGGTGACCAACCGCTGGCAGGCCGCCCAGCGCGCAGCACTCGCGCCGTTCGGCCTCACACATGTGCAGTTCGTCCTGCTGGCCGCGCTGGTCTGGCTCGCCGACGCGAACGGTGAGCCGGTGATGCAGCGCGACATCGCCGCCCACGCCGCCACCGACCCGATGATGACTTCCCAGGTATTGCGGGCCCTCGAACAGAAGGGCCTGGTGGAACGCCGCGACCACCCGCACGACCGTCGCGCCAGATCCCTGATCCCGACGGAATCCGGTGTCGCGCTCGCGGACCGGGCGACCATCGCGGTGGAGGCCTGCGACAGCGAGTTCTTCGGTCCCCTGGGCGATCGGGTCCCGAATTTCGCCGGTGCGCTGCGCCGTTTGCGCGACCGCTGAGCCCTGGCGCGCGGTCGATCCGCACCGGTCCGTCGATATCTGTCGGACCGCACTGACATGATGGAGGCCGTGCCCGCCCCGACCACCCCGCCCGCGCTGCGGCTCGACGGACTCGATCCCGAGCAGGCCGCCGCCGTCACGGCGCCCCGCGGGCCGGTGTGTGTGCTGGCGGGCGCGGGCACGGGGAAGACCCGCACCATCACGCACCGCATCGCGTATCTGGTGTCGGCGGGGCATGTGCGGGCCGACCAGGTCCTGGCGGTCACCTTCACCGCCCGCGCCGCGGGCGAGCTGCGCAGTCGCCTGCGGGGTCTGGGGCTCGGCGGCGAGGCGAAAACGGTGCAGGCGCGCACTTTTCACGCGGCGGCGCTGCGGCAGCTGCGCTATTTCTGGCCGCAGATCATCGGCGACGTGCCGTGGAAACTGATCGACAGCAAGTTCCCGATCGTCGCGCAGGCCGCGCAGCGGGTCGGCTTGTCGACGGCCACCGAGAGCGTGCGCGATCTGGCCGGCGAGATCGAGTGGGCCAAGGCGTCGCTGATCGCCCCGGAGGACTACGCCACCGCCACCGCCCGCCTGCGGCGCGAGATCCCTTACGAGGCAGGCAAGGTCGCCGCCGTCTACTCGGGGTACGAGCAGCTGAAGAACACCGCGGACGGCCTGCTGCTCGACTTCGACGACCTTTTGCTGCACACCGCGGCCGCGCTGGAGGACTACGCCTCGGTCGCCGAGGAGTTCCGCGGTCGCTACCGCTGCTTCGTCGTCGACGAATACCAGGACGTCACCCCGCTGCAGCAGCGCGTGCTCGACGCCTGGCTCGGCGACCGCGACGATCTGACCGTCGTCGGCGACGCCAACCAGACCATCTACTCGTTCACCGGCGCCAGCCCGAGCCACCTGCTCGATTTCTCCCGCCGCTTCCCCGACGCGACGGTGGTCCGGCTGGAACGCGACTACCGCTCCACCCCGCAGGTGGTGTCGCTGGCCAACCGGGTGATCGGCGCCGCCCGCGGCCGTATCGCGGGCACCCGGCTGCAATTGATCGGTCAGCGGTCCGAGGGCCCGGAGCCGTCGTTCGCCGAATACGACGACGAGCCCGCCGAGGCGCTGTCGGTCGCCAAGGCGATCGCCCGTCTCATCGGCAAGGGCGTGCCCGCCGCCGAGATCGCCGTGCTGTACCGGATCAACGCGCAGTCCGAGGCCTACGAGCAGGCGCTCACCGAGGCCGGCATCCCGTACCAGGTGCGCGGTGGCGAGGGTTTCTTCCAACGTCCCGAGGTGCGCCAGGCGGTGCAGGCGTTGCGGCAGACGGCCGCCCGCGACGATCTCCCGGATGCGCGCGGCCCCGACCTCGTCAGTCTGGTCCGGGCGGCGCTGGGCCGGTTGGGTCTCACGGCCGCCGAGCCCAGCGGCGCCCAGGCCCGGGAGCGGTGGACGTCGCTGGTCGCCCTGGTGCAACTCGCCGAGGAACTGTCCGAACACGATCCGGAGCTGGATCTCGGCGGCCTGCTGCGCGAATTCGCCACCCGCGCCCAGGCCCGGCACCCACCGACCGTCCAGGGCGTGACGCTGGCCTCGCTACACGCGGCCAAGGGTCTGGAGTGGGACGCTGTATTCCTGGTCGGGCTGGCCGATGGCACCCTGCCCATCGCGCACGTGCTCGGCGACGGCGGTGTCGTGGCCGACGAGGCCGCGCTCGAGGAGGAGCGGCGGCTGCTCTACGTCGGTGTCACGCGCGCACGTGAGCATCTGCGGCTGTCGTGGGCGCTGTCGCGCAGCGCGGGCGGTCGTAAGACGCGGCGGCGCAGCCGTTTTCTCACCGGATTGGTGCCCGAGGATTCGCCGGCTTCCCGCATCGCCGCGCCCCTCGCCGACACGCGGAAGCGTAAGCATCCGGCCTGCCGCGTCTGCGGTCGTCCGCTGCTGGGCACGAAGTCCACCATGCTGGGCCGCTGCTCGCGCTGTCCGGGCGAGATCGACCCCGTGCTGCTGGAGGCGCTGCAGGAGTGGCGGCGGGAGAAGGCCGACGAGTTGTCGGTGCCGAATTTCGTGGTGTTCAGCGACACCACCTTGACCGCGATCGCCGAACAGCTGCCCGCGGACGACCGCGCGCTGGTCGCGATCCCGGGTATCGGGGCCAAGAAACTCGGGCAGTTCGGCGCCGACGTACTAGCGATAGTGCGGTCGCGCGCTCGTGCGCAAGACCATAAAACTGCAGGTGAAAAATAGGTTGTGCGGTTGTGTAGGGCCGCCGTAGTGTGAGGAACACGCACCGGGAGGTCATTCCGGCGCGCACAGTAGCCATTCGGACAACGAGAACGAAGGGAGGCAGACCAGTGAACGAAATCGTGTACATCGCTTCGACCGCCGTTGCGGCGACGGCGATTCCGTCGGTGCCCGCCTCCCGTGGGGTCCTCACCTTGCAGGGGACCGGTCTGTCCGGCGTCGGCATTCTCGGGGTAAGCGCCAAAGCCCCGAAGCATGCCATCGATACGGACAAGCCCGAGCGGGGCTGGCACCTGGCTTTTGCCGGCGCATTCGCCAATGCCTACGCAGCCGACCACCAGACGGACGGTATGCCGGCAGCCCGCCTCCGCCGCATCCACCCAGCGACCGTGATCAGGTCTCGACATCGAAGTCGACTCAGATAGGGAATTACTCCCCTGAGCCTCCTGGCCACGGATCGCCCGAAGCGAGACCGTGGCCATAGTTTTATCGGCCCCAGCCACCGGCACCGGTTTCGCGGAAGACAACGAAACGACCGCTGCACGAGCTGAAGGAGACCGACGTGTCCACCGCGACCGTTTCTCGCGTGACATGCTGCACGACCGTGGCCCCGACCTCCCGCACCCGGGGAGTCACCCTCAACCTGCCCTGCCGGGTCGGCGACCCCGACCTGTGGTTCGCCGAGAGCCCCGCGCAGTTGGAGGAGGCGAAGGCCCTGTGCGCCACCTGCCCGATCCGCAAGGGCTGCCTCGCCGCCGCCCTGGACCGTGCTGAGCCCTGGGGTGTGTGGGGCGGTGAGATCTTCGACCAGGGTGTCGTGATCGCCCGCAAGCGCCCCCGTGGCCGGCCGCGCAAGGTTGCCGTGGCGTGATGGTTACGCACGACTCGAATACCGACCGAGCCCCGCATCTCTGTCCGAGATGCGGGGCTCGCCCTTTGTATCGGGTCGCGCGCGAGAATTCAGCCGGCGTCGCGGTATTCGGCGTAGCTGGGCACCCAGTCGTGCATCAGTTTCATGAACGGCACCTCGGCGTCGAGCTGCGCGTAGATGCCGATCGAGCCCATCAGCACCCGGAAGATCATCACGTCTTCGGGCGGAAGTTGCAGGGACATACCGGTTTTCATCTCGGGGCGGCTCACGTCGGTGGCCTTGCCCGCGACCCGCTGCATCCACTTGCGGGTGAAGTGGAACGACTCGGTGCGGATGGGATCGGTGAACGGGCGCAGGTAATCGGCGATCTCGCGGTGGCTGACGGTGCGGCCGGGGATGACGAAACCGTTGGTGTACATCAGCTCGGTCAGCTCGTCGAAGCGATCCTCGACCGCCAGCGCCACCATCTGCCCGAGGATGGGCGGGAAGCCGTTGGGCAGCGGGGCGCAGGCTCCGTAGTCGATGACGGCCAGGCGGTCGTCGGCCAGCACCATGAAGTTGCCGGGATGCGGATCGGCGTGCAGTTTGCCGACGATCGCGGGGGAGGAGAAGTGGAACTCACCCATCAGCTCGGCGACGCGATTGCGTAGCGCGACCGTGCCTGCCGGGTCCTCGTTGCCGCGCTTGATGATCGCGGAAACCGGTGTGCCGTCCAGCCATTCGGTGACGATCACCTTCGGGGCGCTGGCGACCACCTTCGGCACCACGAAGCGTGGATGCCCGTCGAAGCCCTTGGCGAACGCGCGCTGATTGGCGGCCTCGGTGCGGTAGTCGAGTTCCTCCTCGGTGCGCTCGGTGATCTCGGCGAGGATCGGTTTCACGTCGGCGCCGGGGACGACGGCGCCGATCATGCCGGCCATCCGGTTCAGCGTCTTCAGGTCGGCGCGCAGGGCCTCGTCGGCGCCCGGGTACTGCACCTTCACCGCGACGGTGCGCCCGTCGGACCACTGCGCCTTGTGTACCTGACCGATGCTGGCCGAGGCGGCCGGCTCGTCGTCGAAGTCGGCGAAACGCTGCCGCCAGGCCGTACCCAGCTGCTGGTCCAGCACTCGGTGCACGGCGGGGGCGGGCAGCGGCGGCGCCGCGGCCTGCAGTTTGGTCAGCGCCTCGCGGTAGGGCTCGCCGAATTCCTCCGGAACGGCCGCCTCCAGCACCGACAGCGCCTGCCCGAACTTCATCGCGCCGCCCTTGAGCTCGCCGAGCACGGCGAACAGCTGCTCGGCGGTCCGCTGGTTCAGCTCGGCGTTGATCTCGGTCCGATCGCCCCCCGCCAGCCTGCGGCCGAATCCCATCGCCGCCCGTCCAGCGATCCCCAGCGGAATCTTGGCCAGCTTGGCATTGCGGGACGAAGGTCGACGCACAATCTCAGACACCTCACCATCATGGCGGACGTACCGCGCGCTGTGCCATGTGAATCGAGTGAACTTATCCCTCTCTCACGATGGTGTCTTCGGTCACAATCGCCACTTCCAGGCCATGATTTCCGAAGCGCACCGGGTCCCCACGGCCCGGCCGCCGCGGCCAGTGTCCGACGCGCCGGGGACTGCCCGATGCGTCAGGTGATACATCTCACCGCCGGGTCGGATCGCTCTGTCCGTTCAGCCGCTGACTCTCGATCAGCTGGACTTCTCGGCGGGCAGCGTGGGTGCGGCACTGTGTCGGGTGGGCGCGCTCAGCGCGGCGGGGCGGTGACAATGGCGCGGCAGCCGCAGGCGGGATGGGGTGGCCAGGTGCGGTGATGGATGTGGTGGGTGTCCGGGTCGAGTTCCAGTGTGGTGTCGAGGGTTCGGGGCGGGGTTTCGGCGACGCCGCCGAGGATGATCTCCAGATCGCGCAGGGCCAGGGCGGCGGTGGCGGCGATCATGGCGGGCGAGCCGTAACCGATGCGGTCGAGGAGCTGGGCGGCCAGGTGCGGCCATTCCGCGTCCATGTCCCGGCGGGTGAGGTCGGCGCAGCGCAGGCAGCTGGTGCCGCCGGGCAGTACCAGCGGGCCGACCACCCCGCGGCCGTCGCGGATGCGCACCTGCAGGTGCGGAACCCGCCGCAGCACAAGGTCGTTGACCAGGTGCGGCTCGGGCACCAGCGCATCGGCGAGCACCACCACGTCGGCGTCGCGGCCCACACCCGCGCCCGGGGCCAGATCGCGGGACCGGCTGGGCCGCAACCCCAATCGGCGCACGCCCGCGGCGACGGCCTCCGACAGCGGGCCGCGCCCGTGCACGTGTACCGCCCGCACCGCGCTCGCCGGCGTCCGCGGGCGCAGCAGCAATCCGGCGCGGTCGATCTCGCCGAGCAGCCGCAGCGCGTCGCTCGACGCGATCCCGAAACGACTTGCCTGCCAGATGATCTGCGGATGGCTGCGCAGACCGTCCAGTAGCTTCAGGAATTCGGCGATCAGCTCGGCGCCGACCCCCGGTAGCCGCACCACCACGGCCCGCTCCGGATCCCACCCCAGCTGCACCGCCCCGGAAGGGCGCCGCAACACCGCCACTCGCGGATGCAACATCGGCCCGCGCGCCCGAAACATGGTCATGCCGACAGTATTCGCGCGCACCGCATCGGGCGAACGCCCGAAAGCCCTGGTTATCCACAGAATTCGGCTGTCATCCACAGGATATTCGGCCAGGACACCCACGTGTCCGCGCCCCGCTCGGCGGTCGCTTTCCCGCCGTTGTCCACCGAAACCATCCCCAGCTCGCCGTAATTCCGGCGAACCCGTCGATCCGGCTTGTGGAAACCACTTCGGTCGGAATGGCCGGAGCATCAACGTTTTCCGTCGTTCGCGACAATCCGGACGGTACGACCGCGGGCGTGGGGTTCACAATCCGATCGCCCGAACACGGTGATATCTCCAGACCATGGCCCCTCCCGGGTGAAATCCGGCCGGTCCGGGAAAACAATGGTTGTCCCCTCGGGGACGCACCAGCCGGTCGCCCGGCTCGGATTCGCTGCAAAGGAGCACCATGGGAAGCGCATCCGTCGACGTCCCGCATGTGGCATCGGACGAACGACTCCGGTCCCGCAACACCTTCACCGTGACGGCCGAACACATCCGCGACTACGCGCGCGCGGTCGGAAACTCGGACCGCATCCATCTGGACGCGGACGCGGCAGTCGCCCGCGGCTTCGGCGCGCTGGTCGCACCGCCGACGTTCGCCACCATGGTGTGGATGCGGGCGGAGGAGGAGACCCTGGCCGCGATGGTGCCCGGCTTCCACATCGGCCGCATCCTGCACGCCGATCGCGCCCTCGACATCGTGCGCCCGCTGCTGGCCGGGGATCGGGTGAGCTGCGATGTGCACTTCGAATCGTTCCGGCACTACCGCGATTACGACATCGTCTCCATGGCGACCACCCTGCGCGATCACCTCGGGCAGGTCACCGTGATCGGCTCGTCGACACTGCTCGTGCACACGCAGCGGCTCTCCGGCCGCCATCCCGGCGTGCCCGGCTGCGATCGCGGCCTCGAACTCGTGCCCGCCCGGCCGCGCGCCCGCGTGCCGGGTCTGGGCGAACGCCTGCCGGTGCGGCAGCACGGGGCGACGGTCACGCGGCCGCCGCAGCCGGTCGTCGACTACGCGGAGTTGCGGGTCGGCTACGAGTTGCCGCTCCGGCGTCACGCGCTCGCGCCTTCGGACGTGATGGATCATGCGAGTGTGGTGGGCGCCCCGAGCCGTGCGGATTCCGACGGGCGTACGCCGGGAACACCGTCGGGCGGTGCGACACCGGGCATGCTCAGTCTCGGCCTGGCCGCCGGGTATCTGTCGTCGTGGCTGGGTGATCCGACCGCGGTCGCCAAGTACCGGGTGCAGTACGCGCCCAAGAGGCACTACCTGCCAGTCGGCGCCGGCGACTCCACCTCGATCGAGTTCCGCGGCCGCGTCACCTGGCTGAACCCGGCCCGCCGCACCGCGACCGTGGTCGTCGACGCGACGGCGCAGGGGCGCAAGCTGTTCGGATACGCGACGGTGGAGGCGCGCTTCGCCTGAGGCGGCCGGTCAGCCGAGCAGGCCGTCGAGCACCCGCGTGCTGGCGGGCTTGCGGAGCTTGGCCATGCTCTTGGTCTCGATCTGCCGGATGCGTTCGCGCGAGACGCCCAGGATGCGCCCGACCTGCTCCAGGGTGCGCGGCTCGGTGCCGTCGAGCCCGTAGCGCAGCACGAGGACCTGCGCCTCGCGCTCGGCGAGGGTGGACAGCACATCGGCGAGGCGGCCGCGGATGAGAGAGTCGGCGACCGTCTGCGCCGGGTCGGGCGAGTCGTCGGCGATCAGGGCGCCGAGTTCGGTGTCGTCGTCGCCGACCTGCAGGTGGAGCGAGATCGGCTCGCGGGCGTGGCGCAGCACCTCGCGCACCTTCTCGGCGGACAGGTCCAGCTCGGCGGCCAGTTCGTCGGCCGTGGCCTGCCGCCCGAGCTGCTGGTCCAGGGTGCGCTGGGCGCGGGTGATCCGGTGCAGGATCTCGGCCACGTGGGCGGGCAGGCGAATGGCGCGGCTCTTGTCGTCGATGGCGCGGCCGACCGCCTGCTTGATCCACCAGGTGGCATAGGTGGAGAACTTCAGCCCGCGGTGGTGATCGAACTTCTCCACCGCGCGGATGAGGCCGAGCGTGCCCTCCTGGACCAGATCCAGCAGCGACATGCCGGCGGGCGCGGGATAGCGCTTGGCGATCGAGACGACCAGCCGCAGATTGGCCTCGATCATGTGATCCTTGGCGCTGCGGCCGGAGCGGGCCGCGCGGGTCAGCTCGCGCTGCTCGGACTTGGTGAGTTCGGTTCCGTCCGTGGCGCTTTCGGCCAGCCGCCGCTCGGCCTCCAGCCCGACGGCCATCCGCTCGCCGAGTTCGAATTCCTGCTCTGCGGTGAGCAGGGCGGTACGACCGATGCGGTGCAGGTAGTCGCGGATGGGATCCGTGCTGACAGCCGCCGAGCGGTCGGTGGTGGGGCGAAAAGTCACGAAGGCCTCCGAATGCGAGTGCGGCTGTGGGCTGTGCGGTGTAGGCGGCCGGGGGGCGGGACTGTGCAGCGCGGGTTGCGGCGCTAACGTGACGCCCATCCTACCGGCGGGAATTGCCCCGCACCGGCGGTCGTCCGAGCTCCCGCGAAATGAGGGCACCCTCCCATATCGCCACCCGGCCGATCGTTGTTCCTCCCTCGCTATTCTGGGGGTCATGGCGGAAACTGTGGCCGCACCCGATCCTGATCTGGTGCGTGCGTTGCGGGCGCTGGCGAATCCGCTGCGGCTACAGCTGCTGGCCTGGCTGCGCGATCCGGAACAGCACTTTCCGGTGGAACGCGCGATCGCCGACATGAACGAGGTCGGCGTGTGTGTGAGTCACATCCAGGAGAAGGTCGGGCTGGCGCAGTCCACGGTCTCGGCGTATCTGGCCGAACTCGAACGCGCCGGGCTGGTGCGGTCCACCCGGGTGGGCAAGTGGACCCACTACAAGCGGGACGAGCAGCGCATCGCCCGACTCGTCGCGGAACTCGGGCACACCCTCTAACCGATCTCGAGCGGGAACATATCGCACTTCTCCGATGATTCTAGGTATCGTATTTCTACGATATGACGATGCGTCTCGGCGCGCGAATCGGAAAGAGGAGATCTGCATGGGCACCATCGACGGCCTGGACCTGGGGACGTACGGCATCTACACCTTCGACTTCGAGCATCTGTCCGCCGCCGGGATGCGTGAGGCGATCCGCGAACTGGAGGACCAGGGCTGGCGGGCCTTCTGGTTCCCCGAGGTCGGTGGCCACGAGGCGCTGACCCAGGCCGGGAATCTGCTCACCGCCACCGACCGCATGCACATCGTCAACGCCATCGCGCAGATCGGGCCGCGGTCACCGGGCGCGACCCACGGTGGCGCCGCGCTGCTGGCCCAGGCCTACCCGGATCGGCACCTGCTCGGGCTCGGCGTCGGCGCGATCGCGCGTAAACCGCTGGCGGCCATGGCCGAATACCTCGACGAACTGGACGCGCTGGCGGGCGACGGCCGACCGCCGATCCGCCGCATCCTGGCCGCCTACGGTCCCCGGATGCTGGAGCTGGCACGCGACCGCGCGGCCGGTGCGCACACCTACCACGTCACCGTGTCACATACCGAGCAGGCGCGAGAAATCCTGGGCCCCAACAGCTTTCTGGGCGTCGAGCACGCGGTGCTGTTCGAGACCGATCCCGATCGGGCGCGCGAGATCGCCCGCGAACACCTGGTGCCCTACCTGAGCACGCCGTACAACCTCGCCAAGTTCCACCGCCTGGGCTACACCGAGGCCGACACGTCGGGCGGCGGCAGCGACCGCATCATCGACGACCTGGTGTTCTGGGGCGAGCCGGACAGCATCGCCGACCGCCTGCGCGCCCACATCGAGGCCGGAGCCGACCATGTCGCGGTTCAGGTGATCGGCGTCGAACCCGGCCAGTCGGCTGTCGCGCAATGGCGCACGCTGGCGGAAACCCTTCTCCCGCAGCCCATCAGCGCCTGAATCCGGTTATCCCGCAATGACGGAGGCACATGCCGAGCCCGGCGATCAGGAGTCGGTGCTGCCGGAGTCCTTGCCCTGATCCGGGTTCTCGCCCTTCTCCTTCGCCTCGCGCTGGGCGCGTTCGCGGGCCTCGGTCTCGGCCAGCTGGGCCAGCGGGTCGTCGAAAGCGTCGGTGCCGCCGCCGATCACGCCGTCGATGAAACCGGCCGGGTTGTCCAGGTCCTCGGAGCTGGGCAGCAGGTCGGGATGGGCCCAGACGGCATCGCGGGACTCGGTGCCGGCGTCGGTGGTCAGGCGTCGCCACAGGGTGGCGGCCTCACGCAGCTTGCGCGGCCGCAGCTCCAGACCGACCAGCGTGGCGAAGGTCTGCTCGGCGGGACCGCCGGTGGCGCGGCGGCGGCGCAGGGTCTCCGCCAGCGCGCCCGCGCCGGGCAGCCGATCGCCCACGGCATCGGTCACCACGACCTGCACCCAGCCCTCGATCAGCGCGAGCAGAGTCTCCAGCCGCTCCAGCGCGGCCTGCTGCTCCGGCGTGGTCTGCGGTTCGAAGGTGCCCTGCGACAGCAGCTCCTCCAACTTCGAGGGGTCGGTCAGCGTCATCGGATCGATGTTCTGGGCCGCCTCCTCGATGGCGGAGAAGTCCATCCGGATGCCGCGCGCGTAGTCCTCCACCGCGCCCAGCACCTGCTGACGCAGCCAGGGCACGTGCGCGAACAACCGCTGATGCGCGGCCTCGCGGGCGGCCAGATAGACCAGGATCTCGCTCTCCGGCCGCTCCAAGCCCTTGCTGAATTCGGTGACGGCCGCGGGCAGCAGCGCCGCGGTGCCGGTCGGGCCCAGCGGCAGGCCGATGTCGGTGGAGGTCAGTACCTCCTTGGCCAGCTGACCCAGGGCCTGTCCGAGTTGCGAGCCGAACGCCAGGCCACCCATCTGGCCCAGCATGCCGATCATCGGCGCGGCGAACTCCTTCGCCTCCTCCGGCAAGGTGGCCGTCCACATCCCCGACACCTGCTGGGCGACCGGGTCGCACAGCCGCCGCCAGGTCGGCAGGGTCTCCTCGATCCAGTCGTTGGGTGTCCACGCCACCGTTTTCGAGGCGCCGGCCGGCAGCGTCGTGACCGGGTCCAGCCACAGCTCCGCCAGGTGGGCCGCGTCGGCCACGGCCCGCTGCGTGCCCGCGGACACCGGCTCGACGTTCGAGCCGAGCTGCTGGCGGGCCAGCCGCTTGGCGATGTCGTAGTTCACCGGACCACCGGACTGCGCGCCCGGCTGGCCGATATTGGAGAACATCTGCCCCAGTGAGGTCAGCATCTGCCCGAGCTGCGACGGATCGAACCCGCCCGCACCCGGACCTCCGATCCCGAACGGATTGTTCGCGCCGGAACCGGACTGATCGTCCCGCCGGTCGCGGTCGGGATCGTCATCGCGGTTCGAGAATCCGAATGGCACGTCGCTCATAACCCTCAGGCTACGCGGACGCCTGCGGGGGAGCCGCTACTGTGTTGCGGGTGAATCGTCGGATCCTCACGCTGCTGGCTGCCCTGATTCCCGTCCTCGTGCTCGGTGTCGTCGGCAGCGCCGTCACGGTGCCGTTCGTCGCGCTAGGGCCCGGTCCCACCTTCAACACGCTGGGCGATATCGAGGGCAAACAGGTCGTCGACGTGCAGGGCGCGGCGGTCGATCCGACGGCCGGCAACCTCAACATGACCACGGTGTCCGTTCGCGACGGGCTGAATATTTTCGAGGCGTTCGTGCTGTGGGCCGACGGTCGATACGGCCTGGTGCCGCGTTCGGAGGTGTACCCGCCGGGCGTGCCGCGTGATCAGATCGACAAATCCAACGAGCAGGACTTCAAGGACTCCGAGGACAACGCGGAGCTGGCGGCGCTGCACTATCTGAAGTACCCGACCACGGTCCGGCTGCGCACGGTCGCCGAGGACGGCCCGGCCAACGGCGTGCTGCGCAAGGGCGATGTGCTGGTGAGCGTCGGCGGCAAGCCGGTCGCCACCTCCACGGACGTGGTGGAGGCGGTGAAGGCGACCAAGCCCGACACCGTCGTGCCGATGGTGGTCCGCCGCGACGGCGCCGAACAGACTCTCGACGTGAAAGTCGGTGCGCGCCCGGACGACAACGCCAAGGGCTACCTCGGCGTCACACCGGAAGAGGTGCCGCAGGGCCCGCTGGACGTCACCTTCAACCTGGCCGATATCGGCGGCCCGTCCGCGGGCCTGATGTTCAGCCTGGCCATGATCGACAAGCTGAGCCCCGGACAGCTCAACGGTGGCAAGTTCATCGCCGGCACCGGCACCATCGACCCGACCGGCAAGGTCGGCCCGATCGGCGGCATCCAGTACAAGATGATCGCCGCCCGCGAGGCCGGGGCCGAGACCTTCCTCGTTCCCGCCGACAACTGCAACGAGGCCCGCCAGCGCATCCCCGACGGCCTGAAACTGGTGAAGGTCGAAACCCTCACCGGCGCAGTGCAATCCCTCGGCGATATCAACGCGGGGCGGGACACGGTCAGCTGCGGCTGAGCCCCGGCTCTAGTCCTCCGGCTCGTTCTCCAAGGTGTGGCGCAGCGCCTCGACCAGATTGGGCGCGAGGTTGGGGGCGGTGCGCAGGTCGAGATCGCCGAAGGGATCGTCCTCGTCCTCGTCGGGGCGGATCTGCAGCAGGCTCAGTGAGACGCCGTCGCGGAGGGTGCCGACGAACAGGCGGGCGTCGCGCCGGCCCGGGTGCGTGACCGCGGCCTTGCGGGCGGCCCGGTCGGCGGCGTCGCGGTCGGCCAGCAGCGGGGCGATGGCGTCGTCGAGGGTCTGCTCGGCGTCCGGCGGCAGCACCACGATCTGCTGCATCAGCACGCAGCCCGCCACCGCCGGCGGCCAGCTGGTGGTCGCCAGGAATTCGTCCAGCGCCATCGAGTCCCCGCGCAGGTCGTCCGGAAGCGGTTCCTGCGCAATGGGAGTCAGTTCCGCACCGTCGGCGAGCTGATCCTCCAGCGTCGGCTCGGCCGCGACCAGATCGGCGGTCGGCACCAGCGCGAACAGCTGCGGCGGCCGGTCCCATCCTTCGCCGTCGGCGTACTCGGCCACTTCGCGGATGCAGCGGTACAGAGCGGTGGAGGGGTTCACGATGGTCACGGCCGACACCTTAGGGCCTGCCCGGATGCGTCGGGACAGACACCTGGCGATCGTGGCGGGCACGCGTCGCCGAGCCGCGCGCGACGCACTCGGGTAGGGAGTGTGATCCAAACCGACCCGTTTTACGTAGAGTGGGGCGCGAGAGACGGTCCGCAGGGACCGCCGCAACATCGGACTGCGGTGCGCCGGCCGGGAAGTCGCGCACCGCCGGACCTGGGAGAGTGGCTCGTGGGCATGCGCCCCCCGACAGGCTTACCTTCGCTGTCCCGTCGTAGCCGCGTGCTGCTGCTGACAGCCCTCGTCATCGCGGCGCTGCTGCTGGTCGGGCCACGGCTGGTCGACGCCTATACCAACTGGTTGTGGTTCGGCGAGCTGGGTTTCCGGCGCGTGTACGCGACGGTGCTGGTGACCCGCATTCTGCTGTTCCTGGTGGTGGCGGTCGTGGTCGGCCTGCTCATCTGGCTGGCGCTGCTGGCGGCCTACCGGACCCGCCCGGTGTTCGTCCCGGTCGCCGGTCCCAACGACCCGATCGCGCGCTATCGCACGACGGTCATGGGACGGCTGCGGCTGTTCGGCATCGGCATTCCGGCGCTGGTCGGTCTGCTGTCCGGGCTGGTGGCCCAGTCGAGCTGGGTGACGGTGCAGATGTTCCTGCACGGCGGCTCGTTCAATATGAAGGATCCGCAGTTCGGCCTGGACGTCGGCTTCTACGCCTTCGATCTGCCGTTCTACAAGATGCTGCTGAACTGGCTGTTCGTCGCGACGGTGATCGCGTTCTTCGCGAATCTGGTGACGCACTATGTGTTCGGCGGCCTGCGGCTGTCCGGGCGCGAGGGCACCCTGACCCGCCCGGCCCGCATTCAGCTCGCGATCATCGCCGGAACCTTCGTGCTGCTCAAGGCGATCGCGTACTGGTTCGACCGGTATTCGATGCTGTCGAGCACGCGCAAGGAGCCCACCTTCACCGGTGGTTCCTACACCGATATCAACGCCGTGTTGCCGGCCAAGCTGATCCTGATGTCGATCGCCGTCATCTGTGCGATCGCCTTCTTCACCGGAATCGTGTTGAAGGACTTGCGGGTTCCGGCGATGGCGGCGGCGCTGCTGGTGCTGTCGTCCATTCTGATCGGCGCGGTGTGGCCGCTGATCGTGGAGCAGTTCGAGGTGCGTCCGAACGCGGCGACCAAGGAGTCGGCCTACATCGAGCGCAATATCGCCGCCACCCGGCAGGCGTACGGGCTCACCGACGACAAGGTCCAGTACCAGGACTACAAGGGCACCCAGACCAAGGACCCGACGTCCATCACCGCCGACCAGCAGACCATCAAGAACATCCGGCTGCTGGACCCGAACCTGTTGGCGCAGACCTTCATCCAGCGCCAGCAGTTGCAGAACTTCTACGGCTTCCCCGAGCCGCTGGACATCGACCGCTACACGGTCAACGGCGATGTGCAGGACTACATCGTGGGCGCGCGGGAGCTGGTGCCGCAGAACCTGTCCGGCAACCAGACCGACTGGATCAACAAGCACACCGTCTACACCCACGGCAACGGTTTCGTCGCCGCGCCGGCCAACCGCGTCAACGTCGCGCCGCCGAAGGAGACGCAGCAGGCCGCGACCGGTTCGGCCGGGTCGAACACGGGCGGTTACGGCTACCCGGTGTTCAACATCGGCGATCAGTCCACGGTCAGCGACCTGTTCACGCCGAAGGACAAGCAGGCGATCAAGGTCGACCAGCCGCGCATCTACTACGGCGAGATGATCGCCAAGTCCGATGCGGACTACGCGATCGTCGGCGGCAACGACCAGCCGCCGCGCGAATACGACACCGGCACTTCGCAGTACACCTACACCGGGTCGGGCGGCGTGCCGATCAGCAACTGGTTCAACCGCCTGGCCTTCGCCGCCAAGTACGCCGAGCGCAACATCCTGTTCTCGGGCGCGATCGGGTCGGATTCGAAGATCATCTACAACCGGAATCCGCGCGATCGGGTGCAGCAGGTGGCGCCGTGGCTGACCGCCGACGGCGATGTCTACCCGGCGGTCGTCAACGGCCGCATCCAGTGGATCGTCGACACTTACACCACCCTCGATAACTTCCCCTACGCCCAGCGCACCTCGCTGGAGGGCATCGAGGATTCGATCGATCAGAACACCGGACGGATGCTGCCGCGCAAGGAGGTCAGCTACATCCGCAACTCGGTGAAGGCCACCGTGGACGCCTACGACGGCACGGTGAACCTCTACGAGGTGGACTCCAACGATCCGGTGCTGAAGGCGTGGGAGGGCGTGTTCCCGAACGCGGTGCAGCCCAAGAGCGCCATCACGCCGGAGTTGCAGGCCCACTTCCGTTACCCGGAGGACCTGTTCAAGGTGCAGCGGGACATCCTGTCGCGCTACCACGTGAACGATCCGCGAGAGTTCTTCACCACCAACGCGTTCTGGTCGGTGCCCAGCGACCCGACCTCGGATACCCCGACCAACGCGCATCAGCCGCCGTACTACGTGCTGCTGGGCGATCCGCAGACGGGTAAGCCGCAGTTCAACCTGACCAGCGCGATGGTGGGATACAAGCGGCAGTTCCTGGCCGCCTATATCCAGGTGAATTCGGACCCGGAGAACTACGGCAAGTTCACCGTGCGCAAGCTGCCCACGGATTCGCAGACACCCGGCCCGCAACAGGTGCAGACGTCGATGACGACCGATGCCCGGGTGTCCAGTGATCGGACGGTGCTGACCGGTGGCAATACCAACAAGATCAAATACGGGAATCTGCTGACACTGCCGGTCGGCGACGGCGGCGTGCTCTATGTGGAGCCGTGGTATCTGGAGCGCAATGCCGGACCCAACGCGGCATCGTTCCCGCAGCTGGTGAAGGTCCTCGCCAGCTCCGGGGACAAGGTCGGCTACCAGGCCACGCTGGGCGACGCGCTCAACGACGTTCAGGAGGGTCTGGGTTCGACGGCGACCCAGCAACCCGGCCAGCAGGCGATCAACCCGCCGCCCAGCGGGAGCGGCACCGCGCCGCCCGCCAACCAGGGCACCCAGCCGCCGGTCACCCCGCCCTCGACCGGGTCGGCCGGTAAGGATGCCGCGGTCAAGGAGATCAACGACGCGCTGAAGGGCGTGGAGGACGCGCAGAAGTCGGGCGATCTCGGTCGCCTGGGCCAGGCGCTGGAGACCTTGCAGAAGGCCGTCGACGATTACAACAAGGCCGGCGGATAGCCGGCCGACACGCGACACGGCGCCGCCATCGTCATTGATGGCGGCGCCGTGTCGTTTCTCCCGGTATGGAGAGCTTTCGCGTCAGCGGCCGAGCGACTCGATGAGCCCGCTGTTCTGCTGCAGGATCTGCTGGTACTGGTCGGTGACGCCGAACTGGGTGGCGAGCTGGTCGCCGGTGCTCTTGGCCTGGTCGAGCAGGGCCTGGCGGTCGGACGGGGAAGGGGCGGGCGCAGCGGGCTCCTCCGGCTGCGGCTCGGGCTGCGCGACGCTGTCGTCGCCGGCGCCCCAGCGCAGGTACTGGCCGCACACCGGCCAAGCGCCCACGCCCTGCGTGGCGAGGACGTTCTCGGCGACCCGGATCTGCTCCTCCTTGGAGGCGTGGGCCGGGCTGCCGGAGCCACCGTTGGCGTTCCAGGTGCTCTGCGTGAACTGCAGTCCCCCGTAGTAGCCGTTGCCGGTGTTGATGTTCCAGTTGCCGCCACTCTCGCACTGGGCGACACCGTCCCAGTCGTGTGCAGCGGCGGAAGCCGTGCTGGACATGGCGAACGGGACGGCAACAAGGGCGCCGGTGACGGCGGCGAGGCCGAGGGCGCGACTGCTGATCTTCCGGTTCTTGTTCATTGGCTGTTTCCCTCCCTGCGCCCACCAGCACGACGGCGAACCGTCGGTCCCTGCCCCCAGGAGGTCGGGGATCCCTCGAACCGCGGGGCAGGATCACCGGCGTGCAGCGGTTCGGGTCGGTTGCCCGTCACGAGGATCGATCCGGGCCGAGCACGACGATAACGAACAGATTTCGACAGATCACGTCTTGATAACGTCTGGAATGCATGAAGCGCATAACCGAATTGAGGGCGTTGATGCAGGATAGCTATGCTCCATTTGGAAATTCCGGTCGGTCTGTTATCGGTTCGTTATGTGTTATAGATCACCCTGTGATTGTGGTCCGGCTCACGTTTCTCCGCTCTTGCGTGGGGGACGCGCGTGTGCGTAGAAGTGATCCGACGGATACTTTCGGGCCCGATGTCCGGATCGCCCGCTCATGATCATCTCCGCGCACCCGGAAACCCGCCCTGACCACCCGATTTGTATGTCCTCACCACCTGTGTGTAATGTTGTGTTCACCGACGCGGGGTGGAGCAGCTCGGTAGCTCGCTGGGCTCATAACCCAGAGGTCGCAGGTTCAAATCCTGTCCCCGCTACTAGACGGAACGGCCCCGGAACCACTGGTTCCGGGGCCGTTTTCGTGGTGGATGGCATCATTAGCGGAACCAAGTGTCATCTGTGTTGTGGCGTCCCGCTCGGTATGGACGTGACTACGCGGCCCTCGTTGGTGCCGTCGACGATCAGCTCGCGGATGAACTAGGGCCTGTGTCGAAGTGGGTGGAGGCGGGCTTGTGGCCTGCCTTCACTGGTGTCGGAGCCATTGGTTGATGGCGGCGATGTGGATGGTGGCGAGGTAGCGGACGGCGAGTTTGTCGTACCGGGTCGCCACAGCGCGGTGTTGTTTGAGCTGGTTGATGCCTCGTTCGACGGTGTTGCGGTCGCGGTAGACGATCGAGTCGAACGCTGACGGGCGGCCACCGGCACGGCCGCGATTGCGGCGGTGGGCGGCTTGGCCGGCCGGGACCGGGATCGTCGCTTTGATCCCGCGCCGACGTAGCCAGTCCCGGTTGTGACGGCTGGAGTACGCCTTGTCGGCAAGGACCCGATCCGGTCGTTTCCGCGGCCGCCCGCCGACCGGCTTGCCGACCTCGATCGCGTCGAGCACGGTCGTGAATCGAGGGCTGTCGGCGGCCTGACCGGCAGTGATCAACAGTGCCAGCACTCGGCAACCTCGCTCACACGCCAGATGCAGCTTGCTCGTCCACCCGCCCCGCGACCGGCCCAACCCGTGATCGGCAGGCTCGGGCGCACCACGACCACCCGGCGGTTCGGCCTGCCCGCCGCCCTCGCGGCGGGCACCGGCAGCGTGGGGATGGGCGCGGGTGATCGTGGAGTCCACACTTACCTGCCATCCGATCAGCCCGGCCGCATCAGCGAAGACCTGCAACAACTTCCAGATCACCAGCCACACCCCGCCGCGCTGCCAGCGGCGGAACAACCCGTACACCGCCGACCACGACCCGTACTGCGGCGGCACGTCACGCCACGGGCAACCCACCCGCGCCCGCCACCGGATCCCGTCGATGAGCTGCCGTTTCGTCCATGTCGGCGGGCGTCCCGCCTTCTTCCCACGAGGCAGCAACGGCTCCCACCGCGCCCACTGGGCATCGGTGAGATCCGCCCGCCCCGCCACCGCTACGCTGGGCACGAGGTCTCCGGTATTCGTTCTGGCTTGGTCGCTGAACTACTTACCGGAGACCTCGCCCATTCGCCAACGCAGACAACAACTTTCAGAAGCAGACAAGGGTGGTACCACGCAGCGGTGCCACCCTCACTTCACTTCGACACAGGCCCTAGCGCTCCGGAGCCTCGCGACTGCAGCGGCCGGAACCGGTCGATCTGCAGTCGGTCGAGCACTACCGGCGCATGATCGTCTACAGGGAGCTGCGCCGCGGGCAGCGGTTGCCCACGGTTCGTGACCTCGCCCAGCAGTGGAGCATCGCACACACCACCGCGGCGAAAGCGTTGCGTGAGTTGGCTTCCGAGGGTCTGGTCAACACGAGCAACCACGGCGATGTCGTCACGTACGGCACGAGTGTCGACCGCAGCGACCCCCGTCACCCGGACCACCGTGTTGGCCTGGAACTCGGCTACCTCGAGCTGCTCAGCCGCAGCGAGTGGCGCCGCGGGGCTGAGACTTCGACACGTGCGAACGGCTGAGGTCCGCGTGGATCGTATTGGCACCGGCGCCCCCGAGGACGGAGCAACGAGGCGGGTTATGCCCAGTGCGGCAACATAATTCAGTTGCCAGCGTGGTCCATCGATGCGAAACTGTTTGTGCGCGAAGGCGCATCGAACTTGGGGGAATACTTTTATGAAACTGCGATCGATCGCGTCCGTCTGCGCTGCTGCTCTGATCGGCGCTATCGCCACCATCCTTACGCCCACCCCGCCAGCACATGCGGAAAATCTGTGTGGCTTCGCGTTTGTCAGGGGGCAGCCCTACGTCGAACACGGCGCGGTGATCGCCGGCGGATACGCCGACTGCACGACGCCACCTGACGAATTCTCCATCTCGCTGACCCTGGTCTTCTCGCCGCGCCGAGGCGGAGGCGAATTCACTACGCGCGCTGCCGAAGACAGCCGCCACAAGATTCCGAATCCGCGGTTGAACATCGCGACGTGGGCGCAGTGCGAGCCCGGATTGTGGCGAGGTATCGCGGCCATATGGGAGACGTCGAGTGCCGGGTACTATACATACTCTGTCCACACCCCAGTCACGATCATCAGCTGCTAGGACGCGACATGAGATTGGTTCCCGGCCGTTCGGCACGTAACCCGTGGATCTGGGCGCGACACAACGTCGTCTATCCCTTGATGGCTCGCATGCAGCGACCGCCGAAAGGCGCACATCTGGGCTGGCGCCCATATCGTGAGTTCGGTTTCTGGGTAGTCCGCCCACGCCAGGGCTGGCGTCGCTTCCGGTGGATCACTCCGGGCCTCTACTACACACGCAGCATCCCGGCCTCCGACGAGTACGCCGCTTTCGACTGGGCGATGGAGCGGCTAGGGATCGGAGAGTCGGCCCGCCCGGCGTGACCGCCTGGCCACTGTAAGAGTTCCAGCTGACCCCGGTCCCGAGCCCCACCTGTACCCCTTGCAGGCGGGGCTCGCTGCGTTCCGGCGACTTCGCGTCGACTGGGGTAGGGCCGGTGATCGGCTCACCGGACGGCTTGACGGGGCTACGGTGAGCGGCGCGGACGTAACGCTGATGGCCGAGCACGGGGTACCGAGCGCGGGTCGCGGAGTTGGAGTACAAGGGTGAATCCACTCTACGACTGCGTTCGAGCCGGACGAGGCTGTCTGCGCGGGTTCACACGGTCGTCGTAACACTCTCGATTTGAGAGGTTGCGGCGACTGTGTCGTTTTCGGAGGATGTGGCTCGGTTCGGGGATCGTCTGGTTGGGTTGGTCGATTCTGGTGTCGCGGTGAAGGAAGCGGCTGTGGTGTTGGGGATTACGCGGCAGCGGTGTTATGCGATCTTGCGGGTTAGGGGCGCCGGGGTTGGTAGGGCCAGGAGTGTGCCGCGGCCGGTGGATGCGGAGTTGATCAAGTCGGTGTTCGCCGCGACAGGGTCGGTGAATCGTGCGGCCAAGACTGCCGGGGTGGCGTTTTCGGTGGCTCGGCGAATTCTGGTGGCTGATGGTGTGGTCGGCGCCGCGCGGCGGAGGCGGGGCAAGCCTGAGGCACGGCGGCGGTATCGTGCCGATCAGGCCGCGGCCGCGGCTCGCGCCCGGACCAAGCGGTCCAAGCTGGTGGACAACCAGCCCTTGCGGGATACGGTGGCCGAGGGGCTGTCGCGGCGGTTGTCGCCGGAGCAGATCTCGCATCGTCTGCGCAAGGACTTCCCCGACGACGAGAGTATGCGGGTGAGCCACGAAACGATCTGGTTCCGGGGCCGGTTCATTTCCAGGCTTACCGACCGCGGCCGGGGCCGAGGGTGAGCCGAATCAGGCCGGCTCGACGCTGAATACGGCAATCCGGTCCGCTGCCGCGGCGACTCCTTCCGGCGTCGGGAGGTCGGCCAGGCCCGTGGTGACGAATCGCTGTCCGACGCTCGCTGGACTGGTCTCGACCAACTCGCGCAGGAGCGGCCCGCGATCGGGCACCGGCACCTCGACCAGGCGGGCCGTCGACGTCTTCCGTCCGCGCGCCAGCGTGACCGTATCGGCTGCGCGCACGTTCGCCACCCAGGCGGCCTTCGGGAACGCCTGGACGATGTATCTGCCGCCGCCGAGCTCGTTCACCGCGATGGGGAAGGTGAGCAGCTTGCCCGTGCGCCGACCTCGCACCGTGAGCAGTTGCATCGGGCCGAAGGCGATCCCGGCTCGTTGCAGGCCAGAGATGATCTTGTTGACGGTGTTGACTCGGCGGCGGTAACTATCTGCGTTCATGAGACCAGTGTAAGCCGTAATATCCGAGATGGATATAGTATCGTTTACATACTTTCTCTCGCGTTGGTGAGGTGCCGTGGTCGGCTGTCTCCGACGGTGTCCCTCGCTGCTGTGGAAGTGTCCGAGCGTGCCGTACGATATGGAATCCGTATGAGGCAGTAAAGCCGAGGTGGGGTGACGATGGGAACCGAGCGCGCGGCGTCTCGACGGCAGCGGAAGCTGGCCGTCGAGGTCAGAGACGCGTTGCGCGAGTTGAACATTCAGCTTTCGCTGCTCAATCGGCGGTTCGGCGGGCGAGTCGAGTTGCGGGACGTCGACTGGACCTGCCTCGATCTGATCAACAGGCACGGTCCGATGTCACCCTCCACGCTGTCCCGCCGGGCCGGCCTGCACCCGGCCACGTTGACCGGCATCCTCGACCGGTTGCAGAAGGGCGGCTGGATCGTGCGCGAACGCGACCCCGAGGCGGCCGATCGCCGGGCCGTCACTCTACGGGTCGTGCGCGACCGCAATCCCGAACTCTACGAACTATTTTCGGGTATGAACAGCCGGATGGACGCACTGTGCCGGCACTACTCCGAGGCCGAACTCGAGACCATCGCCGACTTCCTGCGCCGCACCAGCGCCGCCGGCCAGGAAGCCGCCGACGAACTCGCCGACGGTTGAGTTAGCGGAGCGTCGGCCGGCCGGCACAACCGTTCGCCCGCAAGCACCCCGATTCGGCCCCGGTCCTGCGGTTTTGGGGTGCGGACCGAGGTCGTGTAGGGTCATAACTACCCGACGCGGGGTGGAGCAGCTCGGTAGCTCGCTGGGCTCATAACCCAGAGGTCGCAGGTTCAAATCCTGTCCCCGCTACTAGAGGAAACGGCCTGGAACCTACTGGTTCCGGGCCGTTTCCGCGTTGAATTGGCATCATTAGCCGAACTAAGTGTCACCTGTGCCGTGGTGTCCGTGACGTCCCGCCCCACCATGCGCGTGACAGCGTGGACAGCGGAACCTTCATCCGGGGCTGCTCCACCAGTATCGGACGGTTATCGTGCGATCTTGGCCGTTGCCACCCCAAACATGTTGGCGCGTAATTAGAGTGGACGACGCAAGAGCCTCGTGACTCTGGTATGGGGGAGACAAGCCGTTGGCCGCTGATGACATCGACGTATTCATCTCCTACAGCCACACCACCGACAGCGCTCTACCACCCGGGTTGCAGCGGGCCCTCGAGCGTCTGGGTCGGCCATGGTACCGAGCGCGAGCTCTGCGCGTCTTTCGCGATCAGACCGACCTGCCCGCCGCCGACGCCCTTGGTCGCGAAATCCGCATCGCGCTCGATCGGTCCCGGTATTTCCTCCTGCTCGCCTCGCCGGAGGCCGCCCAATCGACGTGGGTCGGCGCCGAGATCGACCACTGGATCCGGCATCGCGAACGAGCCAACTTCCTGATCGCCATCACCGACGGCGCAGCGGTGTGGGACGACGAGTCGGGTGACTTCGATTGGCCGGCGACGAGCGCGTTGCCCGCGCGGCTGACCGGCTACTTCGACGAGGAACCACTGTGGGTCGATCTGCGGCCAGGTCGATACGGTAGGCCGAGCCTGCGGGACGAGTCCTTCAAGGATGCGGTCGCGACGCTGGCCGCACCGATCCATGGCACGGACAAGCGCACGCTCATGAAATATGACACCCGCCAGCACCGGTATGTCTTCGCTGCGCTCGCGGTGTTCCTCATCGCTGCCTTGGTCGCGAGCCTGGGCTTCGTCTTCCAGCGCGACGCCGCTCGCGACGAGCGCGATTTGGCGACATCGCGCAAGCTGATCGCGCAGTCACGCCAGCTGGCAGGGTCGGATCCGGACCTGGCGCGGCTATTCGCGGTCGCGGCCGTGAATCTCGGCGTCGCGTCGGAGCGGGCGAACGCCGAAGCCGCGCTGCGTGCGGCAGTGGTGAACCGCGCTCGCCGCGTCATCCCCGCGCATAAGGCGGCCGTGACGGCGATCGCGTACAGCCCGGACGGTGCCACCATCGCGACGGGCAGCGCGGACAAGACAGTTCGGCTCTGGGACGCGGTGACCGGGCGCCCGCGGGGCGAACCACTCACCGGTCACCCTGACTATGTCGCCGCGCTCGCCTTCAGCCCCGATAGCGCGACACTCGCGACAGTGAGCAAGGACGGGATGGTACGAGGCTGGGAAGTATCAAGCGGGAGAAGCCGTTTCGAGCTATCGACGAGTCATGTGTCCATCGTGTCGGTCGCCTTCAGCAAGGACGGCGCGCTGCTCGCCACAGGCGACGGATCCGACGGGTCAGTTCGCCTGTGGGAGACCGCGACCCGCACGCAACATGGCGATGTGATAGCGGCGCACCGGAATTCGGTCAAGGCCGTTCGCTTCAGCGAGGACGGCTCGACCTTGGTCACCGCGGGCTTCGACGACACCGTCAAGTCGTGGGACGTCGCCACCGGGCAGGCGCGGGGTTTGCCGGTGACCGGCACGATCGGTACGGCGTGGTCGGTGGATTTCAGTCGGGACGGCGCGACGGTAGCCACCGGCCACGGTGCCGGGCTCGTCCTGCTGGCCGATGCGACCAGTGGGCGTACGCTGCGTGAGATCTCCACCGGCGGAACGGGATTGCTCGCGTCGGCGGCATTCGCCCCGCAGGCGACTACCGTCGCCCCCGGCGGTGGCGGCGACGGGGGCGGCCCACTGTGGGGTTACAGGACCCGCGCGCGCCATTGGGGA
>NZ_JARWOP010000389.1 GCF_029868745.1 Nocardia wallacei | reverse complement strand
GGCCGGTGCCGCCGGGCGGACGCCCGCCGCCCCGGCCCACATACCCGGGCGCGCCCGCCGAAGCGGTGCTGCGCACACCGACCGCCTTGGTGCCCACCGCGCCCAGGGCCGCCGCGCCCAGCAGCAGGCCGCCGGTCGCGCCCAGACCCGAACCGCCGGTGCCGATCATCGCCACGGTCGGGGCGACCAGGCGCATCAGCGCGGGCAGCACGAAGGCCACGCTGCACAGCAGCACGATCGCGACCAGCATGCGCTGCGCCTGCTCGGCGTCGGGCAGCCCGGCCGTCGAGGTCAGTTCGTCGGTGTTGCCCACGGCGATGAACGCGATCATGTAGACGATGGCGGCCACCGGTTTCCACAGCATGAACGCGATGATCCAGCTCAGCAGCTTCGGATAGGACTGCTTGCCCATCCCGGTGCCCGACGCCGCGGCCGCCAGCGGCAGCATGCCCGCGGCCACCACCAGCAGGCCCTGCCGCACGATGGCCAGCACGATCTGCGCGAGCGCGCCCAGCAGGCCGACCACCGCGATGATCAGCACCAGGCCGGGCGAGAACGCTTGCAGCTTGGCGGTTTTCACCATGAACTCGGCGATGTTCTTCGCGTTGCCGTCGGTAGCGTCCTGAATCACCCAGGCGGCGAACCGGTCCGAGGCCTGCGTACCGGCCACGATCACCGCGCCCAGCATCCAGGAACTGAACACCACCCGGGCGAACATTCTGAACGACTCACCCGCCTCGTTCAGCGCGGCGCCTCTGCGCGCCTCCGCCAATCTGGCGCCCGACAGGATCACCGACACTATGAGCAGCAGTATCTGAGCCTGATAGGTGTAGTCGTTGATCTTCTGGAACAGCTGACCACCGTCGCTGATCCGCTCGTTGGGCACCTTCATCCAGAAGGTCAGCGCCAGGATCAGCGCCTGCCCGAGCCCGTTCATCAGCGAGTCGACCACCTTGCCGAAGGTGGAGTCCCACGCCTTGTCGCGCACGGCGCCGGCCGCGTCGCCCGGATGCGTCGCGGCGTTACCCGCCTTGCACGCCGCCGACGCGGCGTCGCCGAGAGATACCCCGGGCAGGCCGAGACCGTCGAGATCGTCGTGGATCTCGTTGCAGGTCTGGTCGAACCCGTAGGTCTGTCCGTACGCCACCGTCGGTGTCGCGATCATGACGGTGAACACGACCGCGAGGATCGTGACGAGTCGCCTCACCATGTGGTCCACCCCTCGATGCTTCGCAGTGAATCGATCCGGACCAGTTGTTGCCCGTCCACAGCCGTCAACTTCCAATCGCCGTCGCGCCAGACGACCGCAAGACGCATGCCCACCCATGTCGGTTGGCCATCGATGACTTCTCTTGCCTTTCTCGCGATTTCGACAACCGCGTGGTCGGGATCCCAACTATCGATGCGGAACGCGTCCGAGGCGTATAACAACGGCGTCAGCTTCTCGGGCAGGCGATCGGACACCTTGCCCGCGGCGACCAGCCGATCGTATTCGGCCAGGTACTCCGGTGACACCGCCACCAGCCGCAGCAGCAGCTCGCGGTCGGTCGGATTGGCGTTGGTACGCCAGTAATGCTGTTCCGCGGCCAGCACCGCGCCCTGCGGCGTGCGGGCGTACCCCACCGCCGCCCGGCCCTCGACCCGGCTCGGGCCGTCGGAACCGGAGAACCGCACCACCGGGCCGGCGAAGATGCGCTGCCAGATCCCTTCGCCCTGCGCGGGATTCGGCGCGGCCGTCTGCCACTGCGGGTCGTCGGGCCGCCGCTGCGCGGCAGGATCCTGTGAAAGCGCCTGTCCCGCGGGGTCGTTCGGGAGATCGACGCGGCGGCCGAACATGTCGGCATCCGGTGCGCCGAAACCGGCCGGGGCCGGCGCGGCCACCGTGCTCGTGCTCACCACCGGACTCGGGCCGCTCCCCGACGCCGCGGCCGAGCCGTCGCGCCGCATCGTCACCACGGTCGCCGCCACCGCGAGCGTGACGGTCAGCACCGCCGCGAAACCCAGTAGGCGCAGCGAGATTCCGCCGTTCGGACCGCTCACCATGTCGTCCACCCCGCGATCGAGTCGATGTACTCGGTCGGTGAGCCCTTGGACTCGGTCGGCTTGAGCCGCCAGTCCCCCGCGTCCCAGACCAAGACCAGCCGCACCGCGGCCCACAGCTGCTTGCCGTCGTTCACCGGGCCGCGCGCGGCCAGCCGCACGATGGCCATGTCGTCGGCGTAGTTCTCGACCCGGAACGCGTCCGGGGCGACCAGATATCGGGTGATCCGCTCCGGCTGCTGCTTCGGCAGTTTTCCACCGTCCAGCGCTTTGTCGTAGGCGGCCAGTTGTTGATCCGTCGCCCGCACCTGCGTCGTGTACAGGGCACGGTCGGCGGGACGGGCATTGAGGCGGTAGGTGATCTGCGCCGCCGCCAAGGCCGCGCCCTGCGGGGTGTGCGAATAGCCGACGGCGAGGCCGTGCTCGTCGATCCGAGTGGGGCCGTCGCTGGTGGAGAAGGGGACCGTGGCGCCGAAGACGCGCTGCCAGCCGCGCGGGTCGGTGGTGCCGGTGGGCGCCGCGGTCAGCCAATCGTCGTCGGTGGGACTCTTCTCCTGGGACGGATCCTGCGAAAGCGGTTGTCCCGCAGGGTTGTTCGGGATGTCGACCCGGCGGCCGAACAGGTCGACCGTGGGTGCGGCGAACCCGGTCGCCCCGGTGCCCGCGGCGGGCGACGGGACCGAGTCGGCGGGCTTGTCGCCGCCCGAATCGTCCCGCCCGACATACATGAACACGCCGACGACCACGATCAATGCGAGTACCGCGGCGGAGGCGATGACGCCGAAGGACATGCCGCGGTCCTCCCCGGAATAGGCCCGGGTGGAGGTCTTGTCGCTCATGGCTCCCCCTCGCCGCCGTGTGGGAGCCGCCCGCGCTCGCTGCGCTCTCTCATGTCGGGGCCTCCAGGGTGACGATGTCGGTGGGTACGCGGTCGATGTCGTCGACCGGACGCGTGTCGGCGTCCGGATCGGGCAGTCGTAACCTCCAGTCCGCTCCGAACCATTCGACGATGGTGTGGTTCACCGCGCGTGAGCCGTCGGAGTATTCGGTGTAGACATCCACGTTCGAGCTGTCCTGGGTGTAAGCGGTGATGCGGTAGCCGAGCACCCGCGGCGCGTACTGTGCCGCCGCGGGCCCGGTGATCGACAGCCGGACGCGGTTCACCGCCCACTCGTCGCGGGCGGGGCCGGGCACGACCTGCCGCGCGACCACCGTCGGCCACTGGCTGTCGGTGGCGACCGCCAGACGCACGGAATGGGTGACGGCCGCGACGGCCGCGCCCGCCGGGGAGCGGTCGAAACCGGTTGCGGCGCCGTCACGATCGTCTCTGGGGCCCTGATCGGTCACCGGCAGGGCGACGCCCTGGTACGGCTGCCAGCGCACGCCGGTGGGCGGGCGCTGCGGATCCGGATGCGACGCGCCGGCGCCACTCCCGCCGCATCCGGCGGCCGCCAGCACGGCGGCGCCGAGCACGCCCGCGGCGGCTCGGCGGATGCGCACGGGGTGCGCGGGTGCGTCGATCTCGGCCGATGTCATGGGACCCCACCGTTCACGTCGGTAGTAGCGTCAGTGCGATCGCGCTCGCCGAACTCGCCACGACCGCGCCGATCAGGCTCATCACGATGCCGTGGGAGGCGTCGTTCACGGCCATGTCGTCGCGCATCGCCGACCACAGCCGCCCGGCCGAGATGATCATCCAGGCCAGGCAGAACAACAGCACGACCCACAGCAGCCAGTTGATCAGCTGCATGACGGGCTCGACCACGTCGGCCGGCATCTGTTTGTAGGCAAGCACGGTCGCGGCCGTCATCAGCTACCGATGACCGCGTTCATGATGGTTCCGGCGCTCGTCGCGATGATGCCGCCGATCATGGCGCCCGCCACCATCTTCGGCGACTCCAGGCCGCCACCCGTCCACTTCTCCCATGCGAATTTGCCTCCCGCGTAGGTGATTCCGAGGATCCCGGACAGCAGTACGAACCACGTGAAGTACCGCACCAATTTGAGCAATTTCTCCGAGGCCGGGGGCGCCTCGGGCGTCGGATTTCCGACCTGAGCGAGAACAACGCCGTACGTCTCGTGCACGGCCGCCAGGATGGTACTCATCGAGCGTCCTCTTCTTCTTCCAAGTGCGAACTGCTGGTTACTTTTTCGCGTATCAGATCGACGATGCTCGCGCCGAGCTCGTCGACGTCGTGCGGGACTTCCTGCAGCGGATCGAGCTTGCGCTTCTTCTGCTGCGGTGGTGGATCGGACGGCGACCACACCGGCAGCTGATCGGGCTCGACGAGCGTCCACTCCTCGTGCCACGGCACCTGCCACACCCGGCCGGCCAGGGAGCCGACCACATCGCGGTAGCGACGAATCTCCGCGGGCATCCGGCCCGGCCGCGCGGCTACGGTGATCAGGCCGAGCACCTCGCTCGGCCCGGCCAGCCCCGCGCGATGCTGGCGCAGCAGGTCGTGGGCGCGGGCCAGCCCGGCGATCGTCTCGCGGGCGACCAGCACGACGAAGGGCGATTCGCGTTCGAGCACGCCCGGCCAGCGCCGGTGGGAATCCGCCGCGGGGGCGAGCACGTGCGCGAGGGTGCTGGCGCCCGCGCCGCCGTGGACACCGAGCAACCACACCAGCGGGGCGCGCCCGGCGCCGGGCACGGGACGCTCCCACACGGGGGCGCGGCGGGACTCCGGCGGGGCGACGACGCCCGCCGCGCCGGCGGGGCTGTCC
>NZ_JARWOP010000388.1 GCF_029868745.1 Nocardia wallacei | reverse complement strand
CTACGAAAGTCGCCCCCCCCCCGGGGGGTTTAAAACACCCCCCCGGCGCAAAAACAATTTAGGGGTGGGTGATTAACCCCCCGAAAACCCCCCCCCCCCCCCCCACCCCGCCCCCCCCCCCCCCCCCCCCCCCCCCCCGGGGGGGGGCCCACCCCCCCCCCCCCCGGGGCGAGATTCGCATGTCCGGCTAGGTCTGTTCCCGCGCGATCTCGCCGCCGCCCACGCCGAGGCCGGTCCCGAGGCCACCCAGCGCCAGCTGCGCGAGCGGGAGGTCGACGCCCAGTCGCCGCCCGAGATCCAGAGCGAGGGCGAGGTCCTTCTCGCCGAGGTCGCGGACGTGGCTGAGGATGGGGTGCCAGAAGTCGTCCGGTGCGATCTCGGCCGTGGTGTCGCGCAGCATGATCGCGCCGGCGCCGCCGGTGATGGCGTCGGAGTGGCGGACCACCTTGCCCAGCGCGGTGATGTCGAGGCCGGCGGTCTCGGCGAGCCGCTGCGCCTCGGCGGCCGCGGTGAACGCGACGAAGTGCAACAGGTTGCGCGCCAGCTTCATCCGGGTGCCCGCACCCACCTCGCCGGCGTGCACGACCAGTCCGCCGAAGGTCTCGAACGGCGCCCGCACCTTCTCGAACGCCGCCGCGCTGCCGCCGACCATGACCGCCAGGCTGCCCTGCTTCGCGCCCGCCGCGCCGCCGCTGATCGGCGCGTCGACGAATTCGACGCCGTGTTCGGCACATTCGGCCGCCAGCTCGACGGCCGTCCGGTCGCTGATGGTGGAGTGCACGGCGACGACGGTGCCGGGCTTGGCGGAACCCAGGATGCCCTGCGGGCCCGCCACCACCGACCGCACCTGGTCGTCGTCGACCACGACGATCGAGATCACCGCGGCGTGCGCGGCCAGCTCCGCCGCCGACGGCGCGGCCTCGGCCCCGCCGGTGACGAACGGCTCGAGCGCTTCGGCGCGCATATCGCAGACGGTGAGACCGCCCGGCCAGGACAGCAGGCGCTCGGCCATCGGCGCGCCCATATTGCCCAGGCCGATGAACCCGACCCGATCCTCGCCGCCGGTCATCGGATGATCTGTCCGCCGTCGACATTGAGGATGTGCCCCGTGACCCAGCTCGCCTCGTCGGACAGCAGGTACAGGCAGGCGCCGACGAGATCGTCCGGAGTTCCCATGCGCTTCAAGGGAAGTCGCTGCACCATGTCCTGGACGATGGTGCCCGGGGTGACGGTCTTGGTGGCCTCGGTGTCGATCGGGCCGGGCGCGATGGCGTTGACCCGGATCTTCGAGCCGCCGAGTTCGGTGGCCAGTTGCTGGGTGAGGCCGTTGACGCCGACCTTGGCCAGTCCGTAGAAGCCGGAGTAGAGCCAGGCGGCGGTGGAGGACTGGTTGACGATGGAGCCGCCGCCGTTCTTCGACATCGGCTGCCACACCGCGCGGGTCACGTTGAGCGCGCCGTCGAGGTTCACGCTCATGAACTTCTTGTAGTAGTCCCACGGCACGGTCAGCAGCAGGTCGAGTTTCATATCGCCGTAGATGGCGGCGTTGTTGACCAGGTGGTCGATGCCGCCGAACTTCTCGACGGTGAATTCGGCCAGGGCCGTGGCGGATTCGGGATCGGCGACGTCCACGGTGTGGAAGACGGCGGTGCCGCCGTCGGCGGTGATCTGCTTGGCGACCGCCTCGCCCTTCTCGGCGTTGAGGTCGGCGACGACGACGCGGGCGCCCTCGGCGGCCAGCGCCTGGGCGTAGGCGGCGCCGATGCCCTGGGCGGCGCCGGTGACGATCGCGGATCGTCCGGTGAAGCGTGCCATGATGAAAGCCTTTCTGCGGCAGTGTTGTTCGGGTGCCTATTCGGCGGTAGCGACGAGCTTGGTCTCGGTGTACTCCTCGAATCCGGCGACGCCCAGTTCGCGGCCGATGCCGGACTGCTTGTAGCCGCCGAACGGGGCGTCGGCGGCGTACCAGATGCCGCCGTTGACGCCGAGCGTGCCGGTGCGCACGCCGCGCACGACGTGTTCGATGCGCTCGGGATCGGTGCCCCAGACCGCGCCGGAGAGACCGTAGGGAGATTCGTTGGCGAGGCGGACGGCGTCGTCGTCGCCGTCGTGCGGGATCACCACCAGGACCGGCCCGAAGATCTCCTCCTGGGCGGCGGTGGCGGTATTGGGCAGGCCGCTGATCAGGGTCGGTTCGACGAACCAGCCCGGCCGGTCCGGGCGGCCGCCGCCGGTGACGACGGTGCCTCCCTCGGCCTTGGCGATCTCGATGTAGCGCTCCACGCGGTCGCGCTGCCGCTCGGAGATCAGCGGCCCGCACACGGTGCCCCCCTCGGTGGGATCGCCGGGCTTGATTCCGCCCATCGCCTTGGCGGCGGCCTTGACCGCGGCGTCGTAGGACGCGCGGGGGACCAGCAGGCGGGTGGTGAGCGCGCAGCCCTGCCCGGCGTGCACGCAGACCGAGAATCCGGCATAGCTCGCGGCGGCGGCGATGTCGGCGTCGTCGAGCACGATGAACGCCGACTTGCCGCCCAGTTCGAGGAACACCTTCTTCAATGTCGTTGCGGCGGTGGCCATCACGGCCTTGCCCGTGGCGGTCGAGCCGGTGAACGACACCATGTCCACGCGCGGATCGCCCGCGAGCTGCGCGCCCAGGGCGTGGTCGTCGGAGGTCACGATGTTGACCACGCCCGCGGGGATGTCGGTCTGCTCGGCGATGACCTTGCCGACCAGCGCCGCACACCACGGGGTGTCGGGGGCGGGCTTGAGGACCACCGTCGCGCCCGCGGCCAGCGCCGGGCCGAGTTTGGCGAAATTGATCTGGTGCGGGAAGTTCCACGGCGTGATCGCCCCGACCACGCCCACCGCCTCCCGTCGCAGCTTCCGGCCGGACTTGATACCCATCGGCGACGCGACGCCGAGATCGGTTTCCCACGCGTAGTTCTCGGCCAGATCGGCGAAGTACCCCAGATCGCCGATCGGGCCCTCCAGTTGCGGGCCGCTGGTCAGCATGCGCGGCGCGCCCACCTCGGCGATGGTCAGCTCGCGCAGCTCGTCGATGTTGTCGCGCAAGGCATCTCGCAGCTGCCGCAGGCAGGCCGCGCGGAACGCGTGATCGCGCGACCAGCCGGTGTCGTCGAACGCCGACCGCGCCGCCGCGATCGCGGCGTCCATATCGCCGGCGTCGCCGTTGGCGGCCTGGCCCAACACCTCCCCGGACGCCGGATTCACCGTGGCGAACACCCCGGCGCCGCCCGGCACCAGTTTGCCCCCGACCAACAGCTGCGAGCCTTCCGCGCTGGGCAACAGTTTGCTCATGCATTTCTCCGAGATCTGTCTGGACACCTGTACGGACTATAGTTCGATAACTGGTTCGGGTACAAGAACGCGTTGCAGGAGGAATGGATATGGCCGAGGAGCAACTGCTGGCCGGGATGGGTGCCGTGGTCGTGGGCGGGGGGAGCGGTATCGGTCTGGCGGTAGCCGAGACGCTGGCCGCGCACGGGGCGGGCGTGGTGGTCAACTCGCGGTCCGCGGCGGCCGTCGACCGGGCCGCCGACGCGATCCGGCGGGCGGGTGGCCGGGCGCTGCCGCTGGCCGGTTCGGCCGCCGACGAGATCGTCGCGGAACGCCTCGTCGAGACGTGTGCCGACGCGTACGGCGCGATCGACATCCTGGTGAACTGCGCCGCCGTCCCCGAACCGCCGCGCTCGTCGATTCTCGATGTGCGCCAGGAGGATTGGCGTACCCTGCTGGATTCGCACCTGGCGACGGTCTTCAACACCTGCCGCGCCGCGGCGCCCCGCATGGCCGCGCGGGGCTCGGGCTCGATCGTCAACACGGGCTCGTTCGCCTACCTCGGCGACTACGGCGGCACTGGATATCCGGCGGGCAAGGGCGCGGTGACCAGCCTGACCCTCGCCGTCGCCGCGGACCTGAAGGAGCACGGCGTGCGGGCCAATGTCGTGTGCCCGGGCGCGAAGACGCGATTGTCGACCGGGGTCGACTACGAGGCGCACATCCGGGACCTGCATCGGCGGGGCCTGCTGGACGAGGCGACCATGCGCGCCTCGCTGGACGCGCCGCCGCCGGAGTACGCCGCCGCGCTGTATCTCTATCTGGCCTCGGACGCGGCGCGGGCGGTCAACGGCGAGATATTCATCGCCGCAGGCGGTTTCGTCGGCCGCTTCGAGCGACCGGCGATGACGCCGCTGGGCTACCGAGACCACGAGGGTCAGCCGCCGTGGACCGTCGCCGAGCTGGCCCGGATGGCCGAGCGGTGAGTTCGGACCGGCCATATCGGAAAGGACCGTTGTCGAGACATCGGTCCGGTGGTAGTTTCCAGACAGGTGTCCGGCCTTGTGTCTCGCGGAGAGGTGCCGATGAGTTTCGATATGAACCTGTTCCAGTTGCCGGGGTGGTCCCGATGACGGCGTCGTCGGTGGAACCGCTGCTGTTCGATCCGTACGACTACGGCTTCCACGACGACCCGTACCCGGTCTACCGGCGGCTGCGAACCGAATCGCCGCTGTACCACAACCCGGAGCTCGGCTTCTGGGCGTTGTCGCGGCACGCCGACGTGACCTCCGCGTTCCGCGACAGCACGCGGCTGTCGAGCGCGAACGGGGTGTCGCTGGATCCGGCGGCGTGGGGACCGCACGCGCACAAGACGATGTCGTTCCTGGCGATGGACGACCCGCGGCATCTGCGCATGCGCCAGCTGGTGTTCAAGGGTTTCACCCCGCGCCGGGTCACCGAGATGACCGGGCGGATCGAGGAATTGACCGTCCAGCACCTGGAACCGGCGCTGGCGAGCGGCAGCTTCGACTGGATCGAGGAGGTCGCGGGCAAGCTCCCGATGGACGTCATCTCGGAGCTGATGGGCGTGCCCGAGAGCGACCGTGCCGAGATCCGGCGGCTCGCGGATCTGGTGGTGCATCGCGAGGACGGCGTCCTCGACGTGCCCGCCGCCGCCATCGACGCCTCGCTGCAACTGGTCGGCTACTACGCCGACATGGTCGCGCAACGCCGTAGCGCCCGCACCGAGGACCTGACCTCGGCGCTGGTCGATGCCGAGATCGACGGGGACAAGCTCTCCGACGACGAGATCATCGGCTTCATGTTCCTGATGGTGGTGGCGGGCAACGAGACCACGACCAAACTGCTCGGCAACGCGCTGTACTGGGCGGGCCGCTTCCCCGACCAGTTCGCGAAGGTGCGCGCCGACCACGATCTGGTCGGGGCCTGGGTGGAGGAGACGCTGCGCTACGACACCTCGAGCCAGA
This sequence comes from Nocardia wallacei, assembly GCF_029868745.1. Classification (GTDB taxonomy): domain Bacteria; phylum Actinomycetota; class Actinomycetes; order Mycobacteriales; family Mycobacteriaceae; genus Nocardia; species Nocardia wallacei_B. The sequence goes on along the minus strand of NZ_JARWOP010000388.1, from coordinate 5,383 downwards.
TGGTGGCCCGGTCGGCGGCGGCCGACATCGAATTCGAGCACGGCCTGGTCCCCGCGGGCGCCAAGGTGCTGTTGCTGATCGGCTCGGCGAATCGTGACGCGGCCGTGTTCGACGACGGCGACGTCTACGACATCGAGCGACCGGACAAGGGCAAGCTGGTCAGCTTCGGCAGCGGCGTGCACTTCTGCCTGGGCGCGCACCTGGCGCGGCTGGAGGCCGGAATCGCGTTGCGCGCCTTCGTCGATCGCGTCCGCGACTACCGCGTCGACGAGAGCGGCATCGAGCGCGTGCACTCCACCAACGTGCGGGGCTTCGCCACACTCCCCATCACCGTGGAGGTTTCGCCATGACGATACGGATCGAGGTGGATCTCGACCTGTGCCAGGGCCACGCCGTGTGCCAGGCCGAGTCCCCGGAGATCTTCTCCGTGCCCAAGCACGGCAAGGCGCAGCTGTTGCGTGCGCCGGACGACCGTGACCGCGCCGACGTGGAGAACGCCGTGCGGTACTGCCCGACCCAAGCGCTGTCGGTCGTCGAGGACGACCGGACCCCGGAAAACGAAGGATCGTGACCCATGGCCGCATTCGCACGCGACGAGCTCGACGAGATGGTTCGCCGCTGGGAGGACGAGAACAAGCGATGTGAGGAGCTGGGCGACTGGCGTCCGCTCGCGGAGATGTACACCGAGGACGCCACCTACGGCTGGAACTACGGGCCGACACAGGAATTCATGGCGGTCGGGCGCGCGGAGATCCGGGACCTCGCCCTCGGTCAGGAGATGGACGGCCTCGAGGGGTGGACGTACCCGTACCAGGAATTCGTGATCGACGACCGCAGCGGCACGGTGATCGGGTTCTGGAAGCAGATCAACGAGAAGACCCGCGACGACGGCCGCCCCTACATGCCGGAGGGCATCGGCGGCAGCTGGTTCCGATACGGCGGCGACTTCCAATGGTCGTGGCAGCGCGACTTCTTCGACTTCGGCAACGTGTCGGCGCTGTTCATGGAGATGATCACCGCCAACGCGCTCTCGCCCGGCATGCAGAAGCGCATCGAGCGATCGGCGTCGGGACCGCTGCCGGGGTGGTATCGCATCGGCACCGCGCCGGCGCAGCTGTGGGACCGATGATGTCCAGCCGGTTCGCCGACCTCTCGCGCGAACAGCTCGCGGTGCTGGTGCCGGAGCTGCTGCTGTGCGGGCACCTCATCGACCGGTCGGGAATGGCGCATTCCATCGCGGCGTTCGGCCGGGACGGCATGGCGGAGATCGCGATCGAGGAATGGCAGCTCGCCAGCCCGGTGTACACGCGGCGGATGCGCGCGGCGCTGCGCATACCCGGCAACGGCGTCGAGACGATCTTCAAGGGATTGCAGCTGGACATCGGGGCGCCGCCGCAGTTCATGGATTTCCGGTTCCGGATCGACGACCACGACCACGGCGAGTTCTGGCTCGATCACTGCGGGGCGCTGGCGGACGTGGAGCCGATGGGCGAGGACTTCGTGGTGGCCATGTGCCACACCATCGAGGACCCGACCTTCGACGCGACGGCGCTGGCGACCAATCCGCACGCGCAGGTGCGCCCGATCCACCGTCCGCCGCGGCGCCCGGCGGACCGGCATCCGGTGTGCGCGTGGACGGTGATCATCGACGCGGCGCACGAGCCGCCGGCGGTGCCGGTGCACGCCCCGCTGGTGGAGAACTCGGCGGCCGCCCGCGTGGAACTCGACCCCATCGATCCGGACGACCCCGGCAACGCGGATTACGCGGGCCCGCTGCTGAGCGATATCCGCTTCGCCGACTTCTCACGGTCGGCCCTGGTGCGGATGGCCGACGAGGTGTGCCTGCAGCAGCACCTGCTGACCCTCGGTTTCCTGATCGCCGTGCGGGAGCGCGGCGGCGCGGACCGGGCCCGCGAGATCGGGCGCAAGCAGTTCACCGGCATCGCCGGGCTCACCGCCGAGCGGATCCGCAAGGCGCTGGGCCTGGGCGACGACCTCGCGGCGCTGGTACAGGTGCTGCGCCTGCATCCGGCCTGGAACCCCGCGGCCTACGTCGGGCTGGAAATCGCCCCCGACGGCGACGGCGTGCTTGTGCGCCTGGACCGCACCGGCGGCGGCGTCACCGACGGCGCGTGGCCCGCGCTGGTCGAACCCGATCACCTCGAACCCGTCGACGCGATGATCCGCGGGGTGAACCCGCGGTTCCGGTCGCGGGTCCGCGCCGCCGACGACACCACCCTCACTATCGAGATCACCACCGCCGCAGAGCCTTTCAAGGAGGCCTCGGAGGTCGCCGTGACGCGCTTCAGTACCGGCGCCGACTTCGCCTTCGCCGACCGCGGCATCCCGCTGCCGCTGTCCGTCGTGTAAGCACCATCGAAAGAGCCGAACACCATGCCGAACAATTTCGCCGACCTGTTCGAGCACGCCGTCGACGCGATGCCCGACCGGGTCGCGCTGATCCAGGGTCCGCGCCGGCTCACCTTCGCGGAACTGGATGCTCGCGCCGGTCGGCTGGCGCGCTACCTCACCTCGATCGGGGCCGGCGCCGGAACACATGTCGGGTTCCAGATGCACAACTCCCTCGAGACGATGGAGACGCTGATCGCCTGCTTCAAGGTGCGGGCGGTCCCGATCAACATCAACTACCGCTACGGCGCGGAGGAGTTGCGCTACGTCTACGACAACGCCGATCTGGAGGTGCTGGTCCACCACCGCTGCTACTCCCCGGTGATCGAACAGGTGCGTCCGCTGGTGCCCGGACTGCGGCACGCCGTGGTCGCCGAGGATGATCTGGGCTCCGGCGCCGAGAGTAGCTCCGTGCCGTACGAACAAGCGCTGCAAGGCTTCTCGCCGGATCGCGCACCGATCGAGCGCAGCGCCGACGACCTGTTCATGATGTACACCGGCGGCACCACCGGCCTGCCCAAGGGCGTGATGTGGCGGCAGGAGGACATGTGGCGGGTGCTCGGCGGCGGCATCGACTTCTACACCGGTGAGCCGGTCGCCGACGAGTACCAGCAGTCCCGGGTGGGTGCCCAGAACCCGGCCATGACCTGGCTGGTGCTGCCGCCGCTGATCCACGCCTCCGCCATGATGCCCACCTTCAACGCGCTGTGGTCGGGCAACGCGACGATCTTCCTGTCCGCCTTCGACCCGGCCGAGGTGTGGCGGACGGTGGCTCGCGAACGTCCGCAGGTGCTGGTGCTGACCGGCGATGCCATGGCCCGTCCGCTGCTCGACGCGCTGCGTGCCGAGCCGGCGGACACCTCCTCGCTGATGGTCGTCGCCTCGGGCGCGGCGCTGCTGTCGCAGCCGGTGAAGAACGAACTGCTGGAGCTGTTTCCGCAGGCGCTGGTCTCGGACTCCATCGGCTCCTCCGAAACCGGTTTCGGCGGTATGGGTTTCGCGCAGAAGGACGACGATCCCGCGCGCGGCCCGCGCGTGCAGGTCGGCCGCGGGGCGGTGGTCGTCGACGACGAGGCCCGCCCGGTGGCGCCGGGCGGTGAAGGCTGGCTGGCCAAGACCGGCTCGGTCCCGATCGGCTACTACAAGGATCCGGCCAAGACCGACAAGCTGTTCCGCACCGTCGACGGCGCGCGGGTCGTGGTCACCGACGACCGCGCGCGGGTCGAGGACGACGGCTCGATCACCCTGATCGGCCGCGGCAACATGGTGATCAACACCGGCGGCGAGAAGGTCTTCGCCGAGGAGGTGGAGGCCGTGGTCAAGGCGCACGAGTCGATCTACGACGCGGTGGTGATCGGCGTGCCGCACGACCGCTGGGGCCATCAGGTCGCCGCCGTGGTCTCCGCGCATGCTCCGGACGCCGTCGACTTCGCCGCGCTGGAACGACATGTGCGCGCCCATCTGGCCGGATACAAACTGCCCCGGCGTATCTGGGTGACCGATGTGGTCACCCGCACCCCCAGCGGAAAGCCCGACTACCGAGCGGCCAAGGCCTGCGCGGAATCCCGGGAACCGGACCATGTCGTCAGCGCTTCGCAGCGACGCGGACGCGAGGAGGAAAAGTGACAGCTCCGTCGATACCGAGCGGATTCGATTTCACCGACCCGGGACTGTGGGAAACCCGCAGTCCCGTAGCGGAATTCGCGGAACTGCGGCGCACCGCGCCGGTGTGGTGGAACGCCCAGACCCCCGAGCAGGCCGCTCCGTTCGAGGACGGCGGGTACTGGGTGGTGAGCCGCCACGAGGACATCAAGGAGATCTCGCGCCGGGCGGACGTGTATTCCTCCGAGCAGAAGGGGTCGATCATCCGGCTGCCCGGCTTCGCGACCCCCGAGCAGTTGGCGGGCACGAGCGCGCTGCTGGTCAACATGGATCCGCCGAAGCACAGCAAGATCCGCCGCATCGTCTCCAAGGGCTTCACGCCGCGGGCGGTGGAGGGCCTGCGGGCGGCGCTGACCGCGCGCGCCGAACGAATCGTGCACGCCGCCAAGGCTTCCGGCGGCGGTGACTTCGTCGAGCAGGTGGCGTGCGAGCTGCCGCTGCAGGCGATCGCGGAGCTGCTGGGCGTGCCGCAGGACGATCGGCACAAGCTGTTCGACTGGTCGAACCAGATGCTCAACTACGACGACCCGGAGTACGGCGACCCGGTGACCGCCTCCGCCGAGATCCTCGGCTACGCCTGGAACATGGCCGAGCGGCGGCGCGCGGAGCCCGCCGACGACATCGTCAGCCAACTGGTGAGCGCCGACATCGACGGCGAGGCACTGGGTTCCGACGAATTCGGGTTCTTCGTGATCCTGCTGTCCGTGGCGGGCAACGAGACTACCCGCAATGCCATCACCCACGGCATGAAGGCGTTCGTGGACCACCCCGAGCAGTGGGAGCTGTACCGGGAGCAGCGGCCGCGCACCGCCCCGGACGAGATCGTGCGCTGGGCGACACCGGTCACGGCGTTCCAGCGCACCGCGACTCAGGACACCGAACTGGGCGGGCAGCGCATCCGCGCGGGGGAGCGGCTCGGATTGTTCTACAGCTCCGCCAATTTCGACGAGGACGCGTTCGACGCGCCGTTCACCTTCGACGTGCTGCGCGACCCCAATCCGCATCTGGGCTTCGGCGGCACCGGCGCGCACTTCTGCGTGGGCGCCAATCTGGCCCGGCTGGAGATCGACCTGATGTTCAACGCCATCGCCGACGCCATGCCGAACCTGCGGCAGGTCGCCGATCCGGTGCGGCTGCGGTCCGGCTGGATCAACGGCGTCAAGCATTGGCAGGTCGCCTACCACTGACCCACGGCATACGACGGGCGGGGGGGCCGCGTTTCGCAAAACCCCCCCGGCGGGGAGGTTGGGGATAAATGGGTTGACCCCGGGATGGAAAACCCCGCGGCCCAACCCCGAGCCCCCGGGGCGGG
>NZ_JARWOP010000387.1 GCF_029868745.1 Nocardia wallacei | reverse complement strand
GCACGCGGCCGTGTCCCCGCGGAAATCTCGCACGGTCCGGGGGCGCTCAGAGATCGGCGATGGCCGCCAGCGGCGGCGTGCGCGCGGCCCGCCCCCCCCGCCCGCGCGCCGCGCGCCCCCCCCCCCACGCCCCCCCCCCCCGCCAAAGACCGCACGGGTACCCGGGCCCGGCCCCCGTCGGGGCGGGGGCCGGCGCCGCGGTTCGTTGCGGGGGGGGCCCCGGGGGGGGGGGGGGGGGGGCCCCGCCCCCCCCCGGGGCTACGCTGGACCGGCTCGTTGTCCCAGCTCGCTCGGTTCGGACGAAGGGGTGCCAGATGGAATTTCTGTCGGTGATCGGTCTGACGCTGGCCGTGATCATGATGGGTCTCAAGCTGTTCGGCAGTTAACTCTTCCCGGCGTGGGCGTGCGCCCAGGCCGTGACGTCGCCGCGGTCGAGGGCCACGGCCAGCAGGTCCGGAAAACTGTCGGGGGTGCAGGCGAAGGCGGGGACGCCGAGTCCCGCGAGCGCGGCCGCGTTGTCGTGGTCATAGGCCGGCGCCCCGTCGTCGGACAGGGCCAGTAGCACCAGCACCTGCACGCCCGCCTCCTTCATGGTGGCGATGCGGCGCAGCATCTCGTCGCGGATGCCGCCCTCGTACAGATCGGAGATCAGTACGAACAGGGTGTCCGCCGGCCGCGTGATCAGTTGACCGCAGTAGGCGAGGGCGCGATTGATGTCGGTGCCGCCGCCGAGCTGGGTGCCGAACAGCACGTCGACCGGGTCGGTGAGTTGTTCGGTGAGGTCGACGACGGCGGTGTCGAAGACCACCAGCGAGGTCTTCAGTGATCGCATCGAGGCGAGCACGGCCGCGAACACGGAGGCGTACACCACGCTCGAGGCCATCGAGCCGGACTGGTCGACGGCCAGCACCACGTCGCGGCGCACCGCCTGCGCCCTGCGCCCGTAGCCCACGAGCCGCTGCGGGACCACGGTGCGGTGTTCGGGCAGGTAGTGCGCGAGGTTGCGGCGGATGGTGCGGTCCCAGTCGATATCGCGCAGCCGCGGGCGGGACACGCGCGCGGCCCGGTTCAGCGCACCCGATACGGCGGCCACGGTGCGGTCGGCGATGCGGCGCTCGATCTCACGGACCACCTTCTCCACCACCATGCGGGCGGTGGACCTGGTCGATTCCGGCATCACCCGGTTCAGGCTCAGCAGCGTGCCCACCAGGTGCACGTCCGGCTCGACCGCCTCCAGCAGCTCCGGTTCCAGCAGCAGCCGGGTGAGGTTCAGGCGCTGCACGGCGTCGCGCTGCATCACCTCCACCACGGTCGACGGGAAGTAGGTGCGGATGTCGCCGAGCCATCTGGCGACCTTCGGCGCCGAGTCGCCGAGTCCGGACGACCGCTTCTCGGCCGTCGACTGCTCGTCGGCGTTGTACAGCGCCGACAGCGCACGATCCATCGCGGCGTCGGTCGCCGATGCCAGCCCGCCCAGGCCCTCCTCGGCCGGTGCGCCGAGCACCAAACGCCAACGGCGGGCCTGTGTTTCGTCCGGAAGCGGCAGGTCCGGCGCGGGGTCCGCGGTCATACGGCTACCTCCAGGATCTCGGTGATCGCCGACAGGGCGAGCGTGCCCCGGTACGGGTCTGTGGCCGCGACGCCGGGACCGGTGGCGGCCGGTGCGCCGTCCCGGACGGCGTGTGCGATCGCTTGCCGCTCACCGGTTTCGAAGGCGCCGAAGGTGCGGCGGAGCAGCGGCAGGGTGGTGACGAACTGCTCCTCGCCGAGCCCGCGCAGCCAGGTGTCGACCAGGCGCAGCAGCTCGCGGTCGTGCACCAGCAGCAGACCGCGGCCGCCGAGAAAGCCGTCGATCCAGGCCGCCTTCTCGGCCGGGGTGTGCCCGACCGAGAGCGCGGCGGACAGCCGGTCGGAGGCGACGGAATCGTCGAAAACGCCTGCGTCGCAGAGTAGTCGGACGACGCGGCCGATCAGTGTGCCGTGCACGTCGTCCCGGTCGGCCAGGGTACGCAGGGCGGCGAGCCACGCGGCGGTCGTCCGGGGATCGTCTCGGGTGGCGATAGCCAGATGGGCGGCCTCGAGCAGCGCTCGCATCCGGTCGGCCGCATCGGTATCGAGCCCGGTGACCGCGCTCGGCAGCCCGGCACAGATGCGCACGAGCAGGCCGTCGGCGACGCGGGTGAGTGCCGCGGTATCGGTGCCTCGCACATTGCCGTAGCGCAGCGTGCGGATCAGGCCGGGGAGGGCGTCGAGCAGATGGGTGACGTCGTGATCCAGTGCCGCCACCGACTCCAGCCGCGACACCAGGCCGTCGATGGCGCCGCCGAGATCCGCCAGTAGCGCCCGTTCCAGCGCCGTGCTCAGATCGGCGACGGTGACCTCCGCGGCGGAGGCGGTGTCGAGCAATCGCGCCTGCGCGGCCGTGCGGATGGTGGTGCCCCAGCGGGAGGCCTCGATGACGGCGACGGACAGTTCCGGCTCCCATCGCAGCGTCCAGCTCTCCCGGAAGGTGCCGGTGTTGCGCACCTCGCCGGTGATCGGTGTGCCCCAATCGATTCCGAGCAGCCGCAGCCGGTGCAGCAGATGGGAGCGTTCGACGTCGAGGTCGCGGCGCAGGTCGAGATCGAGTTGCCGGTCACCGGCCTCCGGTTTCAGCCGCAGCGACCGGGACCGGGCGCGCAGGTCGGCGTCGAGCGGCACCGCGGGCGTGCTGTCGGGCACCGAGCCCAGCGTCTCGCCCACCACCAGTTCCGCGACGACCAGCCGGAGCATGGTCTCGTCGCCCTCGCACAGCACGGCGCGGGTGGCGTCGGTGACCTCCGACAATCCCGGCAGCGGTCGCCCGCGCAACGCGGCCAGCGTGTCGGCCAGCCGGACGGCTTCGATGATGTGCGCGCTCGACACCGGCAGATCGTGGGCGCGCAGCGTCGCGGCCACCTTGGTCAGCCAGCGCACGATCGGCTGCTCGGTTTCGGTGAACAGGTGGTGGTACCAGCCCGGCGAGGTGATGCCCGCGCCGTACCCGGACGACCCCGCCAGGCGCGAGTGCGTCCACGGCACCCAGGTGAGTGTGGCCTTGGCCTTCGGCATGCCCTTGAGCAGCCGGGCATCCGGGGCCGCCGGGCCCAGCCTGCCCGTCAGGGCGGGTGCGTGCCACGCGCCGCACACCACCGCGAGCCGTTTCGCCCCGTCCTTCAACGTTTTTCGCATCACTTGGCGCATATACGCCTCGCGGCGGAGGGTGTGCGGGTCGACGGGAGCGATCTCCGCGGACTCGCGCAGGGCGGCCATAGCCTCGGTCACAGCCTCGAAAGTGTCGGCGTCGGCGCCGGATTCGATGACCGCGTCCCACCAGCGTTCCGGATCGTCGTAACCGGCCGCGGCGGCCAGCTCGGCGAGCGGGTCGGACCGATCGCCCGGTTCGGTGTCGTGGGCCAGCACTTGGGTGGCGGGGAGGTCGCAAAACCCCACGGCCACATCGTGTTCCACGGCGTAACGCAATGCCTGCCATTCGGGTGAGAACCTGGCGAACGGCCAGAACGCCGCGCGGGACGGAGCGTCCGGCACATAGGCCAGCAGCGCGATCGGCGGCCGCATCTCCGCACACGAGACATAGGCGACCAACGGGTCGGCGTCGGCAGGGCCCTCGATCAGGATCGCGTCCGGCTCGAATCGTGCCAACGCCAACCGCAACGACCGAGCCGAACCCGGCCCATGGTGCCGAATCCCGAAAACGCGGGTCTCGGGGACGGTCATCCGTGGACCTCGCGGCAGGCTCGGTAGAAGTCGGCCCAGTCCGGGCGTTCGCGTACCACGGCTTCCAGGTATTCCGTCCAGACCACCGTGTCGGCGACCGGGTCCTTGACGACCGCGCCCAGTACCGCGCCCGCCACATCGGCCGCGCGCAGGACGCCGTCGCCGAAGTGGGCCGACAGGGCGAGGCCGTTGGTGATGACCGAGATGGCTTCCGCGGTGGACAGGGTGGCGGAGGGGGATTTCAGTTTGGTCCGGCCGTCGGCGGTGAGGCCCGAGCGCAGTTCGCGGAACACTCGCACCACCCGCCGCACCTCCTCGGCCGCGGCGGGCACGGCGGGCAATTCCAGTGCGGCGCCGAGCTGTTCGACGCGCCGGACGACGATGGCGACCTCTTCGTCCTCGTCCGACGGCAGCGGCAGCACGACCGTGTTGAAGCGGCGGCGCAGCGCGGAGGACAACTCGTTGACGCCGCGGTCGCGGTCGTTGGCGGTCGCGATGACATTGAAGCCCTTGGCCGCCTGCACCTCGGTGCCCAGTTCGGGGACCGGCAGCGTCTTCTCCGACAGCACCGTGATCAGCGCGTCCTGCACGTCGGAGGGGATGCGGGTGAGTTCCTCGACGCGGGCGATCGCCCCGGCCCGCATGGCCGTCATGATCGGGGAGGACACGAGTGCGCCGGTGCTCGGCCCCTCGGCCAGCAGCCGCGCGTAGTTCCAGCCGTAGCGGATGGCCTCCTCCGCGGTGCCGGAGGTGCCCTGCACCAGCAGCGTGGACGTACCGCAGATCGCTGCCGAAAGATGTTCCGACACCCAGGTTTTCGCGGTTCCCGGCACGCCGAGCAGCAACAGCGCGCGGTCGGTGGCGAGGGTCGCCACCGCCACCTCCATCAGCCGGCGCGGTCCGACGTACTTCGGGCTGATCACGGTGCCGTCGGACAGGGTGCCGCCGAGCAGATACGTCACGACCGCCCAGGGCGACATCCGCCACGACGGCGGGCGGGGGCGGTCGTCGGCCGCGGCGAGGAGGCGCAGTTCCTCGGCGAAGGCCTGTTCGGCGTGCGGGCGCAGCAGGTCGTCGCGGGGAGATTCGGTCGTGGTCACTGCAGCTCCTCGAGCATCGTCGTGCGTTCGGTCAGGTCGTGAGCGAGTTGTTCGAAGGTGCGCTGCCAGTGCGCATCACCGCAGCGGCGCGCGGCGACGGTGACGACCGCGCCGGCCTCGACGGGGAAGTGCGCGGCCGCGGTCCGGAACAGGGTGCGGTACGAGGCGGGCGACAGGCCGGGCGCGCCCGGCCGTGCCGCCGCCAGCTGCGCACGATCGAGCAGCAGCCGGACCAGATGTTCGGCCAGCGGCATCGGCCACGGCCGCGGCACCGCCCCCACCAGCAACTCCACCTCCGCCAGCCAACTGCTGTCCAGCCGCCGCAGATACCGGACCCGCTCGTGCAGCGGCAGCAGCGCGAACAGATCGCGGCGCAGGTCGAGGTCGGCGCCCAGGGTCGGGGTCGCGGTCAGGATCTCGAACAACGTTGCGGCCCAGCGGCTGTCGCGTTGTGCCAGGGCCGCCTCGGCCCAGCCGGTGAACATGGGGCCGAGCAGTTCCTCGGCCATGCGCGTCCGGACGGCCCGGTCGGGCGCGGCGAACAGCGCCTCCCAATGCCGCAGCGGGGTGGCGGCCACGGTGCGGCGCAGCCATTCGGCGGCCACGTCGGGCGCGCCGTCCACTCGGTACGCCGTGGTGCCGGGGCGGTCGGCGATGCCGTCGCGGCGGTCGGCGTCGCCGAGCGCGCGGGGGAGACGAGCGACGAGGCGGTTCTGTTCCAGCGTGAGCCAGCTCGCCGCCCGCCGCTCCATGCGCCGGGCGAATGCCGAATCGGGAAGGCGGGCAAGGAGATCCGCGGCGAGGCGGCGCACCTCGGCCCGCGAGTCGTCGAGCGCCGACTCCAGCAGCGGCTCGTCGGCGAGGTCCAGCCCGTCGGCCAGGACGGTGAGCAATTCGGCTCGCGCGGCGGCGGGCTCGGTGCGCCAGCCGGCGGTCAGTGTCTCCCGCGCGGCCTGAGGATCGTGCGCGCGCAATGCGGCCAGCCAGGCCCGGCGTTCCGCGGGGCGGCCGTGCGTCCACACGTCGGCGGATTCCAGCCCGGGGCTCGCCAGCTTCCGCCATTGCGGATTGTGCCGCGCGAGCCAGCTGCCGCGCACCCCGGCCAGGCGCAGCAGCGGTTCCCGCAGTGCGGCTTGGGTTCTGGCCTGTTCGAGCAGCAGCGCGCAGAGTGCGTCGGGCGCGCGATAGTCGCGCGGCGCGACGGCCTCGAACCATTCGTCGAGAAACGGCGAGCGCTCGGTCACCATCCGCGCGAGGCGCGTCGCGGCGAGTGGCGGCAGCGTCGGCCGGTCGTCCTCGGCGGCGGGAGCGGGCAACTCCGCGGTGCCGGGAACCACCCCGCCCCGCTCGAAAAGATCCTGTAGACAGGCGGTTTCGAGCAGCACGGCGGCCGGATCGCCACGCAATCGCGCGGCCGTGTCGGCAATGGCGGCGGGCAGCCGGGCCGGATCCAGCGCGCGCCGCGCGGTGCCCAGCAGCGCCGCCGACGTCAGCTCACCGGTCGGCGCGCTGACGGCCCTGCCCACGGGCTCCCCGCCGACGTCGGTGATATCGCCCGCGGTGAACGCCGACAGCGGCACCAGCCCATCGGCGGTCCACTCACCGATCACCGTCACCGGATGCCCGCCGGACAACCCCAGCAACCGCCACGGCGGCTCCGCGAGCAACGCCATCGGCACCGCGCCCCCATCGACTTCGGCCACCCACCACCCATCCTCCCCAGCCACCGGCACCACTTCCGCCAACACCACCGGCCACGCCCGCAACCACGGATCCGCCCCCAGCGCCCGAGCATGTCCCTCCAGCGCCCCCGCGATACTCCCGGGCCGGACCGCATCGTCTCCGCCTGCGGTGCTGGGGGTTTCGGGGGGCGGGGGTGGGGTTGAGGGGATGGTGGTGAACGGTGTGGGGGTGCCGTGTCGGGTGCCCCAGAGGGCGCGTAGGGGGGCGGCGGCGGGGTAGAAGTGCAGGTCCGCGTCTATGAGGGTGCCGGGGGTGGGCATGTCGGCGGGGAAGGTGGGGGTGCCGTAGTTGTGGTCGATGATCTTGGCCCAGCGGGCGGTGTGGCGGCCGCGCAGCCATACTCGGCGGGTGTACAGGCGCTCCTCCTCGGTGATGCGGCGGGCCAGCACCATCCAGTGGTCGCGGATCGGGGGCTCGCCGCGCACTGTCTCCGCGGGCATGGGGTATCCGAGGTGGGCGCGGGTGGCGGCGGCCAAGGCGGGTGGCAGCTCGTCCAAGCGTCGGTGTGCCGCGGCCAGGAGATGCAGTCGGCCGTATTCGCGTAGCAGCAGGGTCGGCCAATCCTCGCGCAGCACGACATTGCGAGGAAGTTGCCGTAGAGCCGATGCCGCTCCGGGCGCCTGGGCGTCCACCATGCGCGCGGCGACCGACTCGAAGGTTTCGAACGAGCGCTCCGCCTGCGCCAGCCCCGTTCGCACCTGATCGCACAGCCAGACGTCCAGCTCCTCGAGCCCCGCTGTCACGCGGGTTCGGCGCTGCTGCGTCGTCGCGGCGCGGGCGGTCTTCTTCGCCGCGGCGGCGGGGGCGGCGGCCGCGCGGGCCCCGATCCACTCGGCCGCGAAATCGGCCGGTTCGCCGACCTCGCGGACTTCCCCCTCGGACCAGGTCAGCAGCAGTGACAGCGCGTGCTTGCACGGGAACTTCCGGCTCGGGCACGAACACTTGTAGGCCGGGCCGGACAGGTCCACGATCGTCCGGTACGGCGTGGCCCCGCTGCCCTGGCACCGGCCCCACAACGCCGCCCCGTGCCACCCTGTGTCCTGCCACCGATGCCGCAGCTTGCGGGCGGCGGTGAGCGCGGCGGCATCGGGCGCCAGCGCGGCCACCTGCTCCGCCGTCCAGCGCACGGGCTGCGCCCCCACCTGCGTCGTCGTCCTCATCGGCCATCCCCCGTTCGCTCGCCTGCCCGGATTTGTACTCCATCCCACCGACAAGAAATTCCCGATCGCCGCGGGCCGAGTTGTGCGATCATCGCCCGATGTCCGTCTCCCGCTGTGACCTGCTGCGCTGGCAATTCGATATGACCTGGGCGCTGCTCGACCTGCACCTGCAAGCACTCGTCGCCGAGGACTACCTTTGGGAGCCGGCACCGCTGGTCTGGACGGTACGCCCCGGCCCGGACGGGTCGTGGATGCCGGACTGGTCCGACATCGAACCGGACCCCATCCCGGTACCCACGATCGCGTGGCTCACCTGGCATATCGGCTGGTGGTGGTCGGTCACGCTGGACCACGCCGAGGGCCGCCCGGCCCGCGATCGCGTCGACATCCACTGGCCCGGCGCGGATCAGGTCGTCGAGTGGCTGTCCGGCCTGCGCGACCGCTGGCGGCGGGTGCTGGATGCCTACACCGACGCCGACCTCGATCGGCCCGCCGCCTTCCCCTGGGGCGACACGCCCGAACGGACCGCCGCGCACACCGCCGGTTGGGTGAACGCCGAGCTGATGAAGAACGCCGCCGAAATCGGCCAGCTCCGGCTCGTCCGCGCTGCCCGGTAGGTTCGCTGGCCGGTAGCGAACTCAATTACGGTGCCGCAGAGGACGATTCCGGCGTCAAGAGCGCTTGCGCGGCCCGCACAGTTCTGGCATTCTGATCTGTTCGGTTGATCCGAGCCACCCGAGATTCGGGTGAAACCCGTGGAACTGCCCGGCCGGGACGGCCGAGGGGTGGACATCGGCCGGATCGAACCGTATCGATGACCATTGCGTCCCGCCGGGACGGTTCGCCCGGATGTACTGTCGCGGGGGCGGATTCGTCGGCTGTCCGGTAGCGTTCGACACGGCTGTGGGTTCTCGCCGGGCCCGCGGAGCAGGTGGCCGAACGTCGAGGGAGTGGCTTTGGGGGAAGGACCGCAGGATGTCGCGCCGCGCCTGATCGAGCTTGTGTCGCGCCGTCTGGATTCCGACCCGGCCATCACACCCGAAGTCGCTCGCGCCGTGCTGGACGCACTCGGCGCCGAGCCGGACCGCTCCCGATCCGAACCCGGCCCCAGCGGAATCTTCTTGCGCGCCATCCGAGTTCGCGGCTTCCGCGGCATCGGGCCGGTGGCCGCGCTGGAATTGCGGCCCGGCCCCGGCCTCACCCTGGTGGTGGGCCGCAACGGATCCGGCAAATCGAGCTTCGCCGAGGCCGCCGAACTGGCGCTCACCGGGGTCAACCGCCGCTGGGAGGGCCGCTCCGCGGTCTGGCGCGAGGGCTGGCGCAACCTGCACGAGGGCGCCGTCTGCCGCGTCGACCTGGAACTGACCACGGCGGGGTCCGACGGCGAACTCACCATCACCCGGGAGTGGCCGGAGGGCGCCGACCTCGCCGGCGGCACCTGGACTCAGCAGCGAAAAGAGCAGCCCCCCACCGAGTTTCACGCCGAGGACTGGGCCCGCGCGCTGGAACTGTACCGGCCGTTCCTGTCCTACAGCGAGCTCGGCGCCCTGGTCGACGGCCGCCCCAGCGACCTGTTCGACGCCCTGCATCAACTCCTCGGCCTGGACGATCTCACCGCGGCGCAGGAACGCACCCGCGTCCGCAGGCTCGAACTGGAACGGGCCGCGCGGCAATCCCGCGACGAACGCAACGCACTGCTGGTGGCGTTGTCCACCGTGGCCGACGAGCGCGCGGGTCGCGTGGCCGAGCTACTGCGCAGCACGCCACCGGATCTGGTCGGCATCGGCCGCGAGCTGGCGGGCGCGCGGCACGATCCGACCGGTGCGGCGGCCCTGCAGTCCATCCTGCGCCTACGCCTGCCGGAGTCGGCCGAGGTCGATGCCGCCGCCGTCGAGGTGGACAGGTGCGCCGCCGAACTCGCTGCCCGCTCCACCGGCGATACGGAATCGGAACTGCGCGTGCTGGACCTGCTGCGCCGCGCCCGCACCCACAGCGACGCGGCCGGGGACTGCGCGTGCCCGGTCTGCGGCCGCGGCACGCTGGACCTGGCCTGGCAACGCGAGACCGATGCGCAGATCGCCCGCCTGACCGATCGCGCCGCCGCGCTCACCGCCGCCCGCGTCGCCCTGGACCAGGCCGTGCGGCAGGCCCGGCAGTTGGTGAAACCCGTTCCGGCGGAGCTGGATCCGCCGCCGCCGGAGGCGCCGAACGTCGACACCGGCCCGGCCCGCCGCACCTGGACGGCGTGGGCCGCACTCGCCGACGCGGACGAGGGGGAGCTGGCCGATCGGCTGCGCCTCGCGCACACCGACGCGATTCGCGGCCTGGAGACCCTGCGCCGCTCGGCCCGCAAGGAACTGGACCGGCTCGACGCGGTCTGGACCCCGCTGGTGCCCCGCATCGCCGCGTGGCTGCAGGAGGCGAAGCTGGTCGCCGCCGCCGATCCCGAACTGCGCACCGTGCGCCGGGCCGAGGACTGGCTGAAATCGGCCGCCGCGGGGCTGCGCGACGAGCGGATGGGGCCGCTGGCCGACCACGCTCGCCAGATCTGGCGCGGCCTGCGCCAGCAGAGCAATGTGGACCTCGGCGCGATTCGCCTGCAGGGCAACGCGGGAGCCACCCGCAAGGTCCTGCTGGACGTCACCGTCGACGACACCGGCGGCACCGCGCTCGGCGTGATGAGCCAGGGCGAACTGCACGCGCTGGGGCTGGCGCTGTTCCTGCCGCGCGCGACCGTGCCGGAGAGCCCGTTCGGTTTCGTCGTGATCGACGATCCGGTGCAGGCGATGGATCCGGCCAAGGTGGACGGTCTGGCGCGGGTGCTGTCGGCCGCGGCCCGCAGCGGGCGGCAGGTCGTGGTGTTCACGCACGACGAGCGCCTGGCCGAGGCGGTGCGCCGGCTGCGCCTGGACGCCACCGTGCTGGACGTGCAGCGCCGGGAGCGTTCGACGGTCGAACTGCGGGTCGCCGAGGATCCGGTGCGCCGCTATCTCAGCGACGCCAACGCCCTGCTGCGCACCAGACAGCTGCCCCGCGCCATCGCCGCCGAACTGGTCATCACGTGCTGCCGCTCGGCGATCGAGGCGGCGGCCCTGGCCCGCGCGCGCCGCACCCTGCTCGGCGCGGGCGTCGATCATCGGGAGGTGCAGCGGCGCGTGGACGCCGCCCGGACCACGTGGGAAAAGGTGTCGCTGGCGGTGTTCGGCGACCCGGACCGCGTGGACGACCTGAACGCCCAGCTGGATCGCGAGGCGCCTTGGGCGCGATCGGTATTGCGCGATGCGGCCGCGGGCGCCCACATCCGCATCGGACGCAACGGCGGCGAATTGATCTCCGGCACCAGGAAAGTCGTCAAGTGGCTGAATCCGTGACGCCGACCGTGGCGCAGCGGCTGGCCGCCGCCGACGAACTGCTGCGCGGCTCGGTGACCGATGCCGGCGGGCTCTGGTCGCGCGCCACGGTGTGGATTCTGCGGATCGTGCTCGAGCAGTCCATGGATCAGCTGTGGTCGCGAGTCGCCCCGCCGGTGGCGCGGTGCAGCATGCGAGCCCAGCTGCTGGCGCTGGCGCCATACGCCGGTGAAGACACGGCCGCCCGGATCGCCACGCTGTGGGCGGCGTTGTCGCGGGCGGGCCACCACCAGGATTACGAACTGGCGCCGACGGTGGACGAGTTGCGCGGCTGGTACGACGAAGCCACCTGTCTCGCAGACGAATTGGCGATGCTCGGCGAGGGGGAGGAGACGCCGGCCGCCCGCCACGGATAATCGTCGAATGCCCGACAACTCGACCGGTTCCGCGCCGTGCCCCTGCCGCAGCGGCGAGACGCTCACCGACTGCTGCGGCCCGCGGCTGGACGGAACCCGCCCGGCGCCCACGGCGGAGGCGCTGATGCGGTCGCGCTACACGGCATTCGCCGTCGGTGATGTGGACTACCTACTGCGGTCCTGGCATCCGCGGACCCGGCCGCGACGGCTGACGCTGGATCCGGAACAGCGCTGGCTGTATCTGGAGATCGAACGGACCGAGCACGGCGGTCCCTTCGACGACAGCGGCGTGGTCGAGTTCCGCGCTCACTACCGATCGGACGGAAAACGCGCGGCACTGCACGAGTGCAGCCGATTCACGCGCGTCGCGGGCGCGTGGGTCTACGTGGACGGTGACATCGCGCCCTGATGTCTTACTGTGTCCGGGTATGCCACATATCGCGATCGAGTACTGCACCCAGTGTCGCTGGCTGCTGCGGGCGGGCTGGATGGCCCAGGAGCTACTGAGTACCTTCGGCACCGAATTGACACAGGTCGCGCTGGTTCCCGGGGAGGGCGGCGTCTTCCGGATCACCCTCGACGGCGAGCAGATCTGGGAACGAAAGGCCGACGGCGGCTTTCCCGAGATCGCGGTACTCAAGCAGCGGGTTCGCGACCGCATCGATCCCGATCGCGATCTGGGCCACATCGATCGGGCCTGACGGCGTCGCCGGGTCGATTACGCGGGAAGAAATGATCTCCGACGTACTCTCGATATCAGGGAAGTACGAGGAGGTGCGAGATGAGCACGCAATTCTTCGAGCCGGCCCCGAGTGTGGCCGAGCCGGGCCCCGCCCCTGTTGCCCGGACGACCGCGGGCGATGTGCGGGGTGTGCGGGAGGGCCGGGTCCACGTGTGGCGCAGCATTCCGTATGCCGCCGCGCCCGCGGGCCCGAAGCGTTTCCGCCGGCCCGAGCCGCCGCGGCCGTGGGAGGGCGTGCGCGACTGCACCGCTTTCGGCGAGATCGCCCCGCAGTCCATGGGCGCCATGGTGCCGGTGGATTCCGGGTTGCGCATGGGCGAGGACTGCCTGTGGGTGAACATCTGGGCGCCCGCCGCGACCTCCGACGAACCCCGCCCGGTGCTGGTCTGGCTGCACGGCGGCGCCTACTGCCTGGGAACCGCGGCGCAGGGCATCTACGACGGCCGCAAGCTCGCGGAGACCGGCGGCGTCGTGGTGGTCGGGGTGAACTACCGGCTCGGTGCGCTCGGCTTCCTGGACCTGTCCTCGCTCGGTGACGACTTCGTGCCCAACCTCGGCCTGCACGACCAGATCGCCGCCCTGCAATGGGTGCGCGACAACATCGCCGCCTTCGGGGGCGATCCCGGCAAGGTCACCGTGTTCGGGGAGTCCTCGGGCGCGGGTTGCGTGACCGCGCTGCTCACCTCGCCGTCGGCGGCCGGACTGTTTCATCGCGCGATCGCGCAGAGCCCGCCCGCGACGACGGTCTTCGGGCTGGAGCGGGCCGCGGGCGTGGCACGGCGGTTCCTGGAACTGCTGGAGTTGCCGCCCGAGCGGGCGCGCGAATTGCTGGAATGCCCGATCGAGCGGATCACCGACGCCGCCGGCATCCTGCTCGACGAGGTGCCGCTGCAATCGCCGGGCCGGCTCGCGGCCGCGCCGGTGGTCGACGGGGACCTGCTACCGGGGTACCCGACCGATCGCTTCCAGGAGGGCCGCTCGCACCGGGTGCCGTTGATCATCGGCACCAACAAGGAGGAGTCCTCGCTGTTCCGGTTGTTCCGCTCGCCGATCATGCCGGTCACGCCGGACGCGGTGAACGCCATGCTCAACGCCGTCGCCGCCGACCACCCGGAGCTGCCGGCCGAACGGATCGCCGAGATCACCTCCGCCTACCCGGACCTCGCCAAGACCCGTGGCGCCCTGGCGATGTCCACCGACGCCGCCTTCCGGATGCCGGCGCACTGGGTCGCCGACGCGCATTCCCGGCACACCCGCACCTGGATGTACCGCTTCGACCACGCCACACCGATGCTCAAGGCCGCCCGGGTCGGAGCGGGCCACGCCACCGAATTGCCTTACGTCTTCGGCAATTTCGGCACCCTGAACCACGATCCGACCTTCTGGCTGGGCGGTCGCAAGATCGCGACGGAGGTGTCGGGGCGGATGATGCGCCGCTGGCTGGCGTTCGCCGAGCACGGCGTGCCCGCAGCGCTCGACGGGTCCAAGCACTGGCCGCCCTACCACGAGTCCACCCGCACCACCCTCGTCATCGATGCCGTCGACCGCGTTCTCGACGACCCCGATCACGACCTGCACACCGCCTGGGGCGATCGGGTGGTCGGATTCAGCTGACGGCCGCAGGGTGTCCGGCGCGATCGCCGAGCAATACCGGCAGATGGGCATAGCCGTGCAGGGTGAACAGCGGCCGGTGCTGTGGTTCGCCCGCCAGCTGTAGATCCGGGAAGCTCTCGAACAGCGACCGTAGCGCGTAGGCGCCCTCCATCCGGGCCAGGCTGGCGCCGAGGCAGACATGGATGCCCGACGAGAACGTCAGGTGGTCTTTGGCATTGGGCCGGGTGATGTCGAAGCTGTCTGGATTCTCGAAGACCGCCGGGTCGCGGTTGGCGCCTGCGAGCAACAGGACGACGGTGTTACCCGCGCGCACCGGCGCGCCACCGAATTCGGCGTCACGACCGGCGATGCGGGCGGTGCTCTGGACCGGGGCGTCGAAGCGGAGGATCTCCTCGACGGCGTTCGGCCACAGCTCCGGCTCCGCTCGCAGCCGGGCCAGCTGCTCGGGATGGCGCAGCAACTGGACGACGCCGTTGCCGATCAGGTTCACCGTGGTCTCGAAACCCGCGCCCATCAGCAGCGTGGCCGACGCCTTCAGCTCGCGGTCGTCCAGATCGCCCGCGCTCACCAGGCCGGAGAGGATGTCCTCGCCCGGCTCGCGGCGTAACCGGGCGATGTGTTCGTCGAGGTAGCCGTCCATCTCCAGCAGGGCGGCCGAGGCGGCCCGCGTGGTGCGCCAGCTGGTACCCACGTCGAGCAGCGGTGAGGCGGCATCGCCCCAGGCGAGGAACCGCTCGCGCTCGGAATCGGGGAAGCCGAGCATCTCGGAGATGATCGCGATCGGCACCTGGGAGGCGTAGGCGGCGATCAGGTCCGCCGAGCCGCCGGCGGGCAGCGCGTCCAGCAGCTCCGCGGTCACCGATTCGACGCGGTCGCGCAGCCGGGCGATCGCGCGCGGGGTGAACGCCGACGCCACCGGCTTGCGCATCCGGGTGTGCTCCGGCGGGTCGATCACCAGCATGGACGGCGGGCTGACCGGGTTCGGCGGCAGCTCGGCGAACTCCATCAGCCGCCGCAGCGGCCGCGGCACGAAGCCCTCGGCGGCCGCGACGCCGAAGGTGTTGTCGCGCAGGATGGTTCGGCACAGCTCGTGGTCGGTGGTCGCCCAGCCCAGCGGAGTGCGCACCATTCGGCCCTGGACGCGCAGTGAAGCCAGTAGCGGTATCGGATCGTCGGCCGCGTCGGGCGCGGACATCAGTCGGGAGAGCGTGTCGCCGCGGCGCGAGTAGGTCTGCAAGACCAGGCGCGGCGCGCCCTGCACCACCAGCCAGCGGAACCAGTACCTAGGCTTCATCGCCATCCCCGTTCGTCGTCAGATCCTGCTCCAACCGTACGGAAAGACGCCTCGCCGTGAAACGTGCCGCGGGCGGACCGCCATGACCTACCGCGGTAGGACCGCGCCTCAGGCGCGGGTGGTCGTGACCCGTTCGGACCGGACGCGGTCGGCGCGCTTGGCCGGGTCGGGATTGACGACCTGGACCAGCGACGCGCCCGCGGCGTAGACGGCGAGCAGGCCGTCGACGAGTTCGGCCGGGGTGTCCCAGGTGGACTCCGACAGCACCCGGTCCTCGGCCGAAAAACCCTGTCCCGCAGCAGATTTCCGGGCGCCGGCGAGAACCTCGGCGACCGGCATGCCGGCCAGCGCGACGCCGACGCCGCCGGGCAGGAACTGGTCGCCGTGGACGCGCACCGAGGTCGCGAAGTCGGTGACGCCGACCGGCAGCTCGCGCACCGGGGCGCCCAGCGCGTCGAGCGACAGCGCCGCCACCTCCGGCACGTTCTCGACCTCGGCCAGGCGACCGGCCGTCACCAGCGCCAGTTCCGCGTCGTCGTCCGGCCGCAGCACCACCTCGGCGCCGGCCCACCAGCAGCCCAGCAGCACCGCGGCGGTCTGCCAGTGCGCGGGCAGCAGCACCGCCACCCGGCCGCCGGGCGTGATGCCGAACTCGTCGCGAATCAGGTTGGCGGTCTTGGCCGCCCAGTTCGCCAGCGTCAGCGCGGACAGCTCGATGCGGGCGCCGGTGGCATCGTCGTAATAGGTGATCCGGGGACCGGCGGGGTCGCGGGCAAGGATGGGGTCGAGCAGCGCCTCGGTGACGGTCTGGTTCAGTTCACGCATTTCGGTCCGTTCTGGCCTGCGGTGATGGGTGGCGCGGGCGGCACCGGGGTCGCCGTCTCCGAGGAGGACCCGGACAGGTCGAACAGGCTGCCCGCCGCCGAACCCGGACCAGAGTAGTCACCGGCGAGCACCACGCGCACCGCCCCCTCGGGCAGTCCCGGTTCGGCCACCACCGGCAGCCCGCCCAGTGCCTGGGCGACCGCCTTCGCCTTCGCGTCGGAGGTGTCGGCGGCCAGCACGCGGCTGGCCGGTACCCGCCCGCCGATCCAGTTGTCGACCGTGCCGGTGCGGAAACCCTTGCCCACCAACGCCTGCGCCACTTGGCCCGCCAGGCCGGGAGTGCCGCTGGCGTTGTACACGTCCGCGGTGACCGTCGCCGGGGCGGCCGCGCCGGACTCCTTGTCCTGCGGCTTGTCGCCGACCATCCCGGCGACGTACGACTTCACCGCCGAGGTGTCCACCTTCACCACCGATTCGCCGTCGGCCGTGCTGCCGTTGAGGTCCTTGACCGGAATCGTCTCGAACCGCACCTGCCCGCCGGACAGATCCTTCAGCTGTTGCAGGAACTGCACGACGTTCCAGTCCTCGTCGAGCACGATGGTCCGCCCGACCGCATCGGTGAGCTGTTGCAGCTTGCCGGGATTGGCGAGCATCTTCGCGCTCAGCGTCTGCTGCACCAGCCCGGCCATGAACACCTGCTGACGCACGATCCGGTCCAGATCCCCGCGCGGCAGATCGTGCCGCTGACGCACGAAACTCAGTGCCTGCGGTCCCCGGAGGCGCTGCTCGCCGGCGGGGAACTCGGCCCCGGACAGCGGCTCGTCGACCGCGTTGTTCAGGCAGACGTCCACGCCGCCGACCGCGTCGGTGAGCAGCACGAACCCGAGCAGGCTGACCTCGGCGTAGTGGTCGACGGAGATGCCGGTGAGATTGGCGACCGACTTGATCAGCGTCTGCCGCCCGGCCTGGGTGGACTGCTTCTCGGCCTCGGCGTCGGATTTGCCCTGGGCGAGCAGTTTTTCGCGCGCCGCCTCCTTGCTGGTGCCGTATGCCGAATTGATCTTGCCCATGCCGATGCCGGGAATGTCGACATAGGAGTCGCGGGGGATGGACACCGCGGTGGCGGAGCGGCCGTCGTTGGGCACCCGGACCAGCACGATCGTGTCGGTGTTGGTGCCGACCTCGTCCCCGGCGTGCAGCATGGCCCGTTCGTCGGCGGACAGCGGGTTGCCGCGGGCGTCGGTGCGACTGTCGATGCCGACCATCAGGATGTCGGTGGCGCCGTCGCGGGCGCCGCCCAGACCGAGATTGCCGATTCGCTGGATTCCCGAGATCAGGCTGTCGACGCTGTGCCAGCCGAAGGCGGTGACGAGGAACACGAGCACGGCGGCCGCCGCGGCCAGCATCCGCCCGGAACGATTCGGGGGTGGCCCGGCGGGCCGCCGGGTGCCGCGGAGCGGTGGCAAACCGGCGCTGCGCGGCCGCGACAGCTCCGATTCACTTCTGCTTCGCGACACCTGTATTCCTTTCGACGATTCCCCCAAACCCCCGGCCCGACGGCCTCGTCCCGCACGTCCGCCCTGGGATGAGGCTAACCAACGGTTCGGCGTCGAGGGGTCAACCGCTGATAGCGCGGCGTGCCAGACTGGCCCGCGTGACCGATGTGCCCCCCTCCGATCCCGACGGCGACCGCCCGCGACTGGTCGTCACCGGTGCGCACGGCCAGTTGGGCCGTGCCGTGCTCGCCCGGGAACCCGCTGCTCTAGCGCTTGGCCGCCACGATCTGGACATCACCGACGCCGCCGCGGTGCGCGCGGTGCTGCGGCCGGGCGACGTGCTGCTCAACTGCGCCGCGTATACCGCCGTGGACGCCGCCGAGTCCGAACCCGAGGCCGCGTTCGCGGGCAACGCCACCGGACCGGCCGTGCTGGCGGCGGCGTGCCGGGCGGCGGGGGCCGACCTGGTGCACGTCTCCACCGACTACGTCTTCGACGGCACGGCGGACCGGCCCTACGAGCCCGCCGACCCGACCGGACCGACCAGCGCGTACGGGCGTTCCAAGCTGGCCGGCGAACACGAGGTGCTGCGGCTGGCGCCGGCGGCGCACATCGTGCGCACCGCCTGGGTGTACACCGGTGATCGGGGTGATTTCGTCGCCACCATGCGCCGGTTGGAACGCGAGCGGGACACCGTCTCGGTCGTCGACGACCAGGTCGGTTCGCCGACCTTCGCGCCGGATCTGGCCGCCGCCCTCCTGGAACTGATCGGTCGGCTGTCTTCGGGGGCCGCGCTGCCGCCGATCCTGCACGCCACCAACGCGGGCCGCGCGACCTGGTACGAGGTCGCCCGCGCGGTTTTCGCGGGTGTCGGCGCCGATCCGGACCGCGTGCGGCCGTGCACCAGCGCCGAATTCCCCAGTCCCGTACGGCGCCCGGCATATTCGGTGCTGTCGGATCGAGCGTGGCGCGATGCGGGCCTCACACCACTGCGGAACTGGCGAGACGCACTGGGGGACGCGCTGGATCGCGTCGGCGACTAGGCTGCATCGTCGTGAACGCCTCGGATTCAGTCGTACGGCCGGACGTGGCCGTTGTCACGGTGACCTACTCGCCCGGTGAGCACCTCGAGCACTTCATCAGCACGCTCGCCACCGCCACCAGCGAGAAACCGCAGGTCGTCCTCGCCGACAACGGCTCGACCGACGGCACCCCGGAATTGGCGGCCGAGGCGAACGAGCACGTTCGCCTGCTGCGCACCGGGGGCAACATCGGCTACGGCGGCGCCATCAATCGTGCTGTCGCCGAACTCGATCCGGCGATCGAGTTCATCGTCATCGCCAACCCGGACATCCGCTGGAGCACCGACTCCATCGACAAGCTGCTCGCCGCCGCCGAGCGCTGGCCCCGCGCCGGGGCGCTGGGCCCGCTGGTGCGCGAGCCCGACGGCAGCCTCTACCCGTCGGCGCGCTCGGTGCCGACCCTGCTGGACGGCGCCGGGCACGCGGTGCTCGGCACGGTCTGGCCCGGCAACCCCTGGACCCGCCGCTACCGCCAGGAGAACGAGGAGATCTCCGAGCGCACCGTCGGCTGGCTGTCGGGTTCGTGCCTGCTGGTGCGCCGCGCCGCCTTCGACGCCATCGACGGCTTCGACTCCCGCTACTTCATGTACATGGAGGATGTGGACTTCGGCGACCGCATGGGACGGGCCGGCTGGCACAATGTGTATGTGCCGTCGGCGGAGGTCACGCACGCCAAGGGGCATGCGGCCGGGCGCAATCCGGAGGCCATGCTGCCCGCCCATCACGCCTCCGCGTACCGCTTCCAGGCCGACCGGCATCCGCACTGGTGGCAGGCGCCGCTGCGGCTGGCGCTGCGCGCCGGACTTGCGGTCCGCTGCAAGCTTGCGGTTCGATCTGCGCTGCGCGAGCGCGATCGCGCGGCGCAGCAGTAGAGCGCGACGATCGTCGAACCACGTCTCGCGTGGACCGAACCTGAACAGGGGAGACATATGCCGGACACCGATGCCGTGATCCTGGTCGGCGGCCAGGGGACGCGGCTGCGCCCGTTGACGCTGTCGGCGCCCAAGCCGATGCTGCCGGTGGCCGGCCTGCCGTTCCTGCACCACCTGCTCGCCCGCATCGCCGACGCGGGAATCACCCACGTCGTACTGGGCACCTCGTTCCAGGCCGAGGTGTTCGAGGAGCACTTCGGCGACGGGGCGGAGCTGGGCCTGGACCTCGAATACGTCACCGAGACCGAGCCGCTGGGCACCGGCGGCGGCATCCGCAACGTGCTGCCCAAGCTGCGCGCCGACAACGTGCTGGTCTTCAACGGCGACGTGCTCGGCGGCGCGGATCTGGGCGCGGTGCTCGATACGCACGTCTCCACCGGCGCCGATGTGACGCTGCATCTGGTGCGGGTCAGCGATCCCCGCGCGTTCGGCTGCGTGCCCACCGACGAGAACGGCCGCGTGACGGCCTTCCTGGAGAAGACCCAGGATCCGCCGACCGACCAGATCAATGCCGGTTGCTACGTGTTCCGGCGTGAGTACATCGAGAAGATCCCGTCCGGGCGCCCGGTGTCGGTGGAGCGCGAGGTGTTCCCGTCGCTGCTGGCCGAGGGCGCGCACGTCCAGGGCCACGTGGACGTCTCGTACTGGCGCGACATGGGCACCCCGGAGGACTTCGTGCGCGGCTCGGCGGATCTGGTGCGGGGCATCGCGCCCTCGCCCGCGCTGCCGGGCCAGCGCGGGGAGTCGCTGGTGCACAGCGGCGCCGGAGTCGCGCCGGGCGCGTTGCTGATCGGCGGCACGGTGGTCGGCCGGGGCGCCGAGGTCGGCGCGGGCGCCCGGCTGGACGGCGCGGTGCTGTTCGACGGCGCCCGCGTGGAAGCCGGTGCCACCGTGGAACGTTCGATCATCGGGTTCGGCGCCCGGATCGGTCCGCGGGCACTGGTCCGCGACGCTGTGATCGGTGACGGCGCCAGCGTCGGCGCCCGCTGCGAGCTGCTGCGCGGCGCCCGCATCTGGCCGGGCGTGGAGCTTCCCGACGGCGGTATCCGGTTCTCCACCGACGTCTGAGGACCCGAGCCGGATCCATGCGTGGCTATCTTGTCTAGCGGTGCTAGAATTTTGTCGATGGGCACGCAGACACGAAAAGAGCGCCAACGCGCCGAGCGGCACCGCCTGATCATCGACACCGCCCGCGAGATAGCCGAGACGCAGGGCTGGGACGCGGTGACCGTGCGGCGGCTGGCCGATGCGATCGAATACAGCCAGCCGGTGCTCTACAGCCATTTCGCGGGCAAGGACGCGATCGTGGCCGCGGTCGCCGAACAGGGCATCGCGGAACTGGCGATCGAGTTCGCGCGCTGGCGCGCGGCCGCCGAGTCGCCGGAGCAGGCGCTCACCGCGCTGGCCCGGGGCTACCTGGACTTCGCGCGGCAGCGGCCCGCGTTGTACCTCGCGATGTTCGGGCTCGACGTGGACCTGAAGTTCGGCGCGGACGCGCCGCAGGCGCTGCGCGACGCCTTCGGCGAACTCGCCGCAGTCTTCGGCCCCTTCGCCGGCGACGACGACGTGGAGACCTTCACCGAGGTGGCCTGGAGCGCCCTGCACGGCCTGGCGACCCTGGAACGGGACGGCCGGCTGCGGCCCGGCTTTCGGGACCAGCGCCTGGCCATTCTCGTGCGGCACTGGACCCGTGGCACGTCGTAGCCGCCGCCTACAGTGGTGATCATGGCGGATGCGGTCGTGGTCGGATCGGGGCCCAACGGGCTTGCTGCTGCGGTGATTCTGGCTCGGGCCGGGCTCGAGGTGGAGGTCCACGAGGCCGCCGATACGGTCGGCGGCGGCTCCCGGACGGCCGAACTCACTCTGCCCGGGTATCGGCACGACGTCTGCGCGGGCGCGCATCCCCTCGCCTGGGCCTCGCCGTTCCTGCGGGCCTTCGACCTCGCCGCGCACGGGGTGGAACTGCTGACTCCCGAGGCGTCCTTCGCGCACCCGCTGGACGGCGGCGTCGCGGGCGTGGCGTGGCGCGATCTGGACCGCACGGTCGCGGGCCTGGGCCGCGACGGCGCGGCGTGGCGGCGGCTGTTCGGCCCGCTGGTGCGGCACTGGGACAGCCTCGTCGAGCTGGCCATGTCCGACCTGCGGCATCCGCCGCTGGAGGTGGTCACCGGCGTGCGGTTCGCGCGGCGACTACTGGAACAGGCGACGCCGCTGTGGAATCTGCGTTTCCGCGAGGACGCCGCCCCGGCCATGTTCACCGGCGTGAGCGCGCACGCCATCATCCCGCCGCGGGCGTTCTCGGCCACGGGTGTGGCCTTGCTGCTCGCGAGCCTGGCGCACGCCGGAAGCGGCTGGCCGGTCCCGCGCGGCGGCAGTCAGGCCATCGTCGACGCGCTGGCGGCGGATGTCGAGCGGCACGGCGGGCGCATCGTCACCGGGCACAAGGTCGACTCACTCGCCGAATTCGACGGTGCGCGAGCGGTTCTGCTCGACACCGCCCCCACCGAACTCCTGCGCCTGGCCCCCGACCGGCTGCCGCCCCGATACGCGCGGCGGCTGCGGAAATTCCGCTACGGCGGGGCTGCCTGCAAGGTCGACTTCGCGCTGTCGGGCCCGGTGCCGTGGCAGGCCGAGGGCTGCGACCGGGCGGGCACCCTGCACCTGGTCGGCACCCGCGCGGAATCGGTCGCGGTCGAAAAGGCCGTCGCCGCGGGCGAATACTCCGAGCGCCCGTTCGTGCTGGCGATCCAGCCCGGCGTGGTGGACGATTCGCGCGCCCCGGCGGGCGGCCACACGCTCTACGCGTACGCGCATGTACCCAACGGCTCCACGCGCGACGTGAGCGCCGAGATCATCGCCCAGATCGAGCGCTTCGCACCGGGTTTCCGCGACCTGATCCTGGACCGGCACGTGCGCACCGCCGCGGCCATGCCCGCCTACAACGCCAACTACGTCGGCGGGGACATCGCCGCGGGCGCGATGGACCTGCGCCAGACCGTGCTGCGTCCCACTCCGCGCTGGAATCCGTACGGCACCCCGCTGCCGGGCGTCTACTTCTGTTCCTCCGCGACTCCGCCCGGCCCCGGCGTGCACGGCATGTGCGGCCTGCACGCCGTCGGCCACGCCCTGCGTGACCGGTTCGGCATCACCACCGACCCGCTCGCGCTACTGCGCGACGAATCGCCGCGCGCCCACTGAGCCCTCGAACCGCTCAGACGGGCTGGGTGCGGTACAGGTCCGGTTCGATGTACATGACCCGGGCAAGGGGTACGGCCGCGCGCACCCGGGCCTCCGCGTCATCGATCGCCTGGGCGATGTCGGTGATCTCGAGGCCCGGCACGATGGAAACCTTTGCCGCCACCAGCATCTCGTCGGGACCCAGGTATTCGGTGCGCAGGTGGATGACGCGGTCGATGTGGGTACCGTCGACCAGGTTCTCGCGGATTTCGCGGTCCTGGTCCGGGGTCGCGCCCTCCCCGATCAGCAGGCTCTTCATCTCCACGATCAGCACGATCGCGATGACACCGAGCAGCACGCCGATCCCGAGGGTGCCGATGCCGTCCCAGATCGGGTTGCCGGTCACCATGGTCATCAGCACCGCCACCAGCGCGAACGCCAGTCCGACCAGTGCGCCCGTGTCCTCGAGCAAGACCACCGGCAGCTCCGGGCTGCGCGAATTGCGGATGAATCGCCACCAGCTCGCCCCCGCGCGCAGCGGCGCCGATTCGCGCATGGCGGTGATGAAGCTGTAGGTCTCCAGTCCGATCGCGATGACCAGAATCGTGACCGCGACGAGCGGCGACGTCAGCTCCTCGGGATGCTGGACCTTGTGGATGCCCTCGTACATCGAGAACATCGACCCGAGCGAGAACAGCACCAGCGCCACCACGAACGAGTAGAAATAGCGGTTGCGACCGTAACCGAACGGGTGCAGTGCGTCGGCCTCCTGCTCGGCCCGCTTCTGCCCCAGTAGCAGTAGCCCCTGATTCCCGGTGTCGGCCACCGAGTGCACCCCTTCGGCCAGCATCGACGCTGAGCCTGTGATCGCCGCACCGACGAACTTCGCGACCGCGATCCCGAAGTTCGCGGTCAGCGCCGCGAGGATCGCCTTCTTACCACCACTGGCAGACATGGTGCAGCTCGGTCCTTTCATCGTTGCGTCACGCCCGCGCCGGGCGGTTCTCGGCCGGACACCTGGCGTGTCCGATTCGTCGGAATAACTTACCCGCCCGGCCCCGGCGTGCCGACCCTGCGGACGGGGACGTTCACTCGCCGCCGACACAGGCGCAGAACAGCTGTGCCGCACCGTCGACCGCCTGCGCACGGATATCCGTGTCGGCCGCCGAGATCCACGCGGCGCCGCCGGGCGTGATCCGCAGCTCGTCCGCGCCCTGCAGCAGCCGCACCGTCCCGGCCGTGCACAACACGATGCCGGGTCCGGTGCGCGGCACCGGCGCCGGCTCGGCGTCGGCCGCCAATTCGAAGCGACGCAGCGCGAATTCGGGTGCGGGCGTGCGATACCGGAACGAGGCGGACTCGCCGAGCGGATCCCCGGTGGGCTCGGGTTCCACGATCGGCAGCTCCAGCGGCTCGAAGTCGAGCACCCGCAGCAGTTCCGGGACGTCGACGTGTTTGGGCGTGAGCCCGCCGCGCAGCACGTTGTCGGAGCTGGCCATGATCTCGACCCCGACCCCGCGCAGGTACGCGTGCAGGTTCCCGGCCGCCATGAACAATCCCTGGCCGGGTTCCAGCGTGATGCGGTTCAGCAGCAGCGCCGCCAGCACCCCGGCATCGCCGGGATAGGCCTCCGCCAGCTCGAGTGTGGTGCGGGCCTCGGCCACGAACTCCTTGCCCGGGCTCGTCTCGCCGTTGTCGGTGGAGTTCTTGTCGGACAGATAGCGCACGCAGCCGTCGAGGACCTGCGGCAGCAGGCGCTCGAGCAACGCCTGCGGCAGCGTGATCCAGGTGGTGAACAGCGTCCGCAGTCCGGCCGAATCCGGTTGCGCGGCCAGCAGTTCGGCGTAGTTGACCAGCTCCGGGACCGCCAGCGCGCGCAACAGCGCGACGGTGCGGCGCGGATCGCGGAAACCGGCCAGCGCCTCGAATCGTTCCAGCGCCACCACCAGTTCGGGCTTGTGGCTGTCGTCGCGGTAGTTGCGCATCGGCGAATCCAGCGGCACCCGGGTCCGGTTTTCTCGCTCGAAACCGACGCGGGCCTGATCGGCGCTGGGGTGGGCCTGCAGCGACAGCGGTTCCTCGGCGGCGAGGATCTTCAGCAGGAAGGGCAGCCGTCCGTCGAATGCCGGTGCCACCGCGCCCAATTCGTGGCGCGGGTCGGCGCTCACGACCTCCAGCAGCGATCTGCTGCGGCCGTCGACCGACAGCTGGGCGGGATCGGCGGGGTGGGCGCCGAACCAGAGTTCGGCCTCGGGATGGGCGGAGGGGACCGGCCGGCCGCACAGCTGAGCGAGTGCGGTGCGAGAACCCCAGGCGTAGGAACGCAACGCACCGACGAGTTCGTGCACTAGTAGTGTCCCCCGTCGTACCGCGTGGGACGGTCGTCGGCGGGCGGGGAACCGAGCAGGCGCAGATACGCGGCCGCCATCTCCAGCCGAAGTACCAGCACCGCAAGCCTTTCCAGTTGGCTGCCGCCGCCGACGCCGGGTGGGCGCTCCGCCGGGTCGGCCGCGCGCCGCGCGCCCGCCTCGGTGCTCGGCGGCTCCGAATCGGCGTTCACGAGATCGGCGTCGACGAGACCGGAACTCGCGCCGAACACCGCCAGCCGCCGTCGCGCCGCCACCTGATCGACCTCGGAACTCACCACGAACACGCGCACCCGCTCCACCGGCGCGGGGCCGTCGAGCTGCTCGTCGTGGAACAGCGGATCGAAGCCCGGCGCCGCCGTACCGGCGGATTCGACCATGCGGGCGTTGGCGGCCACGGCGTCGGCCAGGTCGGTGGCGGCGGCGATCCGGCCCGTCGCCGGCAGCAGCACCTCGGCGGCGTGCGCGGCCACCTGGGTCGCGGCGGGGGAGTCACCGGCCAGCACGATGCGGCGCTCGACCATGCGGGCGGCGAGGGCCTTGGCGGGATTGTGGAAGACCTCGTTCTGGGGGCCGTCGCGCAGCGCCTCGGCGTCGAGCGCGTCGGCGAGCTGGTTCAGGTCCGGCGTCAACGGCCCGATCCGCAGGGGGTCGACCGCGCGCAGCGCCGCCGCGCCGACGGCCAGGTAGCGCAACAGCCGGTTGTGGTCGAGCACGCGCACCCGGGGCGGCAGCAGCGCGGCCCGACCGGCGGCCGCGGCGCGCATCGGGCCCTCGTCGGGCGCGGCCACGATCACTTCGGCGCCGCGGCGCAGCGCGCGGTCCACGGCCTCGATCAGCCGCGGGTCGCCCGCGTCGTCCCCGGCCACCAGGACCGCGTCCAGCGGGCCCACCCACTGCGGGATGGCGGTGGCGGGCACGATCGGCAGGCCGGCCCGGTCGCCGAGCGCGGCGACCAGCAGCATGGCGGCGCGGTCGGCCCGTCCGGCGCCGGAGACCAGCACCAGGCTGCGGGGACTCATACCGCTCAGCCGGGCGAGCGCGTTCTCGTCGACGGCCGCCGCGGTGGCGCGCACCTGAGCGCCGGCCGACGCCGCCGAACGCAATGTTCCTCCGGAGTCGGCGGCCTCCAGCGAGGCGACGTCATCGAGATCGAGTATCGGTGTCCCAGCGATCATCGGGCGTTGCCACCTCCCCTCAATCGGGTCACCAGGCCGGGTGAGCGCCCGGGTGAAGCTTTAACTGCGAACGAATTCGCACCTTGTGATTCCACTATTCCAGTCAGCCGCGGACGATGCTCAGGATCTCGGTCACGAGTGCGTCTACTTCCTCCTGAGATCGGGCCTCGACGTTCAGACGCAACAGCGGTTCGGTGTTGGAGGCGCGCAGGTTGAACCAGGCGTCCTCGGGCAGTTGGACCGTGACGCCGTCCATCCGGTCGACCGATCGGGCCCGCCCCTCGAACGCCGCGAGCACCGCGCGGGTGTGGTCCTGCGCGTCGTCCACCGTGGAGTTGATCTCGCCGGAGGCGGCGTAGGTCGCGTACGCGGCCGCCAGTTCCGACATCGTCGACGCGGTACCCGACCCGTCCTTCTCGCCGAGTGCCGCCAGCACGTGCAGCGCCGCGAGCATGCCCGAGTCGGCGCCCCAGAAGTCCCGGAAGTAGTAGTGCGCGGAGTGCTCGCCGCCGAAAATGGCGCCGGTGGCGGCCATCTGCTGCTTGATGAAGGAGTGCCCGACGCGGGTGCGCACGGGCGTGCCGCCCAGCTCGGTCACCAGGTCGGGCACCGTCCGCGAGGTGATGAGGTTGTGGATGATGGTGGCGCCCGGCTCCTTGGCCAGCTCGCGCTCGGCCACCAGCGCGGTCACCGCCGAGGGCGGGACCGGCTCGCCGCGCTCGTCCACCACGAAGCAGCGGTCGGCGTCGCCGTCGAAGGCCAGCCCGATATCGGCTCCGGTCTCGCGGACGAAACGCTGCAGATCCACCAGATTCTTCGGGTCCAGCGGGTTGGCCTCGTGGTTGGGGAAGGTGCCGTCCAGTTCGAAGTACAGCGGTGCGACGGTCAGCTGCGGGACGGGACCGAGGACGGCGGGAACGGTGTAGCCGCCCATGCCGTTGCCGGCGTCGACGGCGACCTTCAGCGACCGGATGCCGCTCAAATCGACCAGCCCGCGCAGGAATTCGGCGTACCCGTCGAGCAGATTCTGCTCGGTCGCGGCGCCGCGGGCGCCGTCGTAGCCGGGCACGCCGTCGGTCAGTTCCGCGGTGATGGTGGCCAGGCCGGTGTCCTGGCCGACCGGGAGCGCGTTGGCCCGGCACAGCTTGATGCCGTTGTAGCGGGCGGGGTTGTGGCTCGCGGTGAACATGGCGCCCGGACAGCCCAGCCGACCGGAGGCGAAGTACAACTCGTCGGTGGAGGCGAGGCCGATGTGCACGATGTCCAGGCCCTGCGCCAGCACGCCGTCGGCGAAGGCCTCGGCCAGTCCCGGCGACGACTCCCGCATGTCGTGCCCGACGACGACCCGCGTCGCGTCCTCGCCGCGCATCAGCCGGGCGAAGGAGGCGCCCACGTCCCGGACGAAGTCCGCGTCGATCTGCTCCCCGACCACACCGCGCACGTCGTAGGCCTTGACAACTGCTTTCACGGACTCGGCAGACCGGGCGACTGTCATGGGCAACACCCTAGTGGGCCGACGGTGTGGAACGTATTCGGTACGCCTGTGGGTGTTCCGAGAACACCCCTACTTCGCCGTAGGCGAACAGCCGCGGCGCGTGCGGGAAACGCCGCATCGGCGCGATGGTCGTGGGGAGCGCTACACATGGCGGTGGCTCGTGGCCGGGGGAGTCGCGGCTCAGCTGGGCGGGTCGGGAAGCACGCGCAGATGCCCGCGGCGGCCCGTGCGCGCGGGGCGGCCGGGACGGGTGGGCCGCGGGGGAGCGGGAGGATTGTCGGCGTAGCCGCGGTTGTCCGGCTCCGGGGACCGGCGGCGCATCCCGGCTTCCCGGACGGCCTCGGCCAGCGCGGTCAGGTCGTCCTCGTCCGGGGCGGAGAAGCCGCCCTCGTGGCGGACCATGTCCCAGCCCTTGGGTGCGGTGATCCGGGAGGCGTGGGTGTCGCAGAGATCCCAGGAGTGCGGTTCGGCGACGGTGGCCAGGGGGCCGACGACGGCCGTCGAGTCCGAGTACACATAGGTGAGCGTCGCGACGGCCGGATTCTTGCAGCCGGGTCGACAGCAACGACGCATGGGAATCACGCCAAGGAGAGTAACTCTCCGCGCGCCGTCGTGCGGTGAGACACGCGAGGATGCGGCCGGGTTCACTGGGTTTCGGGCCGCAATCCCCGGAGTACTAGATTCGACGCATGACCCGTTCACGCAAGCGACCGCCCACCGCGCGGTCGGTGATCCGTCGTGGGCGTGGGGTGCGGGGGCCCATGCTGCCACCGACCGTGCCCGCGTGGCGCACCCGGGGGCAGCAGTTCGACCGGCTGGTGCTCGAGGCGTTCGCGCCGCTGGACAGCCGGTGGCACGACCGGCTCACCAAACTGGACATCGCGGTCGACGACGTGCCCAAGATCCGCCCGCTGCACCCGGACTCGGTGACCTGGCCGGACGAGGTGGTGGCCGACGGCCCGGTGCCGCTGTCGCGCCTGGTCCCGGCCGGTGTGGACCGGCACGGCGCGGCGACCCGGGCCCGGGTCGTCCTGTTCCGCAAGCCACTGGAGTTGCGCGCGGGCGACCCCGACGACCTGGTGGATCTCCTCCGCGAGGTCCTCGTCCAGCAGATCGCCACCTACCTGGGCGTCGATCCGGACATCATCGATCCGGAAGAGGACTGAACAGCGGGGAATGAAAAAACTTGGGGGCCAAGGCGTTTCCCTGACCCCCGAGTTCAGCTGATGCCGCGCTTGAGGCGGCGGCGCTCTCGCTCCGAGAGACCGCCCCAGATGCCGAAGCGCTCGTCGTGCGCGAGTGCGTACTCCAGGCACTCGTCACGGACCTCGCAGCCCATGCAGATCCGCTTCGCCTCCCGCGTCGAGCCGCCCTTCTCGGGGAAGAACGCCTCCGGATCCGTCTGGGCGCACAGTGCCCGTTCCTGCCACTGTTCCTCGATGCTGTCGAACATCGCATCGAAGTCGGTGACGATGAGGCTCAGTGTCGGTGGTTCGGGCGCTTGCTGCGTCCGTGCCCACTGGCCTCCCTGCTGCGCTCGGTTTCCCGAGCCCTCCCCGGCAGTCACCGTGGCTCCCCCCTCTCGTTCGTCGTTCCGGCTTTCAGTGCAGGCGCCAGGTGCTGCGCCTGCTGTGGAATCGGTTTGCGATACACCGCCCGGATTGCCCGACGGGGCCACGTCCTCGGCCATCGCTCCGCCTCCTCACTGTGTGTTAGCGCAGAATGATTATCCGTCGGAACCGATCTGCCCACCGACGGCCCAACACCGCGACGTTGTCCCGCGGACATCCCCGAGCGCGTCATCCCGGTACGAACGGGTGTTCGAAAAATGGTCAGCGCCTTGAACTCTCGCGCCGACCCGGAATGACATGTCTGTGATTAGACACGCCGGACGCGGCGATGGTCAAGCTGCCGACACAATTCCGTTACTATCCGCCGCCCTCTTCGACGCGGTTCGGTAACCGCCCAGTAGCAAATGATCAGCAAATATGCTCCGGAGCATGCCGTTCCGAGCACCGCATAGGCTGTGCGGATGTGACTGGAGAACAAGCGGACATCGCGCCCGGAACCGGACCGCGCATTGCCGTGCTGGTCGGCGGAGTCGGTGGCGCACGCTTCCTGCTGGGGGTGCGCGAACTGCTGCCGGAGGCCGATGTTTCGGCCATCGTCAATGTCGGCGATGACGTCTGGATGCACGGGCTGCGGATCTGTCCCGACCTGGACACCTGCATGTATACCCTCGGTGACGGCATAGATCCCGAGCGCGGCTGGGGCCGGCGCGGGGAAACCTGGCACGCGAAGGAGGAGCTGGCGAAATACCGTGCCCAACCGGATTGGTTCGGGCTCGGCGATCGAGATATCGCCACGCATCTGGTTCGCAGTGAAATGTTGCGTGCCGGGTACCCGCTCTCGGCGGTCACCGAGGCCCTGTGCAATCGGTGGCAGCCCGGCGTGAAACTTGTACCGGCAACCGACGACAGATGTGAAACGCATGTTGTCATCAGCGACTCGGAGAAGCCTGGCGAACGTCGCGCGATTCATTTCCAGGAGTGGTGGGTACGCTATCGCGCGAGCGTTGAGACCCATGGATTCGTCACAATCGGGGCGGATCAGGCCAAACCTGCCCCTAATGTGACGGAAATCATAGCTGCCGCTGATGTGGTGCTGCTGGCCCCCTCGAACCCCGTGGTGAGCATCGGCGCGATCCTCGCGGTGCCGGGTATTCGCGGGGCCCTGCGCACCACGCGCGCGCGGGTCATCGGCCTGTCGCCGGTGATCGATGGAAAACCGTTGCGCGGCATGGCCGACGAGTGCCTGTCCGTGATCGGCGTGGAGACCTCCGCCGAGGCGGTCGGCCGTCACTACGGGGCCCGGTCCGACACCGGCATCCTGGACGGCTGGCTGGTGCATTCGACCGATACCGCCGAGGTCCCGGGCGTGGAGGTGCGCAGCGTGCCGCTGTTGATGACCGACCCGGCCGCCACCGCCGAAATGGTCCGGGAGGCATTGGATATCGCGGGGGTGAAGCCGTGAACGCACCGCGGGTGACCGACCACGCGCCCGGCGGCGAACTGCGGATCATGCCCGTGACCGGTCTCCCGGAGTTCCGCCCCGGCGACGATCTCGCCGAACACCTTGCGGCGCAGGCGCCCTGGCTGCGGGACGGTGACGTGCTGGTGGTCACCAGCAAGATCGTCGCCAAGGTGGAGGGCCGGGTGGTGGCCGCGCCGCTGGACCCTGACGAGCGGGACACGCTGCGGCGCAAGCTGGTCCGCGAGGAGGCGGTGCGCGTGCTGGCGCAGAAGGGCCGGACGCTGATCACCGAGAACAAGATCGGCATCGTGCAGGCGGCCTCCGGCATCGACGGGTCCAACGTCGAACAGGGCGAACTGGTGCTGCTGCCCGCCGACCCCGACGGCAGCGCGAAGGCGTTGCGGGCCGCGCTGTCCGCGCGGCTCGGCGTCGACGTCGCGGTGGTGATCACCGACACCATGGGCCGCGCGTGGCGGATCGGTCAGACCGACGCCGCGATCGGCGCGGCCGGGCTGCGAGTGGTGCACGACTACGCCGGCGCGATCGACGGGCAGGGCAACGAACTCCACGTCACCCAGGTCGCGGTCGCCGACGAGCTGGCCGCCGCCGCCGATCTGGTGAAGGGCAAGCTGGGCGGCGTCCCGGTCGCGGTGGTGCGCGGCTGGACTCCTTACGACGACGGTTCCACCGCCGCGGCGCTGCTGCGGCGCGGGGACGAGGACCTGTTCTGGCTGGGCACCGCCGAGGCGCTCGAGCGCGGTCGCGCGGAAGCGGTGCTGCTGCGGCGCTCGGTGCGGCAATTCGCCGACACCCCGGTCGATCCCGAGCTGATCCGGTCCGCGGTCGCGGTGGCGCTCACGGCGCCCGCGCCGCACCACACCCGGCCGGTGCGCTTCGTGTGGCTGCGCCGGGACGGCGTACGCGAACGGCTGCTCACGGCGATGGCCGACAAGTGGCGGGCCGACCTGACCGCGGACGGGCTGGCGCCGGACCGGGTGGAGCGCCGGATCGCCCGCGGCCGCATCCTGTTCGACGCGCCCGAGGTGATCATCCCGTTCTGCGTGCCCGACGGCGCGCACGACTATCCGGACGAGCGCCGCCGCGCGGCCGAATCCACGATGTTCACCGTGGCGGTCGGCGCGGCCGTGCAGGGCCTGCTGGTCGCGCTGGCCACCGCGGGCGTCGGCAGCTGTTGGATCGGGTCCACCATCTTCGCCCCCGAGATCACCCGCGAGGTGCTGGGGCTGGAGCCGGACTGGAAGCCGTTGGGCGGCATCGCGATCGGCTATCCGACCGAGGAGCTGACCCCGCGCGAGCCCCGGCAGCCGGGGACCGGTCTGATCGAACTGTGAACCGGAAGGAATAGATGAGCGCGGAATCCCTGCACCGATCGGCCACCGACCTGCTCGAAACCTGGTCTCCGGCAACGGGAGCCGAGCAGTCGCTGCGTCAGGCGATGCTGGCGTTCCTGGGCGCGTCGCCGCGCTGCTGCCTGCGTGAGCACGCGCCGGGGCACATCACCGCCTCGGCCATGGTGTTCTCGCACGACGAGCGGGAGGTGCTGCTGACCCTGCATCCGCGGGTGGGGCTGTGGATCCAACTCGGCGGGCACTGCGAGGAATTCGACGCCACCGTGCCCGCCGCCGCCCTGCGCGAGGCCACCGAGGAGTCGGGGATCGACGGCCTGTCCCTCGAACCCGGGCTCTACGGCGTCCAGGCCCATCCGATCACCTGCTCGCTGGGCGTGCCCACGCGTCACCTGGATCTGGTGTTCAAGATCAAGGCACCGAAAGGCGCTGTGCCGGTGAAGAGTTCGGAATCCACCGACCTGCGCTGGTGGCCGGTCGGGGCGCTGCCGTCGGACACCGACCTGATCCTGCGCTGACCGTGCCGGGACCCTCCGGACGTGGAAGCGCCGGCGCACTCACACTCGGGGGGAAGTGGAGTACGCCGGCGCGCTGGTCCCGGCCCGGGAACAAGGCGGGTTAGGCCGGGACCAGGTCTCTGTGTTGTTGTGGCGTGTCCGCGGTGTCGTCGTCGACCATGCTGGTCTCGTCGAACGGCACCTCGCGGTCCAGCACCGAGCGCACCCGCTCGGCGTCGATGGTCTTGGTCCAGGTGCCGATGAGCACGGTGGCGACGGCGTTGCCCGAGAAGTTGGTGACGGCCCGGGCCTCGGACATGAACCGGTCGATGCCGACGATCAGCCCGACGCCGTCCAGCAGTTCGGGCCGGTGGCTCTGCAACCCGCCGGCCAGGGTCGCCAGGCCCGCGCCGGTCACGCCCGCCGCGCCCTTGGACGCCACGATCATGAACAACAGCAGGCCCAACTGCTCGGCCCAGGACAGCGGCTTGCCCATCGCGTCGGCGATGAACAGCGTCGCCATCGTCAGGTAGATCGCCGTGCCGTCGAGATTGAAGGAGTAGCCGGTCGGCACCACGATGCCGACGGTGCTCCGCTCCACCCCCAGATGCTCCATCTTCGCGATCAGCCGCGGCAGCGCCGACTCCGACGACGAGGTGGACACGATGAGCAGATACTCCCGCGCCAGATACCGGACCAGCTTGAAGATCGACACGCCGGACGTGGCCCTCATCAACACGCCCAGCACGCCGAACACGAACACCACGCAGGTCAGGTAGAACGCGACCATCAGCAGCGCCAGCTGCTGCACCGCCGCCAGCCCCGTCGACGCCACCACATTGGCGATCGCGCCGAACGCGCCGATCGGCGCCAGCCACAGGATCATCGTCAGGATCCGGAACACCAATTTCTGAATCAGCCCGACCGCGCGCAGGATCGGCTCACCGGTGCGGCCCATGGCCTGGATGCCGAAGCCGACCAGCAGCGCCACGAACAGCGTCTGCAGCACGCTGCCCGCCGTCAGCGCGGACAGCAGCGAGGTCGGGATGATGCTCTCCAGGAACTGCCACGTGCCGCCCGCGCCCTCGGCCTGCTTCACGTACTTGGCGGCATCCGTCGCGTGACTCGCGATGTTCAGCCCGCTGCCCGGTTCCAGCAGATTGCCGACCACCAGTCCGATCGCCAGCGCGATGGTCGACATGACCAGGAAGTAGCCGATCGCCAGTCCGCCGACCTTGCCCACTCGCGAGGCGGCGCGCACCGAGCCGATGCCGAGCACGATGGTGCAGAAGATGACCGGCGAGATCATCATCTTGATCAGGTTGACGAACATGGTGCCCAGCTCGCCGACCGACTTGCCGAACCCGGGCGCCAGCCAGCCGACGAATACGCCGGCCACCACCGCCACGATGACGGCGAGGTAGAGCCAGTGGGTCCGGTCGCGTCGTCGCGACGGCGTCGTCTGTTCCGACATGGGTTGTGTTTCCTCCGGTACTGCGGTGTCCCTCGGTCGCCCGCGCGGGGTCGCCGCTTCCCGGGCCGGACGCGCGCTGCGCTGGTGAGCCGGGCTACGCGTCCTGTCGACAATGGTGGCGGCTACCGTGATCGAGGTCACTATTTCGTACATTTCGTTCACCGGGAGGTGCTGGTGAAACGTCGCGATCCGCGCGGGATGACGCTGGCGGGCCAGGTTTTCCTCGTGCAGCTGGTCGTCCTGGTGGCCGTCGTCGCGGTCGGGGTGGCGCTGACCGTGTGGGAGCTGCGCCGCGACCAGGACGAGGCGACGGCACGGCGGGTCACCGGCATCGCGGTGGCCCTCGCGCAGGCGCCCTCGACCGCGGCCGCGGTGGACGATCCGGACCCGACCGCGCGGCTGCAACCGGTGACCGAGCGGATCCGCCGCGAGACCGGCGTGGATTTCATCGTCGTGATGGCGCTCGACCGCACCCGCTACACCCATACCGAACCGGACCGGATCGGAAAGCCGTTCAGCGGCAACATAGATCGCGCGCTGGCGGGACAGACGTTCACCGAGATCTACACCGGCTCACTCGGCCCGTCCATCCGCGTGGTGACTCCGGTGCACGCCGACGGCCGCATCGTCGCCTTGGTCTCGGCGGGCGTGACGCGGGCGCGCATCGGCGATCAGGTGCGGCAGCAGTTGCCGTTGATCCTCGGCGCCGCGGGCTCGGGCCTGCTGCTGGCGGTGCTCGGCTCGCTGCTGCTGCGGCGGCGACTGCTGCGCCAGACCCACGGTCTCGCACCGGGCGAACTGCGCAGCCTCTACGAGCATCACGACGCCGTGCTGCACTCGATCCACGAGGGGCTGGTGGTGTTCGATCGGGACGCGGAGACCGCCGCGGTCGTCAACGATCAGGCGCGGCTGCTGCTGGAGTTGCCGGACGGACCGGTCCGCCGCACCGATCTGCCGATCTCGTTGCGCCGCATGGATCTCCAGGTGGTGCGCGACGAGATGCACGTGACCGCCGAGCGCGTGCTGGTGGTGAACCAGGACGTCGTGCGCTGGTCGGGCCGGCCGCTGGGCACGGTGCTCACCGTGCGCGACCACACCGAGCTGCGCGACATGATGGGGGAATTGGATTCGGTTCGGGGACTGGCGGACTCGCTGCGCTCGCAGGCGCACGAGGCCGCCAACCGGCTGCACACCGTCGTCACCATGGTCGAGCTGGGCCGCTATCGGGAGGCCGTGGAGTTCGCCACGGCCGAGCTGCGCTTGTCGCAGGCCCTGATCGACCGGCTGACCGGCGCGGTCCGGGAACCGGCCCTGGTGGCGCTGCTGCTCGGTAAGGTCGACCAGGCGATCGAGCGCGGTGTGGAGCTGACCGTCGCGGACGATACGGTGCTGGATACCGCGGCCCCGCTGACCGCGCAGGAAATGGTGACCCTGGTGGGCAATCTGGTCGACAATGCCCTCGACGCGGTCGCGCAGACCCCCGACGCCTGGGTGGAGGTGACCGTGCGGCACGAGGAGACCGGGCTCTATCTCCGGATCGCGGACAGCGGGCCGGGCATGTCCGAGGAGGTGTTCGCCCGAGCCATGGAGCGGGGCTATTCGACCAAGACCGATCACCAGGGCCTCGGTCTGGCGTTGGTGCGGCGGTTGGTGGCGCGGCACGGCGGCGCCCTGCGCGCCGAGCGGTCCGCCGAATCGGCTGTCGTGGTGCGGATTCCGCGATGACCGTCCGGGTGCTGATCGTGGAGGACGAGTCGCAGATCGCCGCCGCCCACCGTGCGTATCTGGAGCGGATGACGGGGTTCACGGTCGCGGCGGTCGCCGGTACCGGCCGCGACGCCCTGCGCACGGCGTCCCGGGCGGCCGAGTCGGACGCGCCGATCGAATTGGTGCTGCTGGACATCGGCCTGCCCGACATCGGCGGCCTGGAGGTGGCCGCGGCGCTGGCCCGGCTGCGCCCGCGGCCCGACGTCATCGCGATCACCTCGGCCCGCGATCTGGAGATGGTTCGTTCCGCCGTCGCGCACGGCGTCGCGCTGTATCTGTTGAAGCCGTTCACATTCGCGGCGTTCCGGGAGAAGCTCGATCGCTATCTGGAGTATCGCGCGGCCCTGACGGCCGGCGCGTCCACCGTCACCCAGCACGATATCGACCGGGCGTTCAGCGCCCTGCGCACCGCCGACCCGAAGACCACGGCGCCCAAGGGCATCGCGCCGCACACCCTGGAGGAGGTGTCGCGGGCGGTCCGCGCGGCGAGCGACGGCCTGTCTGCCACGGAAACAGGCCGCGCGGTAGGGGTTTCGCGGGTCACCGCCTGGCGCTACCTGGAACGGCTGGCCGAGGACGGGGTGGTGGACCGGCGCAGCGACTACGGTCGGGCGGGACGTCCGCAGGTGCGCTATGTGTGGCGGCGCTGACTAGGGCCGCTGTGCTCGAAACATCTTGTGTTATATAACAATCACTTCACACCCCTATTGTGGAATCTCGCCGTCGGCTGGCAAGGTTTCCGGCTGTCGAGAGCAGTCGGCGACGCGCGAGTCGCGGCATGAGGTGTGCGAGCACCTCCGGTGTTTGCCTGCGGTGTGCGGTGTCGGATATCACCTGAGTGAAGACTTAAGAAAGTACTGCGAGGTATGTAACGGTGGTCACCCTTCCCGGCTTTGGTGAGGTGTAACAGTAGAGATGGGCGTACATATCTACAAGCAACAGTTCCAGGGTCTTCTTTAGCGGGGCGAAAGTGCAAACGGTCGGCAAACGCTCGGGTTCGCCTGATCCGAAGCGGTATCTGTGGGTGCTCGGCTTGGTGGCTCCCAGCTGCGCGTTATTGCCTTCGCAACTGGTATTGCACACCGGGTACCCCGTGTTCTGGTGGCTCGGGCCGATCGTCGTGCTGATCGTCATTCCGGTGCTGGACTGGGTGGTGGGCGAGGACGGGAACAACCCGCACGACGAGGACTACGAACGGCTGTCCAACGACCGGTACTACCGGTGGTGCACCTATCTGTTCCTGCCCATCCAGCTGATCGGCCTGTTCGTGGCCTCTTACCTGTGGGCCGACGACGGGCTGCGCGTCGTCGACAAGCTCGGCCTGGCCGCGACCCTGGGCTTCATGAGCGGCATCGGCATCAACGCCGCGCACGAACTCGGGCACCGGGTCGAGCACCTGGAGCGGTGGCTGGCGAAAGTCGCACTGGCGCAGTCCGGGTACGGGCACTTCTATGTCGAGCACAACAAGGGCCACCACGCGCGGGTCGCGACGCCGGAGGATCCGGCCAGTGGCCGGTTGGGCGAGTCTCTGTGGGAGTTCTTGCCCCGCAGTGTGATCGGCGGTTTCCGCTCCGGTATCCGGCTCGAGCACGAGCGGCTGCGGCGCCGGAACCTGGGCTGGTGGAGCGTGCACAACAACATCCTGCAGGCGTGGTCGATGACGGTCATGCTCTACGGTGCGCTGCTGCTCGCGTTCGGCCCGAAGATGCTGCCGTACCTGCTGCTGCAGGCGGTGCTGGCGGCCGGACTGCTGGAGACGGTGAACTATGTCGAGCACTACGGGCTGATGCGGAGCAAGCGGCCGAACGGCATGTGGGCGCGCTGCTCACCCGCCGACAGCTGGAACTCCGACCGCCTGGTGACCAACATCTTCCTGTTCCATCTGCAGCGGCACAGCGACCACCACGCCAACCCCGGCCGCCGGTACCAGACGCTGCGCAGTTCGCAAGAGGCGCCGCAACTTCCGGCCGGCTACGCCTCGATGATCCTGCTCGCGGCCATCCCGCCGCTGTGGCGCCGCGTGATGGATCCGCGCGTGCTCGCCCACTACCGCGGCGACATCATGCGCGCCAACATCTCACCGCGCAAACGGGGCCGGATCCTGGCGGTCTACGGTTCGGCCGCTCCCGCATAGGGGCGCTACCCCTGCCGCGGGCGCTCCCCGACTCCCTTGCGTATCGCGTACGCATGGAAGCGGCTAGCCTTTCCTGAGTACACGCCGACCAGGAGAGGCAGATGACGACCGCAGTGAGCAGCAAGATGACTGCCGACCACCGCAACGGGATCGATTACAAGGTGGCGGACCTGTCCTTGGCCGAGTTCGGCCGCAAGGAAATTCGGCTGGCGGAGCACGAGATGCCGGGCCTGATGACATTGCGGCGCGAGTACGCGGAGGTACAGCCGCTGAAGGGGGTGCGGATTTCGGGATCGCTGCACATGACCGTGCAGACGGCGGTGCTGATCGAGACGCTGGTCGACCTGGGCGCGCAGGTGCGCTGGGCGTCCTGCAACATCTTCTCCACCCAGGACCACGCCGCCGCGGCCGTGGTGGTCGGCCCGCACGGCACCATCGACGAGCCCAAGGGCACCCCGGTATTCGCCTGGAAGGGCGAGTCCCTGGAGGAGTACTGGTGGGCCGCCGAGCAGATGCTGACCTGGCCGGGCGAGCCCGCCAACATGATCCTCGACGACGGCGGCGACGCCACCATGCTGGTGCTGCGCGGCGCCCAGTACGAGAAGGCCGGAGTGGTGCCCCCGCCGGACGAGGACCACTCCGCCGAGTTCACCGTCTTCTTGAACCTGCTGCGCGAGCGGTTCGAGACCGACAAGGGCAAGTGGACCCGGATCGCCGAGAGCGTCCAGGGCGTCACCGAGGAGACCACCACGGGCGTGCTGCGGCTCTACCAGTTCGCGGCCGCGGGTGAGCTGTCGTTCCCGGCGATCAACGTCAACGACTCGGTCACCAAGTCCAAGTTCGACAACAAGTACGGCACCCGGCACTCGCTCATCGACGGCATCAACCGCGGCACCGATGTGCTGATCGGCGGCAAGAAGGTGCTGATCTGCGGTTACGGCGACGTCGGCAAGGGCTGCGCGGAATCGCTGGCCGGCCAGGGCGCGCGCGTGCAGGTCACCGAGATCGACCCG
Source organism: Nocardia wallacei (assembly GCF_029868745.1). Taxonomy (GTDB): domain Bacteria; phylum Actinomycetota; class Actinomycetes; order Mycobacteriales; family Mycobacteriaceae; genus Nocardia; species Nocardia wallacei_B. The sequence goes on along the minus strand of NZ_JARWOP010000387.1, from coordinate 19,271 downwards.
ATCAACGCGCTGCAGGCGCTGATGGACGGCTACGACGTCGTCACCGTCGAGCAGGCCATCGGCTCGGCCGACATCGTGGTCACCTCCACCGGCAACAAGGACATCATCACCCTCGACCACATGAAGGCGATGAAGGACCAGGCCATCCTGGGCAACATCGGCCACTTCGACAACGAGATCGACATGGCCGCGCTGGAGCGTTCCGGCGCCGACCGGCTCAATATCAAGCCGCAGGTCGACCTGTGGACCTTCAAGGAGTCCGGCAAGTCCATCATCGTGCTGTCCGAGGGCCGCCTGCTGAACCTGGGCAACGCCACCGGACACCCGTCGTTCGTGATGTCCAACAGCTTCTCCAACCAGGTGATCGCGCAGATCGAGCTGTGGACCAAGCCGGAGGAGTACGACAACGAGGTCTACCGGCTGCCCAAGCATCTGGACGAGAAGGTGGCCCGCATCCACGTCGAGGCGCTGGGCGGAACGCTCACCAAGCTGACCAAGGATCAGGCGGAGTACATCGGGGTGGATGTGGAGGGGCCGTACAAGCCGGACCACTACCGGTACTGAATTTTTGGCCTTCGCTTCGCTTCGGCGTGTTCGCGGCCCCTGAGTCTCGCGGCTGGGCCCCGTGTCGGGTACTCGTTCCTCGCACCCGCCACGCGTCCCAGCCGCGAGACGGGCCGCGAACCTTGGGGGTGTGCGAGTTGGGCGAGGTGAACCCGGATCGGTTCAGCACCCGGGTGAGGTTGATGGTTGTGAGGGTCTAACCTGCAACGCATGGGTGCGTTGGTTGCGGTGGAAGGCCTCGATGGGGCCGGTAAGCGCACGTTGATCGAGGCGGTCGCCGGTGGGCTGCGGGAGCGGGGGGTGCGGGTGGGCACCCTCGCGTTCCCGCGCTACGGGCGGTCGGTGCATGCCGATCTCGCGGCCGAGGCGCTGCGCGGGCGGCACGGGGACGTGGCCGCCTCGGTCAACGCGATGGCGCTGTTGTTCGCGCTCGATCGCGCCGACGCCCGGGACGAGCTGTCGAAGTTGTTGGCCGACAACGACATCGTGCTGCTCGATCGCTATGTCGCGTCCAATGCCGCCTACAATGCCGCGCGGACCGGTCAGTCCGCCGACGGTGAAATCGCTTCGTGGGTGGCGGAATTGGAATTCGGCCGGTTCGAATTGCCGGTACCCGATGTACAGGTACTGCTGGACGTGCCGATCGAAGTGGCCGCCGAACGTGCCCGCCGCCGTGGCGAACTCGACCGCACCCGCGACCTGGATGCGTACGAACGCGACAAAAGGCTGCAGGAACGTACGGCGGCGGTTTATCGTGTGCTGGCCGAATCGCATTGGCACGGACCCTGGTGGGTCCATGCGCCGCATGACGATCCGGCAACACTCGCCGCGCGCCTCTCGGAAAAGGTTGCCCGATAGGGTTGGATGTGCGTCGGTAATGTACCAGTGTTGGCGTGGTTGCCCGTTCCGAGCCGGAGAGATGACAACATAGTAGTTATGAAGCCGAAGATTCTGGTCGTCGACGACGATATGGCGCTCGCGGAGATGCTCACGATCGTCTTGCGCGGCGAGGGTTTCGACCCTCACGTCGTCGGCGACGGCACCCAGGCGCTCACCGCGGTCCGGGAGCTACGCCCCGACCTGGTGCTGCTCGATCTGATGCTGCCCGGCATGAACGGCATCGACGTATGCCGCGTGCTGCGCGCCGATTCCGGCGTGCCGATCGTGATGCTGACGGCGAAAACCGACACGGTCGACGTCGTGCTGGGCCTGGAATCGGGGGCCGACGATTACATCGTCAAGCCGTTCAAGCCGAAGGAACTCGTCGCTCGGGTGCGGGCTCGCCTGCGCCGCACCGAGGAGGAGCCGGCGGAGCTGCTGTCGATCGCGGACATCGTCATCGACGTGCCGGCCCACAAGGTCACCCGGAGCGGTCAGCAGATCTCGCTGACCCCGCTGGAGTTCGATCTGCTGGTGGCCCTGGCTCGCAAACCACGTCAGGTCTTCACCCGTGAGGTGCTGCTCGAACAGGTCTGGGGCTACCGGCACGCCGCCGACACCCGCCTGGTCAACGTGCATGTGCAGCGGCTGCGCGCCAAGGTCGAGAAGGACCCGGAGAATCCCGAGATCGTGCTGACCGTGCGGGGTGTCGGCTACAAGGCCGGACCACCGTGATCGATGGCTCCAGAGACCGCGTTCAGCGGTTGCTGGCAGCTCTGGTGGACTGGTTCAAATCCGTCGGAGAAGCACTGGGCCATGTGTGGCGGCGCTCGTTGCAGTTGCGCGTCGTGGTGTCCACACTCACCCTGTCGCTGATCGTGATCACGATCCTCGGTGTCGTGCTGACCAGTCAGATCACCGACCGGCTGCTGCAGGCCAAGCAGAACGCGGGACTCGAGGAGATGGGCCGGGCGCGCAATACCGTCGAGGCCCAGCTGACCGTCGCGAACGATTCGAGTAGCCAGGCGATTCGCCTGCAGGACGCGCTGCGCGCGCTGACCTCGGGGAGCAGTTCGCAATCGGTCGGCGCCGCGGGCAGTTACGAGGCGGCGCTGGTGATGGTGGGTGACGGCCAGCAGGAGATTCCGGCGGGCCCGATCCAGGAGGTGCCGGCCGAACTGCGCCGGTTCGTCCAGCAGAACCAGGTCAGCTACCAGTTCACGACGGTGTCGGATTCGGATCGCTATCGCGGACCGGCGCTGATCATCGGCAGTCCCAGCCTCGAGGTCCCGACGCTCGAGATCTACCTGATCTTCCCGCTCACCAACGAGCATCGCAGCCGGGACCTGATGACCGGCACCATGCTGATCGGCGGCCTCGTGCTCCTGGTCCTGCTGGCCGCGATCACGGCGCTGGTGACCAGGCAGGTGGTGCTGCCGATCCGCTCGGCCGCGCGCATCGCCAGCCGTTTCGCCGACGGCCGGCTCAAGGAGCGGATGCTGGTCCGGGGCGAGGACGACATGGCCCGGCTGGCCATGTCGTTCAACGAGATGGCCGAGAGCCTTTCCAACCAGATCACCCAGCTCGAGGAGTTCGGCAATCTGCAACGCCGGTTCACCTCCGACGTCAGCCACGAACTGCGCACCCCGCTGACCACCGTCCGGATGGCCGCCGACCTGATCCACGGCTCCAGCGACGAACTGGATCCCGCGCTGGCCCGCAGCGCCGAACTGCTGGTCACCGAGCTGGACCGGTTCGAGGGCCTGCTCAACGATCTGCTGGAGATCAGCCGCCACGATGCGGGCGTCGCCGAATTGCAGGTGGAGTCGCTGGACGTGCGGATGTGCGCGCGGGCGGCCATCTCCACCGTGCGGCATCTGGCCAAGGAGACCGGCGTCGAACTGGTGGTGGATCTGCCGGAGGATCCGCTGGTGGCCGAGGTGGACCCGCGGCGCGTCGAGCGCGTGCTGCGCAACCTGCTCGCCAATGCCATCGACCACAGCGAGGGCAAGCCGGTCATGATCCGGATGCGCGGCGATGTCGAGGCCAACGCTGTCGGCATCGTGGTCCGCGACCAGGGTGTGGGCCTGCGGCCGGGCGAGGAGAAGCTGGTGTTCAACCGGTTCTGGCGCTCGGATCCCTCGCGTATGCGCCGTTCCGGTGGCACCGGTCTGGGCCTGTCGATCAGCGTGGAGGACGCGAACCTGCACGACGGCCGGTTGGAGGCCTGGGGCGAACCGGGTCAGGGCGCGAGCTTCCGGCTCACGCTGCCGCTGGTCCGAGGCCGTAAGCTCGGGGTCAGCCCGCTCTCGCTGGAACCACCCAAACGCAAGCTGCTGACGGCGGAAGCCGCTGCGCTGCAAGAGGCTTCGGATGCCGGTGCGGAGCCGGACGCACCGGAACAACCGGGCTCCACCGACGCGGGGGCAACTGAATCGCCGGGAACCGGTGCGGCGCAGCACGCGGATGATGCCGCCGCGACGACGGAGCCGACCGACCCCGATGGTGCGGCACAGTCCGGTGGCGCATCGGCTCTGCCCGGCTCCGCACTCGAGGCGGGCGCCGATTCGCCCGGGGGAGAAAAGAATTCGCCGCCGACTCGACGGACGTCCGCCGACTCCGGCAACGGGGCCGGGTCCGCGGACATGCTCACCGACTCCGGAGATCCGACGATATGAGCCTGTGGACCGCAATACAGCGATGGCCCGCGCCACGACCGTCCGAACGCCGCGCGTCCTGGGCGCGCGCGACTCTCGGTGTGGTGCTGGCCGGTCTCCTCGCTCTCCCGGGGTGCGCCAATCTCCCCGATTCGTCGGCCCCCCAGGCGCTGGGCACCATCGACCGCGAGCCCACCACCGCCGGTCCGCCGCCGCCGAGCACCGGCCGCGACCCGGACCTACTGCTGCGCGATTTCCTGCAGGCCACCGCGGACCCCTCCAACCGCCACCAGACCGCCCGCCAGTACCTGACCCCCGCCGCCGCGGCGACGTGGGACGACACCGCCCGCATCACCATCGTCGAAAAGCCCGACACCCTGCGCGAATCCAGGTCCGGCGATACGGCGACCTATCAGATCCGGGCGCACAAGATCGGCGAACTCGAAGCCGACGGGTCGTACCGGGTGGTGGACAACACGCTCGAGAACCACATCGAGATGACCAAGGTCGGCACCGAGTGGCGGATCGATGAGTTACAGCCGGGCGTGGTGGTGGACTCCAACGCGTTCGCCAAGTTCTACCGGCGCTATGCGTTGAATTTCGCGAATACGCCTGGTACGGCGATGGTTCCGGATCTGCGCTGGGTCTCGGTGCGCAAGGAGCAACTCGCGCAGCGCTTGCTGTCGCTGCTCGCCGAGGGGCCGCAACCGGCGCTCGCGCCCGCGGTGCGCAATGTGCTGTCCGGCCCGGTGACGATCCGCGGCGGCATCACCAAACCCAACGGAGACACCGACGGGGTGGGCGTCGGGTTGGGCGGCGTACAAGTGGATTTCGCCGGTGCGTCGGCGCTCGATCAGCGCGCCAAGGAGTTACTGGCGGCGCAGGTCGTGCTGACATTGGCCGACGCCGGCGTGCTGGGGCCCTACTTCCTGCTGGGCGACGGCAAGCCGCTCGACGAGCGCTACGCGACCACGGGCTGGTCGGTGCCCGACGTCAGCGCGCTGAGCCCATCGGCCAACTCGCACAACAAGATCGGCCTGCACGCCGTGCGCGACGGCGCGCTGGTGCGGGTCAAGGACGGCGGAATATCCCCGGTGCCAGGGTATTTCGGCACCGCGCGCAATCTGCAGTCGGTGGGCATGACGCCGGACGGTCAGCTGGTGGCCGCGGTCGCGGACAGCGGCAGACCCGCCCCGGAGCCCGCCCGCACCCTGGTGATCGGCGGCAACGACAACAATGCGCTGGCGGTCGCCGAGGGCAATACCTTCACCCGGCCGTCCTGGACCGCCGACGGCAGTTCGGCCTGGTCGGTGGTCGACGGGGACCGGGTCGTCCGGGCCGCGCACGACCGCAGCACCGGCAACCTGTCGGTGCAGGACGTCGACACCTCGGCCCTGTTCTCGACGCCGACCTCGACCTCCGAGCCCATGCCCCGCACGCCGATCACCGAATTGCGCATGTCGCGGACCGGCGCCCGCGCGGCGATCGTCGCGGGCGGCAAGGCGTACGTGGTCGTGGTGGTCCCGCAGGCGGACGGAAAGTACGCGCTGACCTCGCCGCTGCCCATCGCCTTGAGCCTGAGCACCGCGGTGGTGTCGCTGGACTGGTTCAGGGAGGACACGATCATGCTGGCGCGCGAGGGCAACGTCGACCCGGTGAAGACGGTGCTGATCGACGGCTCCGAGTCCGATCCGGTGACCAGCCAGAACCTGACGCCACCGGTCCGGACGCTCAGCGCCTCGCCCGACACCCAGTACATCGCCGATTCGCGCGCGGTGATGCAGCTGCAGTCCGACGAGCCGGGCCGCGAGCGCTTCTGGCGTGAGGTGAAGCCGCTCGGCGCGAACGCGGTCCCGGTGCTGCCGGGGTGAGAATTCTGTCGGTGGTCACCGGCACACTGGGGCGATGCGAACGCTGCTGGATCTGATCCTGCCGCAGGCATGTGGGGGATGCGGGGTAGCCGGCACCGGATGGTGCGCGAGCTGTGCGGGTTGTCTGGCGGGGCCGCCGCGGCGCGTGCGGCCGCGCACCGATCCGGGTGTGCCGTGCTGGGCGCTGGGGCCGTACTCGGGTCCGCCGCGGCGGGCGGTGCTGGCGGCCAAGGAACGGGGGCGTCGCGATCTGGCGGCGCCGCTCGGACTGGCGCTGGCGAGGGGCCTGGATGGGCTGCGGTCCCGCGACCGTCCGCTGCTGCTGGTGCCGGCGCCGAGCCGGCGGGTAGCCGCCCGGCGGCGCGGTGGCGACCCGGTCGCCCGAGCAGCGCGGGTGGCTACCGGTTGGCTGTCCGATAGCCGTTGCGCTCCCGTGCTGGCCACCCGGCCAGGCGTGCGCGATTCGGTCGGTCTGGGCCCGCTCGACCGGCGGCGCAACCTCCGCGACGGCATCCGCGCCACCGGCGATTCGCTGCTCGCCCTGCTGCGCTGCCCGAACGTCGAGGTAGTGCTGGTGGACGATGTCCTCACGACCGGCGCCACGGCCCGCGAATCGGTGCGCGCGCTGGCGCGCGCCGGTGTGTCCGCACATGGCGTGTTGGTGACATGTGCTGCTTGAAGCTTTGAAATTCGTGTGAACACTGGCGGTCGGAACGCTGTCGTAATAGCGTTGCTGACAGAGCGATCTGACACCCGAACCAGAGAGTTTGGAGGTGGCACCTCGGACGACTTCGTGCCGAGTTCCCCGGCATCCGCCTCGACTCGGCGCGGTTGAATCCCGCCGCACATGCATCGGTTGTGCGGCCAGATCCGGGAGGTACGCGTGACGACTTCACGACCTTCAGTGAAAGCAGCAGATCCCTCGGCCCGTGACGGCTCTGTGTTCGAGTTCGAACGCAACGGCGCCGAGCAGCCTGCAGCGGACCGGCCCAGAAGCCCTCGAGCGGACGTCGTGGTGAAGGGCCGCAACGTCGAGGTTCCCGATCATTTCCGAATCCACGTGGAGGAGAAGCTCTCCCGACTCGAGCGTTTCGATCCGTCGATCCACCTGTTCGACGTCGAACTGTTCCACGAACGCAATCGCCGCCAGCGCAAGAACTGCCAGCGCCTCGAGATCACCGTGCGCGGCAAGGGACCGGTGGCCCGGTCCGAGGCCTGTGCGGACAGCTTCTACGCCGCGCTCGAGTCGGCCGTGGAGAAACTGGAGAGCCGCCTGCGCCGCAGCAAGGATCGGCGGCGCGTGCACTACGGGGAGAAGACCCCCCTCTCGGTGGCCGAGGCCACGGCCACGCTGATCGATGAGGCGGTACCGGCCCCGGCCAACGGGACCGTCACCCACGAACATCGGTCCGAGGACACGGAATCCGGCGAATACGCCGGGCCGGGCCACATCGTCCGGACCAAGGTGCATCCGGCGAATCCCATGTCGGTCGACGACGCGCTCTACCAGATGGAACTCGTCGGCCACGATTTCTTCCTCTTCCACGACCGCGACACCGACCGACCGTCGGTCGTCTATCGCCGCCACGCCTTCGACTACGGCCTGATCCGGCTCGCGTAGCGGCATCCGATTCGCGCACGGGGCCGATGGTTTCCGCCTTCGGCCCCTCGTCGCCAGGCTGTCCGGTCCGGACAGCGAGCAGGGGGAATTGCAGCGCCGGTGCCTTATCATAGGTATTGAACGGCCCTGTGACCGACGGGAGGGGAATTCAATCGGCGCACCCGTGGGGGGGCGCTTTCGATTTAGCATTGTGGATTCTGCCGGACAATCGAGTTCGAATACTTCGACTCGGTGTATTCGGCGTGCTCATGAAATCGAGGAACGACATTATGCTGGCGTACGAACGACCGACTCTGGTCCGAATCGGCTCTTTCCAGGAGGTTACGGAAGGCTTCTCCAGCTTCCTGCCCGAGTTCCCCTTCGGGGACCAGAACTGGCCGAACTGAACGCGTCGGGCCGCGGCTCGGCCGGTGCGCCGACGCGGAGTCGCGGCTCGTCCGGATTCGGCTGATTTCGCCGAATCGAACCGAATTCAGGGGGGAACATTGGCTGTGCTGTCGAGCGCGCCGTCATGGTTTCTGGTTCTAGCCGACGGGCCGGGTGCGGAAATCGTCGACGATCGGGTGCGTGCCGAATACGGAAGCGTGCGGGAAATATCTCATCCGAGTGGCCGCCCGTGGATCATCGGGCATTGGGAGGAATCCGAAGTCGCCGTGTACCGAGGCCGCGACGAGGCCTGTGCGGCCATCGGCGAGCACGATATGCCGCCCGGCAGGCTCGCCGGTCTCGGCGCCGAACTCTTCGGCCGGGCGACGGCCTCGGCCCCCGGCAGCTTCCATGTGATCGGCTCCCGTCCCGGCCGAGTACGCGTGCGCGGCACGGCCTCCGGGTTGCGGCGGGTCTTCCATGCCGTGGTGGACGGCGTCCGAGTCGCGAGCGACCGCGCCGATGTCCTCGCCACGCTGGCCCGAGCCGAGATCGACCGGCAGCAACTCGCGCTCCTGCTGCTGTACGTCGTGCCCTGGCCGCTGCCGTTCCGGTCCGTCTGGTCCGGCATCGAGGTGGTATGGCCCGGCCACACGCTCGAGATCGACCACCACGGCCACGCCGCGCAGCACCGGTGGTGGCAGCCGCCGGCCGCCGAACTCACGCTGGCAGAGGGCGCCGAATTGCTCCGAGCCCGCCTGCGCGAGGCCGTCGAACTGAGAACCGCGGGCAAGCGCCGCGTGGCGTCCGATCTGGGCGGCGTGGATTCGACGGCGCTCTGTTCCCTCGCCGCCCGCAGCGGCGCCGAGGTCGTGGCCATCACCGCGACCAGCCCCGACGACCTGGACGACGACATCCGCTGGGCCCGCGACACCGTGGCCGGGCTGGGCTCGGTCGAACATGTCGTGGTCGGCGCCGACGAACTACCCCTGACCTACGACGGGATCTGCACCACCGACGACCGCTTCGACGAGCCGTGCATCGTCCAGGTCAACAAGGCCAAACTGGAGGCGGTCTGCCATCGCAGCGTCGACCTGGACACGCAGATCCGGTTCGTGGGATTCGGTGGCGACGAAATTCTCCGGGTGAGCTGGGGGTGGCTGCACGCGACCGTCCGACGGGATCCGCTGACGGCCATCCGCACGGCGCGGCGCTGGTCGGCGAAGCACAAGTATCCGCTGTGGCGGGTCGGAATGCAGATGGCCGGAAACAAATCGTACCGAGAACATCTAACTGATATCGCCGACAATATTGTGTCGACCCCGGCCTGGGCGCCCGATCCGGCGATAAATTGGGGCCTCGGCATCATATCTCCGCCGTGGCTCACCACCGGCGCATCGGAAACGGTGCGCGACGCGATACGCGAATGCGCGAAAGACGCCGAACCCTTGGCCCAGGATCGCGGGCTGCATCAAACGCTGGAACAGCTGCACGGTGTCGCGCGCGGCGCTCGATTATGCCAGCAATTCGCCAGAAGAATAGGCGTGCCCATCGCGGCGCCCTATCTCGACGATTCGGTGGTGGGGGCCGCCTTATCGGTGCGCCCGCCGGAGCGGGTCGACACCGGTCGATACAAGCCGCTGCTGGCCGAGGCTATGGCCGGAATCGTTCCGGAAACGTCCCGTCATCGCGGCACCAAAGCCAATACTTCGGCGGGCGTCGCGCGCGGTCTGCGGCGGCACCGCGGGGATATTCTTGCGTTGCTGGAGAATTCCCGGCTCGCCGAACTCGGAATAATCGACTCGGCGGCGGTCCGAGATCTGTGCGCCCAACCTCTGCTGATCGATAAGCACCGCGCCTCGCTCGACCTGACCATCGCCGCGGAGGCGTGGCTACGGGGGGAATCATGAATTCACTGTTCCTGGACAAGGTTTCGCTGGCCGAGACCGATTACGGCGTCATGGTGCTCGACGAGCGCAGCGGCGTCTACTGGGGTCTCAACGGCTCGGCCGCCGTGGCGCTGCGGGAGTTCGCGGAGTCGCGCAGTCTCACCGCGGCGGTGGCGGCCGTCACGGCGAAGTACGACGTAGCCGAGCAGCAGGCATTGGACGACATCCGCGCGCTGCTCGGCGAACTGCGGTCCGCCGGCCTGATCGGCGACTGGGAAACCACCTCGGAGTTGTCGTGACAACGCACCATCCGCTGTTCCACGACCCCGGCGTGACGTCCCTGCGGGCGCGGATCCTCATCCATGTCCTGGTGGCCGTCGCCCGCGTCCTGGCGAAGGCGAAACCGGCACGAATCCGAGCGATCCTGGCGATACTCCGGATCGGCGCCGCGCCCGCCACATTCGAGGCCGCGAGCGTCGCGCACGAGCAGGTCACGGCGGTCAGCTACGCGTGTGTCGGGCCGCGCTCGTGCCTGCTGCGCTCGATCGTGATCACCCTGCTGTGCCGGACCAGAGGCCAATGGCCGACCTGGCGGGTCGGCGTCCGCAGGCTGCCGCCGATGGCCGCGCACGCGTGGGTGGAAGCCGAGGGCGAACCGGTGGGCGAGTCGTTCACCGGTGACTACTACGCCGTCCTGATGTCCGTTTGTCTGTGACACCGTGTCTCGATTTTATTCTTACCTCCGAGTAAGTTTGGTGGCCAGGTGGTTCTCTCGAAAGGATTCCCATGGCAACCCAGGGCGCTCGCCGTGCCGTCATCGTCTCCGGGGCTCGCACACCGTTCGTGCGGGCGTTCACCGACTACACCCGGATGGACTCCATCGACCTGGCCGATGCGGCGGTTGCCGGACTGCTGGAGCGGACCGGGCTGCCCAAGGAGCAGGTGCAGGCGATCGTGTGGGGCGGGGTCATCCTGCCCAGCGCGGCCCCGAACATCGCCCGCGAGATCGCCCTGGACCTGAAGCTCGACCCGGGCTGCGAGGGCCACACCGTGACCCGGGCCTGTGCGTCCGGACTGCAGGCGGTCACCACGGCGGCGGCGGCCATCGAGCGCGGCGAGTACGACATCATGATCGCCGGCGGCAGCGACTCGACCAGCAACGCCGAGGTCAAGTTGCCGCAGAAGATGGTGCATGCGGCGGCGCCGCTGGCGCTGGGCAAGCCGAAACCCAAGGACTATCTGTCGGCGGTGGCGCAGCTGGCGCCGTTCACCGATCTCCTGCCGCGCCGGCCGAAGATCGAGGAGCGCACCACCGGCGAGGTGATGGGGGAGTCGGCGGAGAAGATGGCCGGTATCCACGGTGTCACCCGCGTCGCGCAGGACGAGTTCGCCGCCCGCTCGCACCACCGGTCCGCCGCGGCCATCGAGTCCGGCCGCTTCGACCGCGAGGTGCTGGAAGTCGTGACGCCGGAAGGGAAGTCGGTCACCCGCGACGGCTTGGTGCGGGCGAACACCAGCGTCGAGAAGTTGTCGGCCTTGGCTCCGGTGTTCGCGAAGGACGGCACCGTCACCGCCGGCAACGCCAGCCCGCTCACCGACGGGGCCGCGGCGGTGCTGCTGATGAGCGAGGAGAAGGCCCGCGAGCTGGGCCTGCAACCGCTGGCCGCGTTCCGCTCCTGGAGCTACGTCAGCGTCGACCCGCGTGATCAGGTGCTGATCGGCCCGGCCATCTCCATGCCGCGTGCCCTCGACAAGGCCGGAATGTCGCTCGCCGACGTCGATTTCGTCGATATCCACGAGGCGTTCGCCGCCCAGACCCTGTCGGTGCTGGCCGCGCTGGCCAGCGACGACTGGGCCGAGAACCGCCTGGGTCGAGACTCGGCCGTCGGCGAGATCGACCCGGCGATCCTGAACGTGCACGGCGGCTCGGTCTCCCTCGGGCACCCCTTCGGTGCCACGGGCGCCCGCATGGTCACCACCATGGCCAACGAACTCGCGCTGTCCGGCAAGAGCGCCGCCCTGCTGGGCATCTGCGCGGCGGGCGGCATCGGCGCGTCGGCGGTCCTGGAACGCGTCTGAGCCGCGACGGTTTACCGCCCACGTACAGGCGACGGTTCATCTATATCTGGCGGTGCGGGGAAAGCAGCTGGCGCGCAGCGATACTCAGGTCCGGAAGCGTTCCCAGTGGATCGCGTGCTCGAGCGGACGCCGGGCGCGCCAGCCGAAGCGCTCCAGATCCGGCGTCTGCTGGAATTCGTGCACCGGCCCGACACACAGCCACGCGATCGGACGGATACCCGGCGGCAACTCGATCAGGTCGGTGAGGAACGGGCTGTCGTAGAAGCTCACCCAGCCGACGCCGACGCCCTCGGCGGTGGCCGCCAGCCACAGGTTCTGAATGGCGAGAACCGTGGAGTAGAGCCCGGTTTCGGGGACGGTGGCCCGCCCGAGCACCTGCGGCCCGCCGCGGCTGTCGTCGTGGGTGACGACGATGCCGGTGCCGCTCTCGGTGATGCCCTCGATCTTGATCGGATCGAAGACCCGCGCCCGCTCGGGCGGCAGCGCATCCCGGAATTCGGTGCGCTTCCGCGCGACGTGCGCGGCGAACCGCGCCAGCCGCTGCCGGTCTCGCACGACGACGAAATCCCACGGCTGCGAATTGCCGACGCTGGGCGCGCGGTGCGCGGCGTCGAGGATCCGCAGCAGCGTCTCGTCGTCGACCAGTTCCCCGGTGAACTCCGCGCGCACGTCGCGCCGCTGTCGAATCACGTCGTAGATACCGGGTTGAGCCAACACGTGCCTCAGTCAATCAGGCGGGGCGACATCGGTCCGCCGCACCCCGGGAAACCACCTACACAAAGGCGCACCCCGTATCGGTGAGGGGAACCGATACGGGGTGCGTGAATACGGGAAGCTCAGGCGACGGCCGCCGCGGCCCGGCGGGCGATCCGGCGACGGCCCTCCTGCAGCGCGGTGCGCAGCCCACGGCGGCGACCGGTGGCCGGGTCGATCGTGGACGCGCCGCCGAAGGCGCGCTCGGACCTGGTCTCCGGGGCGTCGTCGGTGCTGCGACGCAGGTACTTGTTCGGCAGCGACAGCTTGATGATGGTGCGCCACGACTTGGCGTACTGCACCGGCAGCGAGCCGGTGGTGTAGGGCAGGTCGTACTTGTCGCACAGTTCACGCACCCGCACCGCGATCGCGGCGAGCCGGTTGCTCGGCAGGTCCGGGAACAGGTGATGCTCGATCTGGTGCGAGAGGTTGCCGGTCATGAAGTGCAGCAGCGGGCCACCGGAGATGTTGGCGCTGCCCAGCATCTGCCGCAGGTACCACTGGCCCTGGGTCTCGCCGTCGATGTCGGCCTTGGTGAATTTCTCGGCGCCGTCGGGGAAGTGGCCGCAGAAGATGACCGCGTTGGTCCACACGTTGCGCACCACATTGGCGGTGATGTTGGCCGTCAGTGTGGAGAAGAACGCCGGACCGGTCAGCAGCGGGAAGATCAGGTAATCCTTGGCGACCTGCTTGCCGACCTTCTTCAGCACCAGGCGGCGGTCCGCCTCGAACTGCTTGCGCTCCGGGCTGTCGGCGGCCCACTTCTTCTTGGCGACCTTGCCCAGCTCCAGATGCTGGATCGCGACGCCGTATTCGAAGAACATCTGCAGCAGCAGGTTGTACACCGGCTGGCCGAGATAGAACGGCGCCCAGCGCTGGTCGCGGGTGACGCGCAGCAGGCCGTAGCCGATGTCGTCGTCCATGCCCAGCACGTTGGTGTACTTGTGGTGCAGGAAGTTGTGCGTGATCTTCCAGTGCTCGGACGGGCCGACATTGTCCCACTCCCACGTCGCGGAGTGGACCTCGGGATCGTTCATCCAATCCCACTGGCCGTGCATGACGTTGTGGCCGATCTCCATGTTCTCGATGATCTTGGCGGTGCTCAGCAGCGCCGTGCCGGCCAGCCAGGCCGGCGGCAGGAAGCTCGCGAACAGCACCGCGCGGCCGGAGATCTCGAGCGCGCGCTGTAGCCGGATCACATTACGGATGTACTTGGCGTCGCGCTCGCCACGGGACGCCTCGATCTCGCGCCGGATCGAATCCAGCTCGGCACCGATGGCCTCCACATCCTCGGGAGTGAGGTGGGCGTATTCCTTGACATCCGAGATCGCCATGCCGGTTACACTACCGTAGGTTACGGCTCCGTAGGTTGTGGCTTTATCGATTCACAACTGTGGCGTACGCCGCATTGTGATCGAGACCAACATGTGCTTAATTGGACCGCTGACGTCGGCGTACCCGTCGAATCGCGCGCTCGCGCAACGCCCGCTGCCGCAACACCTTCTTCTCCTGGCGAGCCTTGTCCTGCAGGGCCAGTTTGGCCTCGTGCAGCGACTCCTTCTCGTGGCGCGCCTTCTCCTTCAGCGCCACCTTGGCCTCGGCCAGCGCCGAGCGCAACCCGCGGCGCTGCCCGGTCACCGGATCCACCGGCCAGTGGTTCTCGGCCCACTGCTCGGTGCTCGGCAACGCGGGCAGGGTCAGCCCGGCGAACTTGCGCTCCGAGGAGGTCTCGGGGGCGTCGTCGGCCGTGCGCCGCAGGAACCGGTCCGGCAGCGCCAGCTTGTGGATGGTGCGGAAGGCGAGCAGATACTGCTTGCCCAGCGAGCCCGTGGTGTAGGGCAGGTCGTATTTGTCGCACAGCTCCCGCACTCGGCGGGCGACCTCGGGATAGCGGTTGCTCGGCAGGTCGGGGAACAGATGGTGCTCGATCTGATAGCACAGGTTCCCGCTCATGAACGCCATCACGGGGCCCGCGGAGAAGTTCGCGCTGCCGAGCATCTGCCGCAGATACCACTCGCCGCGGGTCTCACCCTCCAACTGCTCGATGGTGAATTTCTCCGCGCCGTCGGGGAAGTGGCCGCAGAAGATGACCGCGTATGCCCACAGGTTGCGGACCAGGTTGGCGGCCGCGTTCGCCTCGAGCGTCGATTTCCAGCCGGGACCGGTGAGTGCCGGGTAGATCACGAAGTCCTTGGCGACCTGCCGGGCGATCTTGCGTCCGAACGCCCGGTTCGGCTCGGACATCACCTGCCAGCGCGGAGTGTCGGACAATTCCCTGTCGATGCTCCAGTCGTGCAGGGCTATACCCCACTCGAAGGTCGCGGCCAGCACCAGATTCGCCGCGGGCTGCGCCAGGTGTACCGGTCGCCACTCCTCGTCGCGGGTCATCCGCAGGATCCCGAAACCGAGGTCCTCGTCCTTGCCGAGCACGTTGGTGTAGGTGTGGTGCGAGTAGTTGTGCGCCCGCCGCCACTGCGCCGACGGCCCGGTCATATCCCACTCCCAGGTGGTGGAGTGGATTTCCGGGTCGTTCATCCAGTCCCACTGCCCGTGGCTGATGTTGTGCCCGAGTTCCATGTTCTCGATGATCTTGGCGACCGAGAGCATCGCGGTGCCGGCCACCCAGGCCCACCGGTTCCGCCCGGCGAACAGCGTCGCGCGGGCTGCCGCCTCCAGCATGCGCTGAGCGCGGATGGTGCGCCGGATGTAGGTCGCGTCGCGTTCGCCGAGCGATAGCTCCACGTCCCGGCGGATCGTGTCCAGTTCTTGACCCAGGGTCTCGATATCGGCCGCCGTCAGATGGGCGAACCCCTTGATATCGGTGATTGCCACCGCGTCTCCTGCTCCCTGTGCTCGGTGCCGTGCCTTCGGTACGGCGTGTTCGCGGCCCGGAGGCTCGACTACCCTCGAGGGTATCGGGTTTCGGTGAACCCGCGGCCGCGGATGATGGTCCCCTCGGCTATACGTCGAGGGTGCAGTCGCCGGCAGCGGCCGAGATGCAGGTCTGGATCTTCTCTCCCGCTTGATGTTCCGTGCCGTTGCGCAGATCGCGCACGTGGCCGTCGGTGAGAGACACGACACAGGTCTGGCAGATGCCCATGCGGCAGCCGAACGGCATCTGCACGCCGGCGTCCTCACCGGCCTGCATCAGCGTGGTGGCGCCGTCTACGGTCGCGGTGCGCCCGCTGCGGCCGAAGGTGACGGTGCCGCCCTGCCCGACCGCGGAGCGTTCCACCTCGAACCGCTCGATGTGCAGCTTGTCGCTGAGCCCCGCTGCTGCCCAGTGCTTTTCGATGTCGTCGAGCATTCCCAGCGGGCCGCAGGCCCAGGTCTCGCGCTCGCGCCAGTCCGGGAACAGCGCATCGAGGCGATCCAGCGTGAACTTGCCCTGCTCGCCGGTCAGGTGCCGGTGCGAGGTGAAACTCGGATGCCGGTCGTGCAACTCGCTCAACTCGGCGCCGAACAACACGTCGTCGGCGGAGCGGGCGGAGTGCACGTGCACCACGTCGGGCCAGCTGCCGCGGCGATCCATGGTGCGCAGCATGGCCATCACGGGGGTGATGCCGCTGCCCGCGGTCAGGAACAGCACCTTCGCCGGCGGCGGCTCCGGCAGCACGAACCCGCCCTGCGGTGCGGCCAGCCGCACGATGGTCCCCTCGGGGACCCCGTTGACAAGGTGGCTGGACAGAAAACCTTCCGGCATCGCCTTGACCGCGATGGAGATCAGGCGCTTGGACCGGCTGTCGGGATCGGTCCAGTCCGGCGGGCAGGTCAGCGAGTAGGACCGCCAGTGCCAGCGGCCTCCGACCAGCACGCCGATGCCGATGTACTGACCGGGCGTGAACTTGAAATCGAAGCCCCAGCCCGGCTTGATGACCAGCGTGACCGCGTCGGTGGTCTCCTTGCGCACCGACACGATGCGCCCGCGCAGCTCGCGCGCCGACCAGAGCGGATTGATCAGATGCAGATAGTCGTCCGGTAGCAGCGGAGTGGTGACCCGGGCGGCCGCGCCGCGGAGCGCGTTCAGCCGCGTCCGGCCGGACATCTTCGCCTCGGCGACCGGTGCCTCCAACCATTCTCGGACGCCTTGTACCGATTTCAGGACCATCGTGCGGATGCTCATTTCACTGTGTTGAACGATGCCGGCGCGCTCCACCGCGCGCTCTCCCGGTGCCAGGTTACGGCATCGTAGGTTACCGCGGCACGCTCACATCAGATCCAGCAGGAACGGCAGCTCCTGGGTGGCGTACCAGGCCAGTTGATAGTCCTCGGCGTCGCCCAGCACGAACTCGGCGTCCTCGTCGCCCAGGTCGGCGGCGTCGACGACGTCCACGGCCTTGGCCACGGCCGGCTCCGCCTCGGCCAGGTCGACGTGCACCGACGCGATCCGGTTGAAGGTGATCGGGCCGGACAGCCGGACCACCGCGTCGTCCAGGTCGGGGCGCAGCGCGGCGCCGGTGACGTCGGCGGCGATCACCGCGCGGCGGTAGACCGGACCGGAATAGGGGTGCTCGGGGTCGTCGTCACCGGCGTGCAGGCCCGCCGCCTCGCGCTCCTCGGCGAGCAGGCGCAGCGCCGCGCGCGCGGCCTCGCCCATCGCCACCTCGGCCAGTTCCTCGTCGTCGCCGGAGGCGTAGGCCTCGCGCAGCGCCGGGGTCACCGCGAACGCCGTGTCGTTGATCGCGCGGAGTTCCCGGTCGGCCACCAGCTCGCGCAGCATCGGAACGGTCGCCGGAACGTAGACGCGTAGCTTCCGGTCGCCCGCGGGCTTGCCGGACTCACTGGACGCAGGCACCGAGCATCTCCTCCATGGATTCGTGCACCGCCGCGGACAGTACTCCGATATCGGCCATCGCATCGCGGTCGGCATTCAGACCGTAGAACACGCGGCCGTCGTAGGACGTGATGCCGATGCTCGAGGCCTGGTTGCGCAGCAGCGGCGACACCGGATACATCTCCAGCATCCGCGCGCCGCCGATGTACATCGGCCGTTGCGGACCCGGCGCGTTGGTGATCACCAGATCGAACGTGTGCTCTGCGAACGTACTCGCCGCGCGCACGCTCATGGCGTGCAGGCTCGCCGGGGCGAACCCGGCCATGTGCACCAGGGTGCGGGCCCGCACGCCGCGCCGGTGCCGGGCGTGCGCCTCGGTCGCGTGCGAGATGTGCGAGAGCCGCATCACCGGATTCGCCTCGCCTACCGGCAGATCGATCACGAACGACGACACCTCGCTGGCCGGTTTCATCCGGTCGCCGTGCTGCCCCTCGATGTACACCGACATCGGGACCACCGTCCGCAGCACCGCGGACTCGGTGAGCACCTCGTCGCGCGACTGCAGGAAGATGCGCAGCGCGCCGGTCACCACGGCCAGGATCACGTCGTTGATGGAGCAGTCGAAGCGCCGCCGGATCTTGCGGTAGTCCTCCAGATCGGTCCGGACCACGTCGAAGCGGCGGTTGCGGGAGGTGCGGGCGTGGAACGGGCCGTCGCGGCCGGGCGCGGTGCCGCGCAGCAGCGACACGGCCTTCTCCAACGCGCGCCCGCCGGCCAGCCCGAAGGCGTCGCCGCCGGCCTGCCGCAGCACCTCGAACGCCTCGCGCGGCTGCCCGGCCAGCTCGACCAGCGCCATCGCCAGCAGTTCGACCTCGCCGGGCTCGCGCACCGCGATCCAGGCGTCGTCGGCGACCTCGCGCGGCGACGGTCCGGCGTCGAGGATGACGTGCCCGATCTCCAGCGCGGTGCCGCCGTCGACCAGCGCGGAATGCGTCTTGGTGAACACCGCGCGGCGGCCGCCCGACAGCCCCTCGATCAGGTACATCTCCCACAGCGGACGGGTGGGGTCCAGCGGCCGCGAGGCCAGCCGGGCCACCAGGTCGTGCAACTGCGCGTCCGTGCCCGGACCGGGCAGCGCGGAGCGGCGCACGTGATAGGTGATGTCGAACCGGCCGTCGTCCACCCACACCGGGCGGCCCAGGCCGAAGGGAATCTCACGCACCTTGCGGCGATAGCGCGGGACCAGGGCGAGCCGCTGCTCCACCAGGTCGACGAGACCGTCGTAGTCCAGCGACGCCCCGCCGGAGTCGCCGGCGCCATCGCGCACGATCGCGAGGGAGCCGATGTGCATCGGATTGCTGCTCGACTCGAGCCGGTGGAACGACGCGTCCTGCGGCGTCAGTCTCGTGATCACGCTGCCGGGTGCTCCTTCCGATACCCGCTCCATTGTGATGTCACACAAACCGTTCGCGCCCCGGCGTGTGGGACATGTCGCGATACCGGGGGAAAGCCTTTGCGCTCGGCGGTCCCCATGGCATGCTGGTCCGATTCGTGTCAGGGGGAGACGACTACGAGGGGGAATCCGTGGGCAGCCGACGCCGGTCTCTGTCACGCGCGCCGAGTTTCGAGCCGCCGCTGGAGGGCGCCGGTGATTCCGGCGATCCGATGCGGCACGGTGGTCCGGCGAGCCGAGCCACGCTGCCCTGCCATCGTGCGTCCGCTCGTGGACCGGCGGCCGGCGCCCCCGGGCCGGCGCCCCGCCCCGCGCCGCCCGCCCGGCGGGCGACAACGGTCGCGTGCCCGGGGGGAAACGGATGC
>NZ_JARWOP010000386.1 GCF_029868745.1 Nocardia wallacei | reverse complement strand
CTGGGCCTTCACCAGACCCAGAATCTCGGTACGGAAATCCTCCAACCGGTCCGACCAGCGCAACCCGCCACGCGCCACCGGACCGAACCGCAGATGCACACCCTCTACCCGGGGTGAATACACGAAGATCTCGAATTGCGGTTTGGGCCTGGGCAATTCGGTGATCGAGTGCGGATCGAACTTGAAGGAGAGGTATTCGGTGAGGTTGCCGCTGTCGTCCTGGCGGTAGTAGTTGGTGCGCAGGGTCGCGGTGATCAGGCCGAGAATCGCGCGCAGGATGCGGTCGGTGTCGAGGCTGACGACCGCGTCGATCTCGCCCTGCAACCGCTCGGCGGCGGCCGCGGCGCGCGCGGAGGCCACCGGCCCGACGCCCTCCGGGTCGAAGTACGCCTCGAACAGTTCGGCGAACGAGCGCGCCGTGGTCGGGTGCGTCAGCAGCACGCGGGTGATGTTGCCGAAGGTGTAGGCGAAGCCGACCTGCTGCAGGTACTTCGCGTAGGCCCGCAGCATCGACACCTCCCGCCAGCCCAGACCGGCGCGCAGCACCAGTTCGTTGAGACCGTCGTTCTCGGTGCGGCCGAACCACATCGCGGCGAAGGCGTCGGCGAACCGGCGGCGCAGATCGTCCTCGGACACCGTCGGCGCGCCGGGGGCCGCGGGGACCGAGCCGCCGCGCAGCGCCGCGGCCGGGATCCGCAGCCCGAAATCGTAGATCCAGCGGCGGGAACCGTCCGCGATGTCCAGCGCGTAGGGCCGCTCCTCGACCACCTCGACGCCGAGGCTGTGCAGCAGCGGCAGGATGCGGCTCAGCGATACCTCGGCACCGGCGACGTAGAGCGCGAAACGCCATTGGTCGTCCGCGGCCCCGGCCCGCCGGTACAGGTTGGTGTCGATGTCGCCGTCGGCGAGTCCCTCGAGCCGCTGCAGATCGGCCAGCGCGCGGGACGGGTCGTGCTCCTGCTGGTAGCCGGGCGGGAACGCCTCGGCGTACTTGCGGACCAGTGCCGCGGGGACCGTCGGCACCCCGGCAGCTTCCGCCACCAACCGGTCCGACCAGGTCAACGTGGTGGCGAACAGCAGTTCCTGAATGCGCTCACGGTTCGATTCGGAGATGTCGGCGGGTTCCGCGCCGGGCCGGCGGTGCACCGTGAAATACACGACCGCCAACTCCGATTCGGTGGCCCGCGCGGAGTACGCGAGCTGCTCGGCGTCGAACTCCGCGCGCAACACATCGGCCATCCGCAGCCGGACCTCGGTGCCGTACCGGTCGCGAGGCATGTAGACCAGGCAGTAGACCGCGCCGCTGCGGCCGTCGCGCCGGATGAACAGCCGCACCTGACGGCGCAGGCCCAGATTCATGACCGCCGAGACGGTTTCGAACAGGCGCCGGGCGTCGGTGGAGAACAGCTCCACGCGCGGGAAGGTCTGCAGCATCTCCAGCAGCGCCTGGCCCGAGAAGGAGTTCAGGCCGAATCCGGCCCACTCGATCACCTGATGCACGCGCCGGGAGATGACCGGGATGTCGAGGATGTTCTCGTGGGAACCGGCCACGGTGAACATGCCGACGAATACGTGCGCGCCCTTCGGCCGCTCCGGGCGCTGTCCGCCCTGCTGTGCCCGCAGGTCCGGCTCGCCGTAGTCGCCGACGCTGACGAAGTAGATGTCCGGCGAACCCGGCATCACCGCGTCCGCGGATCCGTTGGCCAGTCGCAGCACCGAGCTGTCGCCGTCGAAGGCCGGCACGGCGATCTGCGCGCCCGACTCGCCGCGCAGCACGCCGAGCGCGGTACCCGGAACCTTGTCCGGGTCAGGGAATCCCGGCTGCGGCGGCGTCGCACCGGACAGCTGGTAGTAGCCGTACCCGAGCAGGGTGAAGTGGCCGTCGGCGAGCCAGCGCAGCAGCCGCGCGCAGTCGGTCACCTCGTCGCCGGGCAGCCACTCCGAGGCGTGGTCGAGGCGGTTGGCCAGACCCAGCATCGTGCGCACCATCGCCTGGGCGTCGTCGTCGACCTGCCGGATGGTCTCGAGCAGCCGGGGCAGCGCGGCCTCGATCCGCTCGATCAGCTCGTCCTCGACCTCCGCGCCCAGCTGCACATGCATCCAGGACTCGCGCACGGCGTGCCCGCCGCGGCCCGGCACGGCGGTGCCGTCGCCCTCGGCGGGCGCGAGCGCGCGCAACCGGCCGCGGCTGTCGCGCAGCACGTCGAAGACCGGATGGACGACCTCGGTGACCGGTGCGCCCAGCCGCCGCAGCGCCGACGTCACCGAGTCGACCAGCAACGGCATGTCGTCGTTGACGATCTGGATCGCGGGGCCGAAACCGTCGCCGCTGCGATAGACGCGGGCGAGGATGCGGCCCGGTGGGCGCAGTGCCGCGAGTTCGAGGTGCTGGCGGTAGATCTGCTGGGCCCGGTCGCTGATCGCCGGTGTGGCGGCGCCGGGCTGGATCCAGCGGAAGTAGATCGCCTCCAGATCGGTCGGATTGTCACGGAAACGCTTCCACGAGACCGTCTGCTGGGTGGTCGCCACCATTCCTGTACCTTCCCTGACTGCGAATTCCCGCCGACCCGATCTGTCTACCAAAGATTGGTACATTACTTAGCGGTACGTTAGAAATTGTAACATTATTTCCTGGCAAGGTTGTCCCCACCAGCAGGAACAGCGTGCCGGGCCGCCCGCCCGGCCGATCAGCGGAGTAGACCCGACCGCTGCAGGAAGGTGCGCGCGCCCGACCGATCGGTGAACGCGCCCGTCTCGAGCCGCAGACCGCTGCGGCTGTCCGCGTACATCACCGTGGACGAGGGGCCCACCGCCGCGAACACCGTGCCGTCGGCCACGGTCGTCGCTCCGGCGGCGCGCCAGCGAGCGATGGTGTCCGCCACCCGGTTCGGCTGCTCTCGTTGCACCGACACGGTCAGCGACCGGCCGCCGGTGATGCCGCCGGAGAGCAATGCCGAATTCGCCTCGACCACACAGGATTCCGAGGCGCCCGAAGGATCGGCGGAACGGCAGTTCGCCGCCCCGCGCAACGGCTCCGGCAGGCTTTCGACCGAGGAGGACCCGCCTCCGAGCACACCGTCGGCCCCGCCGAGCCCGCCGACCGACGACAGATCCGGCGTACTGCCGCTACACGACCGCATCACCAGGATGGCCAGAATGACCATTGCCACCAGGATCGCGACCGCCGTCCGCCACGACATCGACGCCAGCCGCTCGGTGATGATCTTCGCCGCGTCCGACGCCACCTCCTTGCCGGCGCCCTCGGCGGTCTTCGCCACGTCCTCGACCGCGTGCTCGGCGCCGTGCATCAACCGGCCCGTCATGGTCGAGAACTGGTGGCCCGCAGGATGTTCCGGCTGCGCACCGGCCGTCAGCGGCGCGCCACAGTGTGCGCATCGGGAGTCGGCACCGCCGTTGCGGTGCGAGCAGTACTGGCAGATCAGATGCGACAGAGTCAATGTCCGGTGATCACAATCGAGGAGATGGCGGTGATGTTGACCGACGGATCACCCTTGGACTCCAGGACCGTCAGTGTGATCTTCGAAGCGCTCACCGCCGGTTTGATCTCCGTGGTGACCACGTTGCGCTGGTCCAGCGTCTGCTGGGTGTAGGTGGTGGCGTTGGCGTCGTCGAACCGGTAGGACACCCGGCTCACCGTCCGGTACTTGTTCCACTGGTCGATCCCGTCCGAGCCGACGGCGTCGAACCCGGGCACGATGCCGATCGAATCCACCTGATAGGTCTTGCCGAGATCGATCGTCAGCACCTGGCCGTCGACCTTGTACGCTCGCGGGCACCGCCACGCCTTGCCCGACTCGCCGGAGAAGGCGTCCATTCCCTCGGTGCTGCCCTGCGGGCAGTGCGCCTTCGCGGACTGCACCTGGATCGGCGAGGCGGCGGGGGTGGCCGGGGGCGCGGAGGTCTGCAGCGGAGTGCCGCCGGAGGCCTGGGTGACCACCACGTTCTGGCTGGATTGATCCTCGCCGCCGGTGGTCATCAAGACCAGGATCAGCAGCAGCACCAGCACACCGGCGACGGCCAGCGCCACCTTCGGTTTGCGCAGGTGCACCACCGCGGTCTTGCCCAGTTCGCCGACGCTTGCCGGTTTCGACGCCGCCGACTTCTGCTCCGGCGCGGGCGGCGTCGGCTCCTGCCGGGTCTCGGCGGGTTCGGCCGAGGCGCGCAGGCGGCTCGCGGCCGCCTCGGAATGGTCCGCGGTGAACTCGAGACCGGCCGACGAGTCGGCCGGCTGCCCGTTCAGCAGGGCGAGAATTCGGTCGCTGGCCTTGGGCCCGGAACTGGGACGACGCCGAGCGGCCTCGGGGGCGTCCGCACCGGCGAGGGCCGCCGACGACGACTCGGCGGAGCCGGTGTCGTCCCCCGAAAGTTCTTCGCCCAGAACCGCTGTGCCGGTCACGGACGCCGATGGCTCGCCGACCGCGGCCGCCCCGTTCGGTTCCAGCCCCGGATCGGCGAGCAGCGCGTCCAGGACCGCGCTACGGTGGCGAAGAAATACGTCTCCCGGATCCTCGGCGGGCATGTTCAGGATGGTATCCATACCCGCTGCGGGCGCGGGCGGGCCGAGCTTCCCGTTGCTGAGAACAGCGGGCGGCGATCAGGAATTGCTTTCGGCGGTGATGAAATATTCGGGCGGCACGTCGAAAACACGGGCCAGCGCGATAATCAGATCCAGCCGCGGAATGGCCTCGCCGTGGATCAATCGGTACAGGCCCGACTGGGACACCGGCACATCCGGATAGGCCAGCTCCAGGTGCTGCGCCAGCGAGTAGAGCGTCAACGACCGCGTCGAACCGTCCTCGGTCGACACCACCGATTCCGAGATCAGTTCCGACAATCGCCGGGAAAAGATCGCGGCCGCCGCCTGCCGCGGCGTGAGCGCGCCCTCCCCGTCCGGTTCGTGCCGTGCATCGCCTTCCGACTGGGAGTCCGCTACCACGCCGATAAACATTACCGACCCATTTCTTCCCGACCTACTTCGCCTCGCCCTACCGACCGGTCACCTATGGGCGGCACCGGTGGTACGGGACCGTGCCCGTTCTCCGGCGGGATCACCGCGGGGTCACCTACCCTCGGATTGCCGCCCGGGTCCAGGTAGTCCAGATACCGTGTCTCACCGCGCGGCTCGATCAGATCCACCCGCACGGTCCGCATCGGAATACCGACATCGACGGCCGACGGACTGACCTGATCGATGGCCAGATCCGCGGTGCGGCGGCGCGGCTCGCCCGGGTCGCTGATCGTCACGGTGGTGGGCGCGGCCGAGGCGCGCGGCGGCACCTGGTCGAAGACCGTCACCATGGCCTGCGATTCCTGATCCGAGACGGGGGCGCCCGGCTGTTCCTCGGGGACCAGCCGCAGCGACGCCGGATCCCCCACCGCCGCTACCAGTTGCTCCCACCGCTGCGGCCGCGCCGAATACACCTCGACGTCGGCGCCGACCACCATCGCGCGCAGCACGATCTGTTGTGCGACAGGCAATTCCGCGCGCACATCGATGGTGCGGCGCTGCGGGTTGTACAGCGACGGATCGAACAGCGGCATGGCCAGCGTATGCCGCGGCTGCCCGCTGATCGAGCCCAGGATCTGGCCGTTCGGGCCGATGGCCATGGTGAGACCGTCGACGACCTGCTGGGAGGCGATGTCGCGGCCTTGCTCGTCGCTCGGCACGGCCCGCACCGACGTGCCGGTCGGCAGCGAGGCGAGCAGCGCGGCGGACTGCCGGCCGCCCAATGGCAGCAGATAATCGACCGGCGCGCTGGTGACCGCGGGGCCGACGTATCGCACCAGGCCGCGGGCGCCCACGGCGCCGCCGGCCAGGCTCACCACCACGGTCGTCCGGCCGCGGTTCCACGACCAGCAGTCGTCCAGGCCGGTGTCGCCGAGCCGCGTCCAGTCGATCAGGAAACTACTGATGCTGCGGCTCGCCACCGAGGACTCCAGATGGCCCCATTTCTCCCGCAGATCCGACAGCTCGACACCCGCGTGCAGCAGCCGGGCCGCGCGCCACAGCGCGTCGGCGGGCAGCGGCTGAGCGTTGATGCCACGTTCCCGCAGTCGTCCCGCGATCCGATGGGCCGCACTGGCCAGCGCCTTCGGCGCGACCTCCGCGCACGGCCCGCGGCGCGTCAGCGCCTCCAGATTGCGTTCCTGATCGAGGCGGACCACCAGCCAGGACATCCGGTTGCCGACCACCGGGTGCGAGCCGAGCAGCTGGTCGTAGAGCATGCTGTAGCTGCCGCCCGGACGGACCCGCTGACCGGTGGTCACGATGTCGATGTCCACGGCGATGCCGTACTGGTCCAGCAGCGGCATCAGGGATTCGGCGCTGATGGTGTCCTCGGTGTAGATGGTCTGCTCCGCGATGACCGTGGGCAGGTCCAGATCCGGGGCCAGCTGGATCATCGCCACCAGCGTCGTGCCGTCCTCGTGTACGCCGCACACCCCGGCGGCCACCTGGACATCGGTCACCTCCCACGGCCGGGACCGGTCGCGGGCACGGGATTCGCGGCCGGCCCGGAACGCCACCCAGTCCAGCAGCCAGCGCACCGCGGTGCGATGGCCGAAGCGCACGGTCACCGCCGCCACCAGCACGCAGACCACTACCCCGAGGGTCCACCACGGGGCATGGGCGGACATCCCGGCCAGCACCGGACCCCCACCGACCGTCAGCACGGCGAACGGGCCGCGTTCGACTCCTCCGACCCGAACACTCGGAAAACTCACCTACGCCTCCGCAGTACGCCGTCCGCACCCACACCCAGCACCAGCGTGCCCACCACGATCGCCGCCGAGACCACGAGCGGCTTCAGGTCGCGCGGCCGCGGCGGATCGGGGAGCACCAGCGTGGCACGCTTGTACAGGTCCTCGGGTGGTTTGGGCGGGGTCCGATAGCTCAGCGCCGCAAGCGGATCGATCATTCCGGCGCCGGCCAGATTGTCCAGCCCGCGCGGCATGGCGTGCGCGCTGACCTGCAGCCGCGCCATGATCTCCGACGGGGTCTCGGACGGGAACCGCGAGCGCAGCAGGGCCGCCACGCCGCTGACGTACGCCGCCGCGAACGACGCCCCGCCCACCGGCACCAGCTTGCCCGCCGACCCGACGCCGTTGATGAGCTGGGTGCCGCCGGGACCGAGCGACTCGATGCCGGCGCCCGGGGCGGCGATGCCGACCCACGGTCCCATCAGCGAGCCCGACATGGGCGTTCCCGACGCGGTGGTGAAGCCGACGGTCAGCACGTCGGGGGCGAACCAGCCGGGCGCGGAGATCGTCTTCACGTCCCGCCAGTTGCGCGGGTCGCTCGGCCGGCCGGGATCGACGTCCGGGTTCTGCGCGCAGCCCGTGCCGCTGGTGTTGCCCGCACCGGCCACGATGAGCGCGCCGCGGACGTGCACCGCGTAGCCGATGGCGGCCGCCAGCATCGACTGGTCGACCTGGGCCTCGGCGGTGACACAGACCGGCAGCCCGACCGTGATCACCCCGGCGCCGAGATTCGCCGCGTGGGTGATCGCCCGCGCCAGCGTCCGGATATCGATGACGGACTGGCCCTCCCGCGCCGAGTCGGGCTTCTCCGGGCGAAAAGCGTTGGAGCGGTAGCGAATCGAGATGATCGAGGCTTCCGGCGCGACACCGACGAACTTGTCCGCCGGGTCGGAGGCCGCGCCGATGATCCCCGCGACCAGGGTGCCGTGCGCGTCGCAGTCGGACAACCCGTCGCCGCCGGCGGCGACGTAATCGCCGCCGCCGATGAGGTTGGGCAGGCGCGGGTTCGGCGTGACCCCCGTGTCCACCACGGCCACGGTGACACCGGCGCCACGGCTCAGCGCCCGCGCTCGGGACAGGTCCAGCGAGGTCTCCGGCGGCGGGGCCTGCGTCACGTCGCTGTTCGGCAGCAGGCCGGTCGCCAGGCAGCCGTCCTCCTGCTTCGTCGGGACCTCGGGTCCCGGGGGGCCGTCCGGCGGCGCCGCCCCCACGATCACCTCCGGCGGCTGCAGCGCACCCGCCGGACCGGCCGCTACGCCGAGGATCACGCCGGCGACCATCGCCGCGCAGATCCGGATGCCGATACCGGCAGGGTTCATCAGATTCCTCGCATGGCGGTGTAGATCCCCATGATCCAGAACGCGAGCACCGGGACGACCAGGATCAGCGCGTACTCGACGAGGTCGATGACCCGGCGGGTCACCGGCGACAGCCGCACGCCCGGCAATCGCAGCGCGGCCACGCAGGCCACCGCGGCGGCCACCGCCACCACCACGACGACGACCATGCGAGCGATCGGGGTCGCGTAGGCGCCGACCTCCACGGCCCCCACCCCGACCACCGTGGTCGCCGACGCGACGACGAGGGCGATCGCCTGAATCCGATCGGGGTACCAGCGCGTGCGCAAGGCGACGATGCCCGCGACGGCCGCGGCCAGCACGATCTCGCGGATGCCGCCGGGGCTCGCGGCCGCCGACAGCACGGTCGCCGCGGCCAGCACCGTGGCCGACCCGATGATCAGGCCGCGCAGGCTCGTCACCGCCAGCCGGGCGCGGTCTTCGATGCGCAGCGCCCGGCGGCGATCGTCCTCGGTGCGGTCGGGACCCGGATCGTCGGCCGTGGCGGTCTCGGCGTCGAAGATGTCGGTCAGCGTGGCCGGGGCCACCTCGGTGCCCGGGTCGGGCAGGTCCGGGGGCCGAATCCGGGCCGCCACCACGGCAAGTCGCGGTGCGGCGGTCAGCAGGATCAGCCCGACGAACACGGCGCCGCCGGTCATGTGCTGCTCGGACACCTCGAGATACGCCATCGGCAGCGCGGCGATCGCGACGGCGATGGTGATCACCAGCACCGCCGTCAGCACGGTCGTGCTCACCCTGGTCAATCGCAGCGTCGTCACCGCCGCCGTGGCGGCCACCACCGCGCCCGCGGCGACATTGGCCGCGGCGAACGGACCGGGTTCGCTATAGGCGGCCGGCACCAGCATCGCGCCACCGGCGAACAGCAGCGGCAGCGCGGACAGCACGAGCCCGAGGCACAGTGTCTCCCCGTCGTCGCGGCGGCGCAGCGCGAATCCCGCGATCCAGCAGACCAGGCCCAGCAGCAACGCCGGCAACCCGCACCACAGGACCGAGCCGGACCGCATCCAGGACCACGAGAGCAGCGCGGCCGCGGCGATCGCGCCGACGCCCAGCACGGACACACCGGTGATCGCGACCGTGCGCGGGTCGAACTCGGAGAACTCCCGCTCGTTGATCAGTGCCAGCGCGTCGGTGATGTCCTCGACGACCGGCGTGAACACCTCGGAGGACTCCACCGCCGACAACATCAGCACCGTGCCGTCGATGACGTCGTGGTCGGCGAGACTGCGCCAGCGCGGCATCGGCAGTTCCCCGGGGCGGGCGAGACTCCACTGCCCGCTGGGCGGGGCGAAGTCGATGCTCTCGTCATCGATCGCGCGCGACAGGACCGCGAGCAGATCGTCCATGAACGTTTCGATCGTGAACTTGGTCGGCACCACCACGTCGACCTGATACGAGGACACCATCACCGCGATGCGTGCCCGCGCCACCTCCGCCGATGCCTGGGTCGGCGTCGCCGCCGGCCCGGCCACCGCTGTACTCACAACCGTCCTCCACGACCCGTGGCGACCTGCCCCGGGAACCCGTCACCGAGTGCCGCCGCCAACTCTTCGAACGCCAGCGCCGTCTCCTTCTCCAGCAACCGCAGGTCCACTTCGCCGCCCTCGGCGAGATGCTCGTCGTAGGGCAACTGGAAAGTCGGCCGCTGCGCGGTCGCGAACAACTTCTCGATCTGCGTGACCTCCACCATCGGCTTCGCCGCCTGCGGGTGCACGATCGCCACGACCGAGTTGGCGATCAGGTGCTGCAGGCCGTGCGCCGCGAACCAGTT
Organism: Nocardia wallacei; assembly: GCF_029868745.1. Lineage (GTDB taxonomy): Bacteria > Actinomycetota > Actinomycetes > Mycobacteriales > Mycobacteriaceae > Nocardia > Nocardia wallacei_B. Next base: position 14,833 of record NZ_JARWOP010000386.1, on the reverse strand, counting down.
CAGCGTGGCGACAGCGCCTTTCACGCCGCCTACCGTCGGCGGCGTCACGACCACGACGGCGTCGCTGGTCTGCAGCACGGCGCCGGTGACGGAATCCAGCACGCCGGTGCCGCAGTCGACCATCACCAGGTTGTAGTGCCGGCGCAGCACCGCGACCGCATTGCCGTACTCCGGACCGGACAGCGCCTCGACGGCCTCGGTGGACCACGGCGAGGCGAGCACGGACAGGTCGGCCTCGTTGATCGAGGTGAACGAGTGCACCGCGGAGAACGCCTCGAGGTTCTGCGCGCGGACCAGATCCCGCAGCGTCAGGCCGTAGGGGTGCGGCCTGGTGCGGGTGGGCAGATCACCGAAGTCGGGGTTGGCGTCCACCGCGACGACGCGGTCGGGACGCAGGCTCGCGAATGTCGAGCCGAGCGCCGCGGTGACGGTGGTGCGGCCGACGCCGCCCTTCACACTCACCACCGCGATCTGATAGGTCGAGGTGAGCTGGCGCCGGATGCGCCCGCGGCGCTCCTCGGTGCGCTGTTCCGCCGGGGACAGTCCCAGATTGAAGCCGACCTTGTTCAGCGCGCCGCGCATGCCCTGGGTCGAGCGCAGCTGTGCGCGCCGGGTGGCGGAGATCTCGGCCAGCAGGTCCATCGACGTCAGGGAGGCCGGCAGCACCTCGGGATACGCGACGTCGGTATGTGGGCGGTCGATGCGCTCCAACCCGCGGCCCTCGTCGGAGACCGAGCGGGTCGGCGGCGTCGGTTCCGCGGCGCGGGGCTGTTGCTGGGGCCGGACCTGCGCGGCCGTCGCCTCCGACTGCTGCACCGAGTATTGCTGCGCCGCATGCGGTTGCGACGCAGCGTGCTGCTGTTGTGCCGAGTTCGGTTGCTGTGACTGCGACTGGGCGGACCGGTCCGACGGGGGCTGCGCGGGCGCGGACTGGACGGGTGCGGGCGGCGCGGCCTGGGGCGGCGGCGTGGATGGCGTCCGATCGTGCTGCGACTGGCCCGGGGTACCGACCGTGGGCGCCGACGCGGCCTGGGTGGGGAGTCCGGAGGTGTAGCGGAAGGCGTCCGACCGGTTCTCGGTCGGCGCGGGCTGCTCGGCCGGCGCCTCGACGGCGCTCTGCTGCGGGGAAAAGTACGCGTCGTAGCCACCCCGAGCCCGCACGGACTCGGCCGGATGTCCGTTCGTATTCGGTGCTCGGTTCATGTTCCTCGTCCCTCTCGATCAGCCGGATGTCACCCGGTCCGGCTGGTAGCGAACCAGCTGCGGCTCGGCAGTAGTTCCACCAAGGCGGCGACCCCGGCCTGCAGTGCCGTGTCGTCGCCCGGCGAGTAGGTCGCCCAGACTGTTCCGTCCACGGCGACACTCGGTGTCACCACCAACCGGCCGGACAAAGTATCCAGCACGGTCAAGGCATTGCCCGGCTCGGCCTTCCGGCCGTCGTGGTGCTCGATCATCACGACTTCGGCGCGGCGCGCCACCTCGTCGAAAACTCGGTCGAGCACACCGGCGGTGTGCGGCTGTGCGCCCAATTCCAGCAGCGCCTGCCGACGCTGCTCCACCGGTTCGGCCTGCACCTCGGCGATCTGTTCCGAATTCGCGCGCATCGGCTCGAAGCGCACCGGCGGGCAGGGGCCCAGCGCGGCGACCAGAGCCGCGGTCAGGGTATCGAGCTGCTCTCCTTCCTGGAACACCTGCTGGATCACGACATGGTCGTCGTTTCGCACCGCCAGCACGTGAGTGTCGCCGGAACGCACCAGCGACATGCGCAGCATGCCGGCCGGCTCACCGTCCAGGCCGGTGTCGCGCACCAGCACGGCCAATTCCACATCCGGCCGGTACAGGCAGTGCAGCCAATGTTCCACCGTGGGATGAACGCCGCCGCCGACGAGAATGCCCGCCTCAGCGAGCTGCTCGGCGACGACAGCGTTCACCCGGTCCTGGTCCTCGAGGCGGTACACGTTCGACACCAGGGCCAGTACCAGCGGATAGGAGTCGATGCCGACCATCCCCTGCAGGAGCAGGGCGGCATCGACATTCAGGTCGATCGCGACCGGTTCGCCTTCTGCTCCCGGACCGGCCGTGTCACCCTCCGGTTCCAGCTCCTCGTCTGCCGACAGGAATGCCGGATGAACAGTCGACGACACGGTGATTACGACCTGCCGAGAGCCGCGAACCGGTTGCCTTCCTGAATGTCGACCTGGTTGATGTGCCCGCCCGCGTTGACGTTCTGGGACACGGTCGCGTTCAGCTGCTTGACGGCACCGTCGTAGTTGGTCAGATCGGTGTTGAAGCTGGTCATGGTGGTCGTGTAGCCGTCGCCCATGGCACCCTTGAGGACCGCTTCCAGGCCCTTCTGGAGACCGCGCAGGCGCTCGGTGTTCTCGATCATCGCGGCGACCAGCTGGCCGATCGTGCCGGTGGCGATTTCCGCGGCACCGTAATCGACGTGAATAGGCTTCGTCATGAGAATTACCTTTCTAGAACAATCGGGCTTGTCGAATCAGATGTTGAGGTTGAGCCGGGAGGCGGCGCTGGTGGCGGCGCTGTCGCTGACAAAGCCGTCGTTCCCGGCGATGGAGCCGTCGCCACCCATGTTCGCGTAGACCTTCGCCGCGGCGTCCAAGTCCTCCGAATTGAAGGTGACGTGGTTCTTCTGCATCACATCGACGATGCCCTGCAGATCCTTGGCCAGCTTCGAACCCTTCTCGTAAGCGTCGGCCAGGGCCTTGTAGATGGCGTCACCCGTGTGTCCCTTGACGGCCACGAAAAGCTCGTCCTGGGCACCCGACATCGTCCGGAGGTGGGTCTCGAGCTCACCCATCCCGACGAAAGTGTTGTTCGCGGTCTCGCGGACCAGATCGGGATCTACGTCCGTAATGGCCATTACTGTTCCTCTCCATGAACCTGGATACTCGACCTCGGTGCGTTACCGGGGACGTTCTGACAGGGCTACGGGGGCGTCGTCGTCTTCGCGTTCGATCACACCCACGGCCACTGTTTGTTCGGCCAAGTCGTCGCGCCGGTCGCTCTCGGCGTATTCGATGACGCCGACGATCGGAGGCTTCTCGAGCACCGGCACCTCCTCGAATTCGCCGGGTACGAACACCTTCGACTTCTTGTTCTTCTCCTCATCCCGCCGGCGACGACGCATGCGCGCCTCGGGAGCGGACACACCGCGGCGCGGTGCGCGGTTCGCCGCCGGTGCGGCGGTCGGCTCGTTCACGGCGCCGAATGCCCTTCCCGCGCCGGGGTTCCAGTTCGAGGGCATCCGGAACCCGGTCGACGCGCCCGGCATCTGGCCGACGCCGCCGCTGAACATGCCGAGCCCGACGAGACTGCCCATGCCGCCGTTCAATCCGGCCAGCGTGGTCGAGTAGGGCGAGGTTCCGTAGAACCCCTGCTGCTCCCCCGAGCCGCCGTCGTAGCCGTAGCCACTCGAATCACCGCCGGAGCCATTGGAACTCATGTCGGGGGCGAAGCGGTCGGCGGCGTCGGTCGGCGTCGTGTCCGTCGGATCGGTGGATTGCAGGCCGGTCGGGTCCTTGTCGCCGACCGACCCGAGATCCTCGCCGTTGGGCGTGGGCTCGTTGGTCGATCCGGTCGGGCCGTCGGTCCCGGTCGGGCCGTTGGGTCCGGGCGGATCGGGTGGTCCGGGCGGCGGCGGTCCGGGCGGGCCCGGCGGACCGGGCGGGCCGTCGAAGTTGTTCAGGTGCATCAGGTCCGAACCACCGCCGGTCACGATGGGCGGAGCGGTCAGCGGCGGCGGCAGCGCCGCCAGCGCCGGAACGACCTCCCCCGCATAGCCACCCATCACTCCCGCGGCCGTACCCCAGATCGCGAGATATTCCGCCTCCATGGCCAGCATTCCGGCCGCCGCGCCGGGCATGGTCGCCGAGGCGGCGAGCATCGCCGTCTCACGAACGCGGAACGAGGCGAGCCAGGTTGCCACCGCCGACATTTCGCTCTGGGCGGTGGAGAACGCGCCGGCCGCGACATCCACGAGTTTTCCCGCGGTCTCGGCGACGGCGGCTTGTTCCCGCAGCCATGCCGCGTAATTGCGGAACGCGCCCTGTGCGTTGCTCGAGGAAAGCCCCTGCCACGTCGTCGCCATTTCCGAGGTGGAACCGTCGAATGCCGCCGCAGCGGCATTCAACTGAGCCGCGGTGAGTGAATAGGTGGCCGAACTGATGAGTGTCGAAAATACGCCCGGGCCGCCGAGCAGACGCGCGATATTGATTTCCGGCGGCATTGCGCCGAAAGCAAGTGGCATCGCCATGGCAGAAACTCCCGCGTGGAGGGGTTAGAACTCAATTACCGCCGACGACCGCGCCCTGGGCCGTCACGGCCTCACCGCTCAAGATGTCGCGGCCGGAGTAGGCCTCCCCGACCACCGGCAACGTCACCGCCCCGGTGGCGCCCAGCTCGATGCCCTGTGCGGTGACACCGAAGACCGATTGCGCGTAGGGCGCCAGCACCTGAGTGATCAGGAAGCTGACATCGTCCATCCCCGGGGGAAACGGGACAGCGGAGGGAGCCGCCGCCATCATCGACTCCATCATCGCGGTGGCGTTGACACCCAGCCGGGTACCGATGGTGCCGAGATGGTCGCTATCTACCTGGAGAAACATGGAAGTCTCCTAACAACTCACGCCGACTCTTGTCGAGCGGTACAGAAAGAACGCTAAGGCATCCCCAATCTTGGGAACATGCGTCGGCGAAGGTATCCGCGGCTCATTCCGAGTGGGTGGGCATCGCGCCCTGCACCAGGTCGCGGCGGGACTGCAGCGGCTCGACGAAGATGCCGCGGCCCACCGGTTGCTTCGACGGCTTCACGTCGCCGATCAGCATGCCGTCCATCTTGGTGCCGTCCATGATGAGTCCGGCGCAGTTGAGGTTCTTGACCTGCCCGAGCACGCTGTCGTACAGCGCCATGTCGGCCTGCGCGATATTCCGTGCCGCAATGAAGTGGAATCCGGTGTCGCGGCCGTCGACGATCAGATCCTTCAGCGAGTCCAGCGGATTCATCGCGCCGCGCTGCACCACCATGTGATAGTCGTCCACCACGACAAAGATTTCCGGTCCGCTCCACCACGAACGATCCCGCAGTTGCTGGGGCGTGACATTGTCGGGCGGACGGCGTTCGCGCATCTTTCGGGCGAATACCGGCAGCGCCTCGATCAGGTCGCGTTCGCTGGTCAGATATCCGACCATTTGCTCCTGCGGAATGGCCTCCATGTGCTGGCGGCGATAGTCGACGAGCAGGACGCGCGCCTGATCGGTCGTGAAACGCGTCCGGATCGATTCCAGCAGCGACCCCAGGACCGTCGTCTTACCGCAACCCGACGACCCGAGAATCGCCATGTGCGGCGAACTGCCGAAATCGATCGTGGCGGGGCCGAGGTCGGATTCCCGCACGCCGAACGGCACGACGAGCCGCTGGGCGAGGGTGGCCGGCTGCGGCATGTTCGCGAGGATGTCGGTCAGCACGATCCGGTCCGGCAGCAGCTTCACCGGCGGCGCCTCGCGCCCGGCGTACCTGGTGTTCAGCTCGGCGGTCGCCGCGGTCACCCCGGCCGCCGCCGTCTCCGCGTCACCGACTCCGTCGATGCGCGGCAGCGCGGTGAGCATGTGCAGGCCTTCACTCGAGATGCAGCGTCCGGGGCGGTCCGGCGGAATCGCGGTGACGATGGCGCGGTGCGAGGTGAAGACCGTGTCGGTGAGGTCGCCGAGACGCAGCTCCAGCCGGGTCTGCAACATGTCCTTGATATTCGGCCGGATGGCGGCCCAGCGGGAACTGCTGGCGATGAGATGGATGCCGTAGTTCAGGCCCTGCACCGCGAGCGACTCCATGGTCGGCATGTACTCGTCGTAGAACGGACCGTTGACCGAGAAGCCGATATCCCAGCCGTCGATGACGACGAACACATCACCGTGCAGATCGCCGCGCGCGGTCAGTTCCGCCGATTCCGCCGGTGAGCTACGGCGGCGGCGGAATTCGCGCATGGTGTCGATGTCCAGCTCGCTGAACAACGCCTGCCGGCTGGCGAGCAGGTTCGTGATCAACGCGAAAGTACGCCGGATGCGGTCGATATCGCGGCCCTGCGCGACCGAGCCGACATGCGGCAGGTGCCGCATGGCCGTGAGGCCGCCGGAGAAGTCCAGGCAGTAGAACTGCACCTGTTCGGGCGTATGCGTCAGGGCGGTCGACATGATCATCGTCTGCAGTGCGGTCGACTTGCCCGACTGCGGGCCACCGACGACCGCCACGTGCCCGCCGGCCCCCGACAGATCCACCGACCAGACGTCCTGGCGCTGCTGGCGCGGCTTGTCCACGATCGCGACCGGGACGTGCAGGCCGCCCGCCTGCACCGAGGGCACCAGCTTGTCCAGGGTGGGCGGGACGTTCAGCGGCGGCAGCCACATCTTGTGCGCGGGGCGGCCGATGCCCGCGAACTGCTGCAGCGTCGTCTCCATCATCGTCACCGGCTCGGCGTCCTGCGTCTCCGGATCCGGCGCCACCGCTTCCTGTTCGATGATCGGCTGCGGCTGGATATCGATGATGTGCGCGGCCGTGAACTGCTGCGGCGGTCGGTAACCGCCACCCGCGCGGCGGGCGCGCCGCACCGAGGCCGCCGAGGTCTGTGCGGGCGGGACGTACGGCGAGCCCACGTACGCCGCCTGGAACCGCTGCAACTCGCCGGCGCCCACGCGCAGATATCCGGAGCCGGGCTTCTTCGGCAGGTGGTAGGCGTCGGCGGTGCCGATGGCGTCGCGGGAGTCGCTGGTCTGGTTGGTACGCAAGGCAACTCGGTAGGACAGGTGCGCCTCCAACTCGCCCATCCGGTTCGCCGGGACCTTCTGCGAGGCGAGCAGCAGGTGGATCCGCAGCGAGCGGCCCAACCGGCCGATCGCGACGAACAGTTTCGAGAAGCTCGGGTACTGCTCCAGCAATTCGGCGAACTCGTCGAGGATGACCAGCAGCGTCGGCAGCGGTGGCAGCCGGGCGCCCTGCTCCCGTGCCCGCTCGTAGTCGGCCACGCTGGCGAAGTTCCCGGCGTCGCGCAGGATGCGCTGGCGCCGCGCCATCTCGCCGTTGAGCACGTCCTCCATACGAGTGACGAGGTCGGCTTCCTCCTCCATATTGGTGACGACGGCGGTGACGTGGTGCAACCGGTCGAAACCGAGGAAGGTGGCGCCACCCTTGAAGTCCACCAGCAGCAGGTTCAGCACGTCCGGCGAGTGCGTCGCGATGGCCGAAAGCACAAGGGTCCGAAGGAATTCCGACTTACCCGAACCGGTGGCGCCGATGCACATACCGTGCGGGCCCATGCCCTCCTCGGCGGATTCCTTGATATCGAGATAGACCACGCCGCCCGCCGGGTCGTGACCGAACGGGATGTTCAGCCGCGCCCGGTCGGAATCGCTGCGCTGCACCCAGTGCCGCTCGACCCGGATCGCGCCCGGATCGGGGATGCCGACCAGTTCCTCCCAGGACGTGCCGCCGCTGGACTGCTCGGCGACCACGGCCTCCACCACGGTCGAGAGCCGATACGGGGACACGCTGCGGGCCAGCGACGTCATCGCGGGCACCGACATGACGTCGGCCGTCCCGACCTTGCGGGTGCCCCGGCTGTTCACCTCGAACAGCGTCCGCTCGGCATCGACGGTGAACCGCAGCGAGCGCGGCAGGACCTGTTCGACCGGGCCCAGCCGCAGCCAGGTGCAGCCGTCGACACCCGAGATGTCGCGGTCGCTCACGCTCGCGCCCATATCCACGATCAGCAGGAAATGCTTGCGGTCGGCGCTGGGTTCGCTGTTGGCGGAGAACGGCCCGCGGTTGAGGCCGACGAGGACCTTCGCCCGCAACTCGGCCACATTGCGATAGATCATCCGGCTGGACCCGATCGCGTCGGTGTCGCTGGGATGCTGGGTGTGCGGCAGCCACTTCAGCCACGACCACTGCGGCGCATCCGGATCCGACAGCACCGCGGCGACGGCGACCTGGTCGGGTCCGTGGGTCACGACGATCTCCGCGAGCATCGCGCGGACCAGCCCGTACACCCCGTCGTCGGCGCCGTCGAAGGCCACCAGCGGCGCCGAGAGCAGGTTGATCGCCACCGGCATGCCGCCGACGGTCGAATACGCCTTCGCGAACCGCGTCAGCTCGACCACCCCGACGGGATCGAGGTCGGAGGTCGGCGCCGCCTCGGGCACGATCACCCGGACCTGGTTGGCGATCCGGCCGCGGCCCACCCGCGCGCGCAGGAACTGCGGGCTGGCGACCTGCACCTCCCACATCCGCGTGGTGCCCACGAGCCGCGACAGCCCTTCCGGACCGGGATGGGTGTGGCGCAGATAGGTGTACAGCTCGGTCTCGGCCGTGTGCACGGACTTCCGGTTGTCGGCCAGGCTGCGCAGATAGTCCTTACGTTCCTCGTTGAGACTCGCGGAGTTGGAGCCGCCCCCGGCCGCGCCGCCCAGCATGCCGAACATCGACCCCAGCATCATCATGGGAAAGAACAGCATCATCGGTGACAACTGCCCGCCGCCGCGGAACATCATCACCATCATCCCGACCATGGCGGCCACCATGACCACCGGCATGATCATCTTCAGCCGCGAGGCGGGCACCGGTTTGGGCAACTCGGTCGGCGGTTGCAGGCGCAGTTCGGTGACCGCCGGCGCCTTCGGGCCACGCACCATGCGGGCCGGTCGCACGAAGCGACGGGTGCTGCTCATTACCCTCCACCTCCCAGCCCGACCGCGGCCACGTCGGGCGTGATGGCGTCGTGCGCGATCTTCGCCTCCTCCTGCGACAGCGCGGGGCCGGGGGCGAACAGCGACACGATGCTCCACGGCGCCAGCACCGGCGTCTGCAGCGCGAGCGAGCGCACCGTCTGGTCGGCGCCGGGCGATTCGGCCTTCACGTTGATCCCGTAGCGCACGCCGCTGTCGGAGATCCAGAACAGCGACTCCCGGCGCGGCGACACCGGATCCGCACCCGTCACCTGCACGAAACGACCGCTGCCGCGGGGCAGATACGCCGCGTCGGCGGTGGCGCCGCCGGAGAACGGCGCGGTCACCAGCGGGGCGGGCCGGTTCTGTTCGTCGGCGCCCAGCGGCAACCGCCGTCCGACCAGCAGTTCGGTCAGCGCGTTCGCATCGTTGCCGGTCTTCGACCAGTGGTAGCAAGTGACCGCGGACTTCTCGGGATCGACCACGCGCACGGGGCGATCCGGGAAGTTTTGGGTGCCCGGCCAGATTCCGGGCCGGAGATTCGCCGCGATCACGTCCGGCCCGACCGTGCGGCTACCGGCGATGCCTTGCGAATCGGCATTGCGGATCATCGCCGCCACCACCGCGCTGATCTGGACCACCCCCGACCGCGAGACGACGTAGTACGCCGCGCCACGATCGGGCAGCGACACCGTCAGCACCGCGCCGACCGGCACGGTCAGCCCGGTGACCAGCGTGACCGTCGAGCCCGCCTCGGGAATCTGCGGGACCCGCAGCGGCGCGGTCTCGGGCACGCTGTTGACCAGGCCCGGTGACGCGGGCATCACCGGCGCCGTGGCATCGATGCCCAGCGCCAGGGCCACCGCGGAATCACCCGGGTCGATGGCGGCCCGCACCACACCGGAACCCTTGCGGTAGATCAGCCAGGTGGTGTTGCCGTCGCGCAGCAGCCGGGCCTCGTCCTCGGCCAGCAGCCGGGTGCTGTCGCCGTCGACGGTCAGGGTGGTGCCGATGGCCGTGGTGCGCACCGGCGACTTGGCCCGCGTCGGCAGGCCGGTCTGCTGGTTGATCGGCGCCGAGGCGCCCATCTGCACGGCGTCGCACACCGCCCAGGACGAGGTGTTGCCGCCGCTGTCCACCATGTTGCCGGGCGCGCCGGGAATGCCGACCGTCGGTCCGCGCGCGTACTTCTCCAGTTCGTCGCGCGACACCGGGACCGGGTTGTCGGGCGAGCCGACGATCAGCCGTGCGGAGGCGAGGTTCAACGCGGGGAACAACCGATCACCCAGATGGACGAACAGCGCGCCGGAGTCCTTGTCCGACACGATCTTCGCCTCGTCGACGTGTTTCGCGGGCTTGAAGAACGCCATCACCGCCGCGCCCGCCACAGCCACACAGGCCAGCGCGACGCCGACCGCCAAGGCCGTGGACCGGCCGCGCTGCGGGTCGTCGATCATCGAGGCGTCGCGGCGCACCAGAGCGTGCTCGATCCGGCGCAGCAGGAACCGCCAGCCCGAGATCTGGTGCTTGGTCACCACCCGGAAACGCGCCACGGCGTCAGCCTGTCGTGGAAGGAGCCAACCCGGCCAGCGCGGCACTGATGTCGAAGGCGTCGATCGTCATCAACTCCTCGTTGGTCATTGCGGCCACATCGACGTTGTCCCTGGTGAACCGGTAGTCGCGCTCTGCCTCCGCCGACTCGACCACGTTGCGCACGAAGCGCCCGTTGCCGGCGAGATCGATGAGCCGACGGCCCTTGCGGGTCTGCTCGGACAGTTGCTCGCAGCGATCCCGCAGCACGCCCCGCGCCTGCTCGGACAGCAGCGAATCCTTCTTGCGCGCAATGTGATCGGCGATCTGGACGAGTTCGTCCGCGCTGTAGCTGGAGAACCGGATCCGCTTGGTGAACCGGGAGGCCAGGCCGTCGTTGGAGGACAGGAAGCGGTCGATCTCGTCCTCGTATCCGGCGATGATCACGACGAGCTTGTCGCGGTCGTTCTCCATCCGGGCCAGCAGCGTGTCGACTGCTTCCTTGCCGAACGCGTCGCCGCCGGACAAGCCCTCCTGGATCAGGGTGTACGCCTCGTCGATGAACAGCACGCCGCCCAGCGCGGAGTCGATGAGCGCGTTGGTCTTCGGCGCGGTGTGCCCGAGGTGCGTGCCGACCATGTCGTTGCGCGAGACCTCCACGACCTCGGCGTTCTCGACGACGCCGAGACCGGCGAGGATCTTGGCGATGACGCGGGCGATGGTGGTCTTGCCGGTGCCCGGCGGGCCGGAGAAGATCAGGTGCTGCGAGCGGCCTTCGACGGCGAGCCCGCGCCGGGCGCGGACCTGGTCCATCAGCACCCCGGACTTCAGCCGGTCGACCTGCTCCTTGACCGAGTCCATGCCGATCTGGGATTGCAGCATCTCCGACGCCTCGGCCAGCAGCGCCTCGCGCTCCTTGCGGGCCTCGGTGGCGGCGGCCTCGGTCGGGTCGTCACCGGTCTTGGGATCCCACTTGTCGCGGCGGGAGGCCAGCAGTTGCGGCGTGGTGACCTCGAGCCGGAACGCCTTGTCGCGCACCGCGCGCTGCCATTCCTCGCGCTCGAGCCACAGCGAGGACCCCTGCAGGCCCTTGAGGACCCGATCGGAGGCCTCGTGATCGCCCGTGTGCCGCAACAGCATCCCGAGCAGGAAGTGCGCGTCGGCCCAGATGTAGGAGAGGTTGCCCGAGGAGCTGTCCTCGACGATCCGCTGTGCCCGCGGCATCGCCTCGCCGTAACGGCCGAGATGGGTCAGCGCCTGCGCGGCCATCAGTTCGGCGGCGATGTCGAGCAGTCCGTCGTCCAGCATCGGCCGGTCCGACCGGGCGCCGAGCACGTCGGTCCACCGGGCGGTGCGGAAGTACAGCGACATCCGCACGAAGGCGGACACGTCGTCGCGGGGCACCTCGTCGAGGATCGACTCGGCCTCCTGCCACTCGCCGGCCGCGGCGTACGAGCACGCCTGGGCGATCGCGATCTGGTCGCGATCGGCCATCGCGACGCGCAGCCCGTACATCCCGATCTCGACCTGACACCACAGCGACCGGTCGACCAAACCCGCGCGCTGCTGATCGCGATACAGATTGTGCACCGAACGATAGGCGCCGTAGATCACCTCGGACGTGACCTCACCCGCCATGGCACGACCCAGCCAGGCGTCGCACATATCCGGGTCCAGGTCGGTTGCCGCCCGGAAGGCCGCTGTTGCCTGTGCTTCATTGCGCACGCCCCCGGCGACCAACCCCAAAGATTGAACACCTGTGTAGAACGCGTCCTCGGCCGCTGACACCTGGACTTCCCTTTCGCCATGTCGCCTGCCCGAACGATAGACACACCGGACTCGGCGACCACGAATAAACCTTCCCAGATTTGAGAAGGGGCGATCCGTGGCCACCTAGTTAACTGCCGGTGGACAGAAAATTATAACGTTATTGAACGGCCCATTATATAGCGATAGTATCCGATCGGGTCGTGCCTTCCCACCAATCCTCATGGCGCGACCTCCACGGCAGCGGCCGGTGAGCAATCCCCTCCCGGCCGCTGTCCCTATCCGGACATGGCTGTCAGCAAGTTTCATCGACACCGTCGACACGCCCGACATTCATCGGATGATCCGTCAGCGATACCGCGCCACCTGCGCGGACGGACTGTCAGAAATTATTCTCACGTTCCACTATTGAATGAGCCGTTGTTTAGCGGTACATTGATCTCAGGGTCAACGGTTCCTCATCCCGCTGACCCTCTCCGGGACGGCGGCCCGGGGGCCGCGATCCGGCCACCAGCCGCCGCGAAGGAAGGTAGTTCCCTCTATGTGGCTGTCGGACCCCCTCATCCCGACAGCTTCGCCGCGCTGTGGCCGGAGGGCCGGTAACCTGCCGGCCACAGTGCGGCACCTGCCTGTTCGCGTGACACTTGCGCTCGACACGGCCGTGCCCGGCGAATCTCCGGCACCCTCGAATCTCCCGCGCCCCGAATCCTCAGCTCCCGCGCCGGATCACATCACCCGCACGACGACCGCGTCGCTGGGCATCCGCGACCAGCGCACCTTCGCTCCCGAGTGCGGCGCCTCGATGACCATGCCGCCGCCGGCCGCCAGCTGCACGTGTTCGGGCCCCCGCATGCTGAACGAACTGGCCGGGAACACCAGATCACCGGGCCGCACGTCCTGCGGAGGAATCCGGACGCCGCTGTAGATCTGCTCGTAGGTCGTGCGCGGCAGATGCACCCGGCCGTCGGTGGCCTCCGCGACGGCGTACTGCGTGAGACCCGAGCAGTCGAATCCACCCCCGGTGGGACCACCGACACCGCCGCCACCCCAGATGTAGTCGGTGCCGAGCCAGGCGCTCGCGGCCTGGACGGCATTGCCGCCGGCCGTACCGTCCGAGGCGATCGGCTTGCCCATGCGTGGCAAGCGGGTGGGACCGTGCGACGCGGACGACGACACCGCCCGCGACCGCCGGCGGCGACGCCGCCGCGTCGGCGACGCCGCATGCCGCTGGCGCTGCTTGGGCATGGGCGGCGGCGAGATCTGCGCGGCCTGCCGCTGCGCCGCGGCGACATCGGCGTCGACCTGCCGGGTGGCGCCGGTGATCGTCTGGTGCGCGACGTCGAGCATCGCGGGGCCGCTGAAGCGCGAATCGCCGATCGACGCGATCGCCCGCAGCCGGGCCTGCAGGTCGGAGATCTGGTTGCTGATGTGATTACGCCCGTTGACGGTGTCGTTGCCGGACGTCCCGACGGCCTGATGGACGACGCCGTCCTTGTCCGCGTGCGTCTGCACCACCGAGGCCTGCATGGCCCGCGAGTCGGCGTAGCCGTTGGAACCCACACCACGGTGGCCGTTCGTCACGCTCTCGGTGATATCGCGCAGCGCGGCAGCCTGAGCGGCCGGGTTGGGTTGCCCGGCGCCGTAGAGACCCAGCAGATTACGCAGGACCGAGTCCACATCGTCTGTCAGTGCCGGCGCCATACGACCTCGCCATCGTCCATCACCGACTGCCTTTCAATGTTCGGGCCAGCACACTGCACCGGCGCGAATCACGCGGAATGCGCACGCAGAAGTTGTCAACGACTATGCGCTATAGCATCTCCCGATCGAAACGCCTCTCCTTCCCAGTCTCGGGAAGAAGTAACAATGGGGAGGAAATTCGAGGAGGCGAAGGTATGACGGCGAGTACTGCGCAACCCGGTCTCGGCAATCCGTTGTCGCTCCTCACCGGGCAATCGGCGACGACCGGCGGAGCTCCGCAGCAGTTCGCCTCGCTGCTCGGCGGCACCCCCGCCATGCTGAGCACGGCCGAGACCGACGTGGCCGACGAAGAAAAGGGCGTGGGTGAGCACTACTGGCCGGTCGAGCTGCACCGGCCGGGCGGTGCGTCGGCCGGGCTGAAGGCCGTCATCCAGCTCGCCGAAACCGCCATCCAGACCGCCGTCGACCTCCTCGGCCGTGGCACCCCCGTGCTGCCGCCCAAGGTGGACGACCTGCTGAAACCGGCGGTGTACGAGGACCTCGGCGAAGGCAAGGCCTCCGAGGAATACACCGAGGCCTTCGACAAGGTCCAGAAGCGCCAGAAGGCCCTGGTAGGGCTCGACGACGAGGTGGTGAAGGCGGCGATCGTCGTCGCCGACGGCAAGGACAAGACCCTCGCCGCGATCAAGAACATCGTCAAGGCCCTCAACGCCAAACTGGAGGCGGTGGGCGGCGGCAAGCTCAAGGCCGCCCAGGAGCAGCAGCTGATGACGCTGATCGCCCGCGCGGTGGAGGCGGTCTACAAGCTGGTCAACGCGGCGGCGGAGGTCAACGACGCGGTCGCGGGCGGCTCCGAGGGCGCCGCACAGGGCGCCGCTCAGGCCGGTGGTGGGGGTGGCGACGCCAGTTCGCTGGCCTCCCTGCTCCCGATGCTGGCGATGATCCCGATGGGCCTGATGTCCCTGGCGCCCACGGTGATCGACATGGCCCAGAAGTTCAACGAGAAGCAGCAGGAACAGGCCGCCGGAGGCGCTCCCCCCGCCGACCCGAACGCGGCGCCCGGCGCCCCCGCCGCGGCCCTCGCGGCCGCGCCGCCCGG
>NZ_JARWOP010000385.1 GCF_029868745.1 Nocardia wallacei | reverse complement strand
CCCCCCCCGCGCGGGGGGGGGCCCCCCCCCCGGCGGGCTGCGGGGCCCCGGCCGGCTGGTGCGCCGGTACCCGATCGCCGCGGGCACCGCGAAGACGGCGATCGCACCGGCGCACCACAGCACGGTCAGGGTGAGCGGGTGGGCCAGCGGCCCGCCCAGCGACAGCGCCTTCATCGCGTCCACCGCCACCGACATCGGCTGATTGCGCACCACCGGCTGAATCCAACGGGGGTAGGCCGCCAGCGGCACGAACCCGGTGCCGAAGAACATCAGCAGCGAAGACAGGATCGTAATCCCTTCCACCAGAGTCGCTTTCGCGGTAAACACGGCGATGGCGGTGACGATGGTCGCGAAGGCCAGACCGAACAGCACGGGGATCAGCACGAACCCCAGCGCCGCGAAAAAGCCCTGCTGGAAACGGAATCCGAGGACGAACCCGAGCGCGACGACCACGCAGGTGCCCACGAGAATCCGGCAGCCTTCGGCCAGGATGCGGGCCGCCAGCCCGGAGGCGCGGTGCACCGGCAGCACCCAGAAGCGGGCGAGCAGACCGGAATCGCGTTCGCGGCCGAGCATCACCCCGCCCGCGACCGCGCCCGACAGCGCCCCGACGATCGCGACCATGGGCACCGAACCGTACAGCGCGCTGGTCCCGGAGAATCGTTCGATCTGCCCGCCGATCACGGTGTCGAGCATGAACAGCAGCAGGCAGGGGATGATCAGCGTCTCCAGCAGCGTGATGGGGCTGCGGGTCCAGCGCAGCAGCAGCCGCTGGGTCTGGATCGCGGTGTGCCGCAGGAACGCCGCGGGTGCGTTCTCCGGTCCGGCCGGTGCGCGGCGGGCGGCCGCCATCGAGATCGTCATGCTCTGCTCCGATCGACTCGGCCGCTGAAGAACAGGCCCGCCACCAGCATTCCGCCGACCCACAGCAGCGCCGGGCCCAGCGTGGCCCAGGACACCGCGGCGGTGGCGGTGGTGTCCCCGGCCAGGGTGCGCAGCGCGATCGCGAACTGCGAGACGGGTTGATTACGCACGAAAGGCTGTACCCAGTGCGGGAACTGCTGTGCCGGAGCGAGTCCGGTGGACAGCATGCCGAAGATCAGCGGCGGCAGCACCAGTGCCTGGGAGGTGCCCTCCGGACTCCTCGACACCGTGCCGATCACATCGGCGCCGAGCGTGAAGGCGACGCCGATGGACAGGGCGAGCAGCACGAATCCGGCGGTGTGCGCGGCGTCGAGGTGGAAGCGGAAGCCGATGACATGGCCGCAGGCCAGCGCGGCGGCGAGCGCGATCGACAGCCGGAAGATGTTGCCCGCCATGCGCGCCGCGACCGGAACCAGCGGTCCGATCGGCATGGTGCCGAAGCGGCGGTCGAGTCCGGACACCGCGTCGGTGGCGGCCCGGAAGGCGGCCCCGATGGCGGTGAACGCGGCGGCCTGCAGGATCACGATCGGCATCATGAACTGGGCGTAACTGCTGAAACCGGTGCCCGAGAACGACATCACCCGATCCAGCGGCAGATAGAAGCTGGCGGTGAACGCCGCGGGCGCGAGGATCGAGCCGAGCACCTCACCGGTCCGCATCGAGGGCGCGATCAGCCGGGTGGTCAGCACCCACCACTGCTGAACGGTCACCGGTGCGGGCCGGGTCGCGGTGTGCCACACGGTCATTGCTCGCCTCCGCCGTCCGCGAGGTGGCCCGTGAGTTGCAGGAAGACGTCGTCGAGCGAGGGCCTGCGCAGCGCGATGTCGACCAGTTCCACGCCCGCGCCGTCGAGGCGGCGCAGTGCCTCGGCCAGGGTCTTGTGCCCGTCGGGCGCCGGAATCGTGATGCGGTCCGAATCACCCGACAGCGCAGTGCGATGGGGCTCGGGCAGCAGGGTGCCGAGCGCGGCCGCGATCGCCGGGAGATCGTTCAGGTCCAGCGGCACCACCTCGCAGTAGCTGCCGCCGGTGCGCGACTTCAGCTCGTCGGCGGTGCCCTCGGCGATGACCACGCCGTGATCGATCACGATGATGCGGTCGCACAGCGCGTCCGCCTCCTCCAGATACTGCGTGGTGAGCAGCGTGGTGATGCCCTCCTTCCGGAAGCTCCCGACCAGGTCCCACACGCCCTGGCGGCTGCGCGGGTCCAGGCCGGTCGTCGGCTCGTCGAGAAAGACCACATCCGGGCGGACCACCAGCCCGCAGGCGATGTCGATGCGCCGCCGCATGCCGCCGGAATAGGTGCCGACCTTCCGGCCCGCGGCCGCGGCGAGATCGAATTCCGTGAGCAGTTCCTCCGCACGGGCGCGCGCCGCGCGTTTGCGCAACCCCATCAACCTGCCGAACAACACGAGATTCTCTGCGCCGGTGAGCATGTCGTCCAGGGCGGCGAATTGACCGGTGAGCATGACGGATCGGCGGACCGCGGCCGGATCGGCGACCACGTCGTGCCCGGCGACCAGCGCGCGGCCGCGGTCGGGGGCGATGAGGGTGGACAGGATGTTCACCGTCGTGGTCTTGCCCGCGCCGTTGGGGCCGAGCACGCCGAGCACCTCGCCCGGCACGGCCTCGAAATGGATGCCGCGCAGCGCGGCCACGGAGCCGAATGATTTCTCGATGCCCTCGACGAGGACTCCGCCAGAGTTGTTCACTGCCAGCCTTCCAGGTGTTCGTCGAGCACCCGCGCGATGGTCGGGAGCACGTGCGGTGCGGTCATCTCGTCGTGGGTGACCTCGAGCTCGTGGGTGGTGACGGCCCCGGTGACATAGGGCCGCCAACCGGCCGCGCCGAAGATGTCGGAGGTGCCCACGGTGGCGGCGAAATACAGGATGTCGCCGTGATGGACCGGCCGCCGGTATCCGGTGCGGGTGCGCGCGGAAGCGTTGTAGGAGGCGGCCATTCGCTCCAGCGTCGCCGCGTCCACGAGGGACAGGCCGCCCATCCGCTCGCGGATCAGCTCGGCCGCTTCGTGTGCGGTGGCCGTCGCCGGGACGTCCTCGATGCCGAACACCGCGCCGAAGGCGTTGACGAACGCGCCGGGCGTGAGCTTCTCGATGCTGTCGCCGTCGAGGTCGGCGGTGTCGGCGTCCAGCAGGGCGACCACGCCGACCCGCGCGCCCGACCGCTCCAGCCGGGCCGCGACGGCGTGCGCGATGAGGCCGCCGAACGACCAGCCGAGCAGGTGGTACGGGCCCTCGGGCTGGAGCCGCCGGATCTCGCGGGCGTAGCGTTCGGCGAATTCGTCGATGGACCGCACCGAGGGCTCGCCGCTGAGGTCCGGTGCCTGCAAGCCGTAGACGGGCCGTCCGGGACGCAGCTGTTCGGCGAATCCGAGGTAGGTCCAGGCGATTCCGGACGAGGGATGGATGCAGAACAGCGCCGGTGCGTCGCCGTCGGTGCGGATCGGCAGGACCACGTCCAGCCCCAGGCCCGTCGGGGCCGCGGTCGACGTCGGTTTCCGCGCCGCCACCTCACGCGCCGCGGGTGTGTGGGCGAAGTGCGAGGCGGCCGAGAGGGTTTCGTGCCAGTGCGCGCTCAGCGCGGTGACCTCGCGGCGGTCCAGCAACTGCGCGGGATAGCGGATACCGACGTGCAGTCGATCGCCGAGGACGACGGCGTTGATGTCGATCTCGGCGGTCACCGGAACCTGCGGGTCCTCGTCGGCGTGCAGGTCGCCGAGTTCGTCGGTGGGCAGCCAACCCAGCCCCTCGAATCCGGCGGGGATATCCGACTGCGCGTACCTGCCGAGGTAGTTGACGGCGATCCGGCCGGGCAGGCGTGCCGGAAGCCGCTGTGCCGCAGCCTCGTTCAGGTATCGCAGCAGCGCGAACCCGATGCCCTTGTCCGGCGTCGCGGAGAGCTGTCGCCGTGTCGCGCGGATCGCCTCACCCATGGCCGGGCCGCCCGCTACAGCGTCGTCCACGTCGATTCCGGCGAGGTCGACCCGGACCGGATAGATGCTGGTGAACCAGCCGACGGTGTGCGACAGATCGGCGCCCGGAACGATTTCCTCCTGCCTGCCATGGCCTTCCAGCCGCAGCAGCACGCTGTCCGGACCCGCGGCGCCGCGCCACCGTGCCACCGCGAGGGCGAGCGTGGCGAACAGGGCATCCTCGACGGTGCCGTCGAAGAGACCGGGCAGGGTGGTGAGCAGGTCGGCCGTGACCTGTTGGGGGAGTTCGAATTCGACGGTGCGGAGGGTGCCCGCGCGGTCGACGGCGGGGTCCAGTTCTCGATCGCCCAGCAGCGGATCGGGCCCGTCGACGACCGTGCGCCAGTAGTCGAGTTCGGTCACTCGGTCCTCGCGCTGGGCCTCCTCCGCGAGCGCGTGCGCCCAGCGGCGCATCGACGTGCCCGATGCCTCCAGTACCGGCGCGGCGCCGCTCGACACCTGTGCCCAGGCGGTCATCAGGTCGGGCACCAGGATGCGCCAGGACACCCCGTCCACCGCGAGGTGGTGGGCGACGATGATCAGCCGTCCGGCCCGGCGGTGCGCGCCGGAATCCCCGACGGGGTCCAGCCAGATCAGTTGCAGCACCGTGCCGTCCGCGGGATGTAGCCGCTTCATCGCGGAATCCACCGCGCTGCGGGCGAATTCGCGCAACTCGATGGCATCGGTGGTATCCGCGTATTCGATCTGGTGCAGCAGCGCGTCGACGTCGACCGTGCCCGGTTCGGCGGTGCGCAGTCGCCACTCGCCGTCGTCGTCGCGGGTCAGCCGCGCGCGCAGCATGTCGTGCCGATCGACCACGGCGGATACGGTCGCCACCAGCTGAGCGCGCTCGATGCCGACGGGCAGTTCCAGCACCGCGGTCTGGGCGAAGCGGTCGAAATTTCCGCCGCGTTCGATCATGTACCGGACGATCGGCGTGAGCGGCAGCTCGCCGACCCCGCCGCCGGGCAGCTCGTCCAGCGTGACGACGGTCCCGGCCGCGTCCGCGAGCGCGGCCAGCGCCGCCACGGTGCGGTGCTCGAACACCTGCAGCGGCGTGAGTGTGAGGCCGTGCAGCCGGGCGCGCGACACCAGCTGGATCGCGAGGATGCTGTCGCCGCCGAGCGCGAAGAACGAGTCGCGCGTGCCCACCCGCTCGCGGCCCAGCAGTTCGGCGACGAGCGTGGCGAGAACGCTCTCGGTCGGTGTGGAGGGTGCCTGGTACTCGGTCCCCGCATCGTCGAATACCGGCTGCGGCAGTGCTTTTCGATCGAGTTTGCCGACCGCGTTGAGCGGAATGGCGTCGAGGACCACGAAGGCGGACGGCACCATATAACTGGGCAGGAGTTCGGCTGCCCAGTCGCGCAGCGCACTCACGTCGAACGCGGGAGCCACCGCTGAGCTGCCGTTCGAGACGCTCTCGGCGGCCTCGGCCCCGGCCGACACCGGCGCGGGTGTGGCCGATGCGCCTGCGGCGCGTCTGTCTACCATGCCTGGAACCACATAGGCCGCGAGGGCCATCGACCCCGCGGGCGTGGAAACGCCTACCGTGACGGCGAATTCGACCCCGGGCGCGCGGTTCAGCACGGCGTCGATCTCGCCGAGTTCGATCCGGCGGCCGCGGACCTTGACCTGGAAGTCGGTGCGGCCGAGGTACTCCAGCTCCGGTGCGGCGACCGGCCCGGTCCAGCGCACCAAGTCGCCGGTGCGGTACATGCGGTCGCCGGGACGGCCGAACGGGTCGGCGACGAACCGTGCGGCCGTCAGATCCGGCCTTCCGTGGTACCCGCGCGCCAGCGCAGGACCGGACAGATACAGCTCTCCCGCGACCCCGAACGGCACCGGGCGGAGCCGGTCGTCCAGCACGACGGTGCCCGCGCCGGGAATCGGCGCCCCGATGGTGATCCGGGCCGCGTCCCGCAACGGCCCGGAACCGGTTGCCCAGATGGTGAATTCGGTCGGCCCGTATAGATTCACCAGCGTCCGGCACGGCGACCAGCGCTGCACCAGCTCGGCACTTACCGCCTCACCGGCCACGGCGAGCACCCGGAGCCCGGGTACGGCGTCGGGCGCGACGGTGGCCAGCGCGGACGGGGTGATGACCGCGTGGGTGACGCGCTCGGCGGCGATCAGCTCGGCGAGCGCGACGCCGCCGAACACCTCCGGCGGCGCGACCACGGCGGCCCCGCCGCAGCCGAACGCCATGAGCGTTTCGAAGACCGACGCGTCGAAGCTGGGCGATGCCACTTGCAGGACCCGCGCCGAAGAATCCAAGCCCAGGGAATCCCGCTGTGCCGCAGCGAGTTCGGCGATCCCGCGATGAGTCACCGAGACACCCTTCGGTGTCCCCGTGGACCCCGAGGTGTAGATGAGCCACGCCGGATGGTCGGCCCGGACATCCACTCGCACCGCGTGATCCGCGGTCTCGCGCAGGGATCTCACCAGCCCCGGTTCGTCGAGGGTCAGCCAGCGGGTGCCGCCGGGAAGCAGTGCGCGATGCGCGGAGACGGTGAGCCCGAGCACCGCGCCCGAGTCGCCGATCAGGTGCTCGATCCGATCGATCGGGTGGGCCGGGTCGACGGGCAGGAACGCCGTACCCGCCTTCGCCGCCGCCCACACCGCGGTAAGCAGCTCGACCCCGCGGGTAAGCGCCAGCGCCACAACGGTTTCCGGACCGGCCCCGGCGTCCAGCAGGACGCGAGCCAGGCGATTGGACCGCCCGTCGAGTTCGCGATAGGTGAGCGTGGTCCCGCCACTGATCACGGCCGGTCGGTCGGGATGCGCCAGCGCCGACGCCGCGAACAGGTCCGCGAGCGTCACGGCCGCGGCTCCACCCGGACGTCGGCGCGGGACCAGCGCGGCTCGCTCGGCCGCGCCGAGCAGGTCGATATCGGCGATCGGCCGATCCGGATCGGCGGTGACGGCCCGCAGAATCCGTTCCCACCGGTGCGCGAACGCCGCCGCGGTGGCGTCGTCGAACAGGTCGGTGGCGAAGGTCAGCACCGCGTCCACTCCGGCCGGCGCCGACTCCGAGAAGCGTTCGCGCAGATCCAGTGTGAGATCGAACGGCGAGGAGTCGCGGTCGAACGGCTCCACCTCGACTCGCAGTCCCGGCAGCTCCAGCACCGGCTCCTGGAAGTTCTGCAACGACAGTGACACCTGGAACACCGGATGGTGTGCGGTGGACCGGGCCGGATTCAGGATCTGCACCAGCTGTTCGAACGGCACGTCGGTGTGGCCGAACGCGTCCACGTCGGTCTCGCGCACCTGCGCCAGGAATCGGCGGAAGGGGAGCGCCGGATCGACCGTCGTCCGCAGGGCCAGCGTGTTGACGAACATGCCGACCAGCCCGTCCAGGGCCTGCGCGCCGCGCCCGGCGACGGCCGTCCCGACCACCACGTCCCCGGTCCCGCCGAGCCGCGCGAGCAGCACGGCGAGGGCGGCGTGTACGACCATGAACAGGCTGACACCCGATCCCGCGGCCAGCTCGGTCAGCGCGCGATGCAACTCGGCGTCGATGCCGAAGGGCCGGGCGGCGCTGCGCATCGACTGCACGGCCGGGCGCGGCCGGTCGGACGGCAACTCCAGCACGTCGGGCAGATCGGCGAGCGTCTCGGTCCAGTATCGAATCTGCCGGGCCGCCAAGGATTCCTGGTCCGCCGCCGCGCCGAGCAGTTCGCGATGCCAGAGCGCGAAGTCGGCGTACTGCACCGGCAGCGGCGGCAGCGCCGCGGCCGTCCCGTGCACCTGCGCGGAGTAGGCCGCCATGAGGTCCGCGGCCAGCGGCGCCATCGAGACACCGTCCGCGCTGATGTGATGCACCACCAGCACGACGACGTGCACGTGCCGTCCCGCCACGCGGAACACCCCGACCCGCAGCGGCGGCTGTTCGGCCAGATCGAAGCCGATCCCGGCGAGTTCGGCGATCCGGGCCCGCAGGGGCGCGCCGTCGTCCACATCGGCGACGACCAGATCCGGCGTCGCCGTGTCGGCGGTCAGCACCACCTGCCGCGGCCCCTGGTCGTCGGCCGGGTACACGGTGCGCAGGCTCTCGTGCCGGGCGACGACCGCGGCGAGCGCGCGCCCGAGCGCGGCCGCGTCGAGGTCACCGGTCAGCCGCAGCGCGGCGGCGATGTTGTAGGCGGCCGACGCCGGATCCATCCGGTTGAGCACCCACATGCGTTGCTGCGCGGGCGACAGGGGGACGCGGTCGGGCCGGATTCGCGGTGCGAGCGCGGCCTTTCCGTGGCCGTCGGCGGTGGGCACGACGCGACCGGCCAGCAGCGCGACCGTGGGCGCGTCGAACAGGTCGCGCAGCGCGACCGTCGATCCGAGCGTCGCGTTGACCCGCGCGACCACCCGCGTCGCGCTGAGCGAATTGCCGCCCAGCTCGAAGAACGATCGGTCGATACTCACCCGGTCACGCCCGAGCACCTCGGCGAACACGTCGGCGACCGCGTGTTCCACGGCGGTCCGCGGCGCCAGGTACTGCTGCTCCGCCGCGGCGTAGTCGGGCTCGGGCAGCGCGGCGCGATCCAGCTTCCCCACGGGAGTCAGCGGAACACCCTCCAGCACAATGAGATAGGCGGGCACCATGTATCCCGGCAGCGCGGCCGCGACGCGGGTCCGCAGTTCCTCGGGATGGAGATCGTGCCCGGCCGCGGGAACGACATAGGACACCAGCACCGTCGCGCCGCCCGGCCCGGGGCGGCCGACGGTGACGGCATAGTCGACGCCCTCCGCCCGGCCCAGCACCGCGTCGATCTCGCCGAGTTCGATACGCAGACCGCGGATCTTGACCTGGAAATCGCTGCGTCCCAGGTACTCCAGCTCCACGACGGTGCCGCCGGGCCGATCGACGGGCACCCACCGCACCATGTCGCCGGTGCGGTACATTCGCGCTCCGGGCGGTCCGTACGGGTCGGCGACGAAACGCGTTGCGGTGAGGGCGAATCGGTTGAAGTAGCCGCGCGCCAGCGCGGGCCCGGACAGGTACAGCTCACCGGTGGCGCCGACCGGAACCGGCCGCAGCCAGGTGTCGAGCACCGTGGCGGCCGCGCCGCGGATCGGGCGGCCGATGGTGATCTGCTCGCCCGGCCGCAACTCGCCCGGCCCGGTCGCCCAGATGCTGAACTCGGTGGGGCCGTACAGGTTCAGCATGCGCCGCCCCGCCGACCAGTCGGCGACCAGCTCCGGCCCGGCGGCCTCTCCGGCCACCGAGAGCACTCGCAGATCCTCGAGACCGCGCGGATCCATCGTCGCCAGCACCGACGGGGTGATCACGGCGTGGGTGACCCGTTCGGTGCGCAGCAGCCGTTCGAGAGCGTCGCCGCCGTACACCTCCGGCGGAGACAGCACCAGGCGCGCGCCGGTGGAGTGCGCCTTCAGCAACTCGTGCACCGACGCGTCGAAGCTCGGCGAAGCCACTTGCAGGACAACGGAATCGGCGTCGAGGGCGAGCGACTCCGCCTGGGTGGCGGTCAGATTGGCCAGGCCGTGGTGGCTGAGCAGCACCGCTTTCGGCTTGCCCGTGGAGCCGGAGGTATAGATCAGGTACGCGGTCTGGTCCAGCGCGATCGGGCCGCCGCGCTCGGCGTCGGTGACGGGTGCGTCGGAGACCGTCATCACCCGGCGGATGGTGTTGAGGTCGTCCAGCAGCAGCCAGTCGATGCTGCCGGGCAGCGTTTCCCCGGTCGCGCACACCGTGATCCCGATCGGCGCCCGCGAGTCGGTGAGAATGTGCTCGATGCGCTCGACCGGATGGTTCGGGTCCAGCGGCAGGAAGGCCGCGCCGGCCTTGGCAACGGCCCACACGGCGACGACCGACTCCACCGACCGGGTCAGCGCCAGCACGACGAAGACCTCCCGGCCGACGCCGCGCCGCAGCAGTACCCGGGCGAACCGGTTGGACCACGCGTCGAGTTCGCCGTAGGTCATGGTGAGATGATCGGAACTGACGGCGATCGCGTCGGGATTCACGCTCGCCCCGGCCGCCAGGATGTCCGGAAGCGCCCGTGGCGCAGCCGGTTCCGCACCGCGCACCGGCAGCAGCTCGCGATATTCCTCGGGGTCACAGTGCTGCACTTGGGCGAGCCGCTGCTGCGGCCGCTCGGCGATTCGGCCGAGCAGCAGCACGAACCGGTCGAGCAGTCGCTGTGCGGCGGACGCGCCGAGGTGGTCGGCCAGATATTTGACGCTGATCCGCAAGCCGCCGGGCTGCGGAATCACCATGAGATTCAGCGGATACGGCGTCGCGTCGGTTCCGGCGATATCGAGGATGCGCATACCCGCGATGTCCGGGGACTGCGACAACGTTTCCCGATCGATCGGATACGACTCGAAAACCGTGAGGGTGTCGAACAATTCGGGCAACCCGACGGCCTGGTGAATGGCCGCCAGCCCCACATGTTGCTGGTCGAGCAGCCGGGCCTGCTCCGACTGGATGCGGCCGAGCAGATCGGTCACCCGTTCGGCGGGATCCAGCCGCACCCGCACCGGCACCGTATTGATGAACAGGCCCACCATCTGTTCGATACCCGGCAGCTGTGGCGGCCGTCCGGAAACGGTGCCGCCGAAGACGACATCGGTACGCCCGGTGAGCATGGCCAGCACCAGCGCCCAGGCCGCCTGCACCGCGGTGTTGACGGTCGCGCCCGCCGCCAGGGTGGTGGCCTCGAGGCGCGTCACGGTGTCGGCGGGCAGATCCACTGTCACCGTGCCCGATTCGGCCGACGCGATGCCCGCCAGCGACGGCACCGCGCGAGTGGGGGAGTCCACGCCCGCCAGCGAATCGGCCCAGGCGGCAACGGAAGTCGCGGCATCCTGCTCGGCGAGCCAGGCCAGGAACTCCCGATATGACGGCGGTTCGGGCCGGTCCGGGGTGTGCCCGGCGGCCAGTCCGGCGTAGTCGCCGAGCAATTCCTGCACCAGCAGCGGCGTCGACCAGCCGTCCAGCACCAGATGGTGATTGGTGATCAGGAGCGTGTACTCCGCGGCGGCGGTGCGGATCAGCGCGAAACGCACCAGCGGGGGACGCGCCACATCGAATCGGGTACGCGCGTCGACGCCGATCACCCGGTCGAGTTCGCGGGCGGGGTCCGCCGTGCCGGTGAGATCGACCTCGTGCCATGCCACCTCGGCCGTTCCCGCCACCAATTGCCTTGGCCCGTCGGCGGTTTCGACGAAGGCCACCCGGAGGTTCTCATGCCGGTCCACCAATGCCTGGGCCGCCGCGCGCAGCAGGTCGGCGTGGACGCGGCCGGTCAGCGTCAGCCGGGTCTGCACGGTGTAGTCGTCGGCGGTATCGGTGTCGTAGCGGGCGTGGAACAGCAGCCCTTGTTGCAGCGGCGACAGCGGCCACACATCGGTCAATGTCGGATAGGTGCGCTCCCAGGCGTCGACCTGGTCCTGGGAGACCTCGACGAGGCCGAAATCCGACGGAGAATGACCGCCCGCGCTATCGGACTCCGCGTGCGCCACAAGGGCACTCAGCGCCGCGGCCCACAGCTCCGACAGTTCCCGCACCTCGGCCGCACCGAGGATCCGCGCGGCGTAGGACCACGTCACGTCGAGTCCGTCGCCGTCCATCATCGCGTTGATGTCCACGACGGCGGCCAGCGGAGCCCGCTCGTCGCGGGTGGCGTCGAACCGGCGCGGCAGCCAGGCCGAGCCCGCGGCGTCCGCGCCGATGGCGGTCCGGCCGAGATAGTTGAAGCTGAGCTGCGGAGCCGGGGCCTGCGAAAGCCGCTGGGCGGTTACAGGATTCAGGTAGCGGAGCATTCCGTAGCCGACCCCGCGGTCCGGAATGCGGCGAAGTTGGTCCTTGACCGTCTTGAGCGCCGCGCCCGCCGCGGCGCCGCCGGTGAACGCGTCGTCGATGTCGAGATCGGCGAGATCCAGCCCGACCGGGTACGCGGCGGTGAACCAGCCCACCGTGCGCGCCACGTCCGCGCCGGGCAGGATCGCCTCCTCCCGGCCGTGGCCTTCGAGGGTGATCAGCGTCGTTCCGCGTTGCCGCCACCGGCCCACGGCCAGCGCGAGTGCGGTGAGCAGGACTTCGTCGGGGCCGCAATGGAATCGGTGTGGCACCGTGGTCAGCGCCGATTCGGCGACGGCGGCATCCACGCGGGTACGCAGCTGCGCCTCGGTGGCCACGACATCCACCGCCGGGGCGAACTCGCGGGACCCGAGCGCCGGATCCGCGGTGCCGAGAATGCTTTGCCACAGTGGCAGTTCGACCGCCCGGCGATCCGCCTGCTCGCGCTGCACGTGCGCCCACCGGCGGAACGACGTGCCGACCGGAGCGAGTTCGCCACCGGCACAGGCGGTGGCGAGATCGGGCAGCAGGATCCGCCACGACACACCGTCGACGGCGAGATGGTGCACCACCACCCACAGCGTCGGCGCGGCGTCGCCGGATTCCATGAGAACGAAGCGCGCCATCACACCGGCAGCCGGATCGAGACGGTCTGCGGCACTGTGCAGTTCGCGTTCCCGATCCTCGTCCGTGTCGGCGCGCACCACGTCCACGAGTGCGGCGGCATCGACCGAGCCGCGTTCGCCCACAGTCCATTCCCAGCCGCCGTCGGCCTGCCGCAGCGCACCGCGGAGCACGTCGTGGTGGTCGAGGAGCGCCCGTACCGCCGCCGTCAGCCGGTCCCGGTCCACCTCGGCGGGCAGTCCGATCAGGGCCGCTTGCGCGAACCGATGCCAGGCGCCGGCGTCGAGCATGGCGTGCACGATCGGTGTCGGTGCGAGAGGCCCGATTCCGCCGCCCGGCAGTTCGGAGACGGCCGGGACCGTCGCGTCGGCGGCGACGGCCGCGAGGCCGGCGACGGTGCGGCGCTCGAACACGTCGCGGGCGGTGAGGCCCAGACCTGCCGCCCTGGCCCGCGAGACCAGCTGGATCGCCACGATGCTGTCGCCGCCGAGCGCGAAGAAGTCGTCGTCGGCGGTGACGGCGTCCAGCCGCAGCACGTCGGCGAACACGGCGGCTAGCGTCCGCTCGCGATCCGTCTCGGGCGGGCGGCCGTCCGCCGCCCGGGACCGGAAGACCGGGGCGGGCAGCGCCCGCCGGTCCACCTTGCCGACCGGGGTCAGCGGGACCCGGTCCAGCACCATGATCACCGATGGCACCATGTATGCGGGAAGGGTCTGTGCCGCAGCGGTTCTCACAGTCTCGGGATCCAGCGGCACACCGTCGCGGCCGCGCACGTAGGACACCAGGGCCGTGCCCGAGCCGGAGTCGGCGCCGAGGGTGAGGGCGAAGTCGACCTCCGGCAGCCGTTGCAGCACCGCGTCGATCTCGCCGAGTTCGATCCGGAATCCGCGCACCTTCACCTGCGCGTCTCCGCGACCGCCGTACTCCAGCACCCAGCGGTCGTCGTGCCGGGTCCAGCGCACGAGGTCGCCGGTGCGGTACAGGCGTCCGCCCGGCGTGTACGGGTCGGCCACGAAACACGCGGCGGTGAGACCGGTCCGGCCGTGGTAGCCGCGGGCCAGGCAATCGCCGCTCAGGTACAGCTCACCGGTCGTCCCGGGCGGCACCGGCCGCAGCCACGGGTCGAGGACCAGCGCGGACACGCCGCGCACGGGACTACCGATCGTCACGGGACCGTCCGGGGACAACGGCGCGCTGAGCGTGACCGTCACCGTCGTCTCGGTCGGGCCGTACCCGTTGAGCACCCTGCGCCCCGCCCACGCCGGTACCAGATCCGCCGGGCACGCGTCGCCGCCCACCACGACCGTGCGCAGTTCGGGCAGCGTGGCCGGATCCAGCGAACCCACCACGGCTGGAGTGACATTCAGATGGGTGACGCGCTGCGCGCGCAGTACCTCGGCCAGCTCGTCGCCCGCATAGGCCCGCGGCGGCACCACCGCGACGGTGGCCGCGGCCGCGAAGGTCACCAGCAACTCCTCCACCGAGATGTCGAAGCTCGGCGAGACCGCGTGCGCCACCACGGAATTCGCGTCGACACCGAACGCGGACCCGGAGCTTGCCACCAGGTTGGACAGTCCGCGATGTGAGACCTGCACGCCCTTGGGCAGTCCGGTCGAGCCGGAGGTGTAGATCGTGTAGGCGATCTGGTCGGAGTGCACGGCCGCGTGGCGGTCGGCATCGGTCACAGACCTCGGATCCTGTTCGCGGACAGCCGCTTCGGTGGCCGGGTCGTCGAGGACGAGCCAGTCGAGCCGATCCGGCAGCGCGGCCCGCGCGGCCCGCGTGGTCACGCCGGTGACGACACCGCTGTCGGAGACCATGTAGTCGATGCGGTCGGCCGGATAGGTCGGATCGATCGGAACGAAGGCCGCCCCGGTCTTGGCGACCGCCCACATCGCAGTCACCGACTCCGCTGAGCGTGGAATCGAGATCGCCACCGCGCGTTCGGGTCCCGCGCCCGCGGCGAGGAGCAGCCGGGCCAGTCGGTCGGTCCGCTCGCCGAGTTCGCGATAGGTGATCGTGGTCTGCCCCGACCGGATCGCCACGGCCTCGGGCCGAGTGCGTGGCCCGGTAGCCAGGATCTCGGGCAGGGTGCGGACCGTCGTACCGGCCGGACCGCGAGCGGGCGCCAGCTCGCCGCGCTCGGTCTCGGAGGTCACCGCGAGCGTTACCAGCGGCGCGTTCGGACCGGCCGAGAGGAACCGCGTCAGGAAGGCCTGGAAACGTGCGTGCTGACCGGCCAATTCGCGATGGTCGTAGAGGTTCGGATTGGCCTGGAAGTCGATGTGGGTGCTCTCGCCGCCCATCCCCGGGTAGACGTTCACGAACAGGTCGTCGATCAAGCCGGAGGTGAGCACATGCAGCCGTCCGGTGACCGAGCCGAGGCGAATCCGGCTGTCGACCATCATCAGGTTCACCGTGGGCCCGAACGAGGTGACCTCGTCCATCGCCCAGCCCAGATCCCGGACGATGTCCTCCTGCCGATAGCGCTGCCGCCGCAGCGCACCGGTCAGCTCGCTCTGGGTCGCCCGGATGAGATCACCGACCGTCTGGGTCGGTGACAGCGGCAGCCGCAGCGGAACGACATTGGCGATCATCCCGCCCGACCGCCGCAGCGTCGCCGTGGTGCGCCCCGACACGGGCAGCCCGAGCACCACCTCGCCCGCTCCGGTCATGGCGCCGAGATACGCGCCGAAGGCCGCCACGATGATCGGCGCCGCGCTCGAGGACTCCCGGGCGGCGACGCGCTCCAGCAATTCCGCTGTCGCGCGGGGCAATTCGGCCGACACCAGATTCGGCTGGGCGTCGACCCCCGCTTCCCGCCCTGCCAGCGTCACCGGCGGCGTCATGCCGGCCAGGTGGTCGCGCCAGTACTCGCGGTCGCTGTGCAGCCGCTGCGAATCCCGGTAGGCCAGATCGTCCGCGACGACCCGGCGCAGATCCTCCGCTCGCCCGGCCGGTATCTCCTCGCCTCGCGCGGCGCAGTTGTAGATCTCGGCGGTGCGCTGCATCATCGTCAGCGCGCCCACGCCGTCCAGTGCGATGTGGTGCATCCGGGAATACCAGAACCAGCGGTCCGCGCCGACGCGCAGCATGGCGACCTGGACCAGCCGGTCGGTCACCGGATCCAGCGGCGCCGAGTACTCCGCGCGCATCCACGCCAGGGCCGCCGCCTCGGGATCGGCCTCCCCGCGCAGGTCGACGGTGCCGATGCGGTCGTCCAGCGCGGTGTCGACGATCTGGAAGGGCGCGCCGTCGACCTCGAGCAGACGCAGGTAGCCGGTGCCGAACTCGCGTCCGGCTCGCCGGGCCGCGGTGGCGAGCAAGTCGACATCGACCGCCCCCTCGAATTCGACGTACTGCGCGATGGAGATCGGCGTCGCGCCGGCGAAGTGCTGGGCGAACCAGATGCCGCGCTGGGCCGCCGACAAGGGGAAGGCTCCGGCGGGGACGATCGCGTCGGCCGCCGCCGTGGCTGTGCGCTGAGGCATGGAGAGTCCTGAGTGTTCAGTTGTCAGGCGGCCTGATTCACGGCGCCGGCGTCGCCGAGCGGTGCGTCGGACCCGGTCAGGTAACCCAGCAGGGTCGAGCGGTCGTCGAGCACCAGCCAGTCGATCGCATCACCGAGATGGCCGCGCTGCGCTCTCGTGGTCACGCCGAGGTCGGCCCGGGGAGTGGAATCATCATCCGCCGCCAGGGCCGGGATCGCACCGGTTTTGGTGATGGCCGCCCGCGTCACGGCCGCCTCGATCGGCGCGGGCACCGCCATCACGATCCGGACGCCGCGCCGCGCGCCGCGCTGCACGAGCAACCGGGCCAACCGATTCGACCAGCGATCCAGGTCGGTCCAGGTGAGTTCGCAGTCGTCGGCGAGGACGGCGATGGTGGTCGGGTCGGTCTGCCGGGTGGAATTGCTCATGAATCAACTGTCGGGGTTGCGGACCCGTCTCGACAGCGACCTCAGTACTGGCCGGCGGCCTCCCAGGGGTGAGCGTTACCACCCCAAGGTGTCGATACCCGCTCCCGTCGCACGGCGATCGCGAAACCGTGGAAGATTGCTGAACGGTAACCTAGACTTGCGAGTGTCTCGGACACCGGCGGCGGGGCCCGGCTCGAATCCCCGATGCGCGGCCCGGTACCGGTGGCGTCGGGCAGGATGGGACGGAGAGCGCAACGTGGCGACCGATATGTCCCCGGCGCTCTTTCTCGTTGCGCCAGAGGGGGATCGGAAGGATGAGGTGGTGGACGACAAGGGCGCGGGCGGGGGTGAACGGGCAGTCGTGGCGCTCCTGCCCGAGCACGCGACCGACGGGTGGGAGCTGACGGGCCCGCCGGGCAAACCGCGTCTGGTCAAGGATTTCGGTGCGGTGCGCACCCGGATCCGGGCCACCACACCCACCACCTGCTCGTGGTGGGTGGGACGGCCGGACGGCCGCCTGCTGCGGGAGGCCTCCGTCATGTCGATCGAGGCGGCCAAGGCCGCGGCGGAAGCCTGGGTGGCGGACTATCTCACTGATCGGTCCGAGGGCGCCAGCGAGACAGGCGACGCTCCAGCGTGACCAGAACTCCGTTGAACGACAGGCCGACCAGCGAGATGGCGAGGATGCCGGCGTACATGTTCGGTATCTGGAAGTTCTGTTGCGCCGCGGTGATCAAATAGCCGAGACCGGCTCGGGCGCCGACCATTTCGGCGGCGATGAGCACCAGGATCGACGACGAGGCCGCCATCCGCAGGCCGGTGAAGATCGACGGCAGGGCGGCCGGCAGGATCACCTTCTGGAACAGTCCGATCGGTGAGAAGCCCAGCGACACAGCCGATTTGATCAACAACGGCTCCACCGTGCGGACACCGGTGATGGTGTTCAGCAGGATCGGGAAGAAACTGGCGTAGACCACCAGCGCCACCTTCGACGTCTCGCCGATACCGAGGATGAGCACGAACACCGGCAGCAGCGCCAGTGCGGCGGTGTTGCGGAACAGCTCGAGAATCGGATTGAGGAAGTCCGCCACGGGCTTGTACCAAGCGATGGCGATACCGACGGGGACCGCGCTGATCAGGGCGAGCCCGAAACCGGCCAGTGATCGGGTGAGGCTGGTGGACACGTGGTTCCACATCTCCCCGGTGCGGACCAGTTCGACGAACGCGTCGAGCACCACCGAGAACGGCGGCAGGAATACCTCGTCCACCAACCCGAATCGGGGAGCGGTTTCCCACACCGCCAGGAACAGCGCGATGACGATGACCGGCTTGAGCAGCCGCCAGCCCAGCCCGGTGGCCGCGCGCAGCGCCCGGATCGGCGCGCCCGAGGGTGCGGCGGCGTCCGGTCCGGGCGCGGCCGGGTAGCGGGTCACCTGCTCCGCGAGTGGCACGGCACTAGACATGGGTGGGCCTCCGGTCGGTGTGGGTGGTCAGCGCGGCGCGTTCCAGGCCCTGAGCCCGGCTCACCTCGGATTGCAACTGCTCCCAGATGCGGTGCCGGAAGTCCCGGAACCGTTCGCTGGAACGGACATCGGCGCCGGAATCCCGGTCGAGGTCGATATCGAACACCGCCTTGATCCGGCCCGGCCGCGACGTGAGCACGGCGACGCGCTGGCCCAGGTACACCGCCTCGTCGATGCCGTGGGTGATGAACAGGATGGTCTTGCCGGTGGTCCGCCAGATGCGTAACAGCTCGTCCTGCAACGACTCTCGGGTTTGCGCGTCGAGTGCGGCGAACGGCTCGTCCATCAGCAGCACCTCCGGATCGAAGGCGAGGCTGCGGGCGATGGCGACGCGCTGCTTCATGCCGCCCGACAGCTCGTGCGGGTACCGGTCGCCGAAACCGTCCAGCCCCACCAGATTCAGATAGTGCTCGGCGATCTCGCGCCGCTCGCGCCGCCGCACTCGCTTCGCTTCCAAACCGAATTCGATATTCGCGCGGGCGGTGCGCCACGGGAGCAGCGCGTACTGCT
Source organism: Nocardia wallacei (assembly GCF_029868745.1). Classification (GTDB taxonomy): domain Bacteria; phylum Actinomycetota; class Actinomycetes; order Mycobacteriales; family Mycobacteriaceae; genus Nocardia; species Nocardia wallacei_B. Next base: position 94,245 of record NZ_JARWOP010000385.1, on the reverse strand, counting down.
GGAAGACGATGCCGCGATCCAGCCCCGGGCCCTCGATCGGGTTGCCGTCGAGCAGGATCCGGCCCGCGGTCGGCTTGCTGAGCCCGCCGAGCAGGTCGAGCAGGGTGGATTTGCCCGAACCGCTGGGGCCGACCAGCACCAGGAACTCACCGTCGTGCAGATCCAGGGTGACGTCGGCGAGTGCCGTGAACGGTTCCCGGCTGCCGCGGGCGGCGAACTGCTTGCGCACGCCGGTCAGGGAAAGCTTTGCCGTGCCGGTCATTTCGCCGCCACCACCTCTCCGGCAGGTCCGCTCGTCGGCGCGTAGGTGCCGTTGGCGTAAGGGTTGTCCTTGTTCGTGTAGACGTCCTCGGCCGTGAGCTTTCCTTCGCTCAATTCGCCGTTGCGCACGAGCCACTCGATCCAGATCTGCAATTCGCGCTCGTCGACGACGCCGCCCGGCACCGGGATTCCGGAACTCTTCCAGTACTTCAGCAGTTCGGTGTTCTCGTTGCGGCCGCGCTGGTTGATGATCGCCTCGAATTTGGCCAGGACCTGGTCGCGCGGTGTGATCTGTAACCAGCGGATGGCGCGGGCGGTGCCCTGCACGAAATCCTGCACGGCGTCGGGATGCTGCTTGATGTAGTCGTCACGGAACACGTAGGTGCCGTAGTCGAACTTGCCGAAGAGGTCCTTGTCGGTGAACAGCGGATGCAGCCCGCCCCGCGCCACCGCGGTATCGCGGAAGACGCTACCCAGCGCGGCCACATCGATCTGGCCCTTGCGCAACGCGTCCTCGGTGCTGACCGGGGGCAGCACCACGAACTGGACCTGCTTGATCTCCGGTTCGCTCAACCCCTGGCGGTGCAGCCATTCTCGGGTGATGAATTCGTGGTGCGCGCCGAGGGTGTTGACACCGACCTTCTTGCCGATCAGATCACGCGCGGAGGTGATACCGGAATCGTCGCGCACGAAATAGCCGGTGAAGGACAACTCGTCGGCGCCATAGGAACTCAGCACGGACTTCACCGGCGCGCCACCGGCGATCAGTTTCACGACGGCCCCGTTGAACGCGCTGCCGAATTCGATCTGGCGGGTGGCCGCGGCCTGGATATTGGCCGGGCCGCTGGTGCTGTCGTTTTCCCAGCGCAGCTGGATCTTCTGGAAATAACCCAGATCGGCGGCGAGTTCGAAGGGCGACACCTGGCCGGTTTGTCCCTGATATCGCAGGACGGTCTTGCCATCCGCGCTGAGCCCGGGATCGGAGCTGCCGCACCCGGCCGACAGCGAGACGGCGGCGGGGAGGGCGAGCGCTGCGGCGAGGACGCGGAGCGGCATGAATCTTCTACTGCGGGACAACATCATTCGATCTTTCGCGAAGTGGGGGGATTGTGGTCGAGTGTGCCCGGCGGCATTCTCCGGCTCTGCTGTTGCGATCACGCAGTTTTTATCGGTCGACCATTGAGCGCACCGCGCCGTAATGTTTCGGCGATGACCGTGCCCGTGGGTCGCCGGTGACGGTGCGGGGACAGTCGAAATGAGGACGCATGTACGACATTCGACGTCTGATCCTGCTGCGCGACCTGGCGGAGCACACCACCATGACGGCCGTATCGGAACTGCACGGCATCACGACCTCGGCCGTGTCCCAGCAGTTGCGGATTCTCGAGGACGAGGTGGGCGCGGCGCTGACCCGGCGGGAGGGCCGGGTGCTGCGGCTGACCCACGCCGGCCGGGTGCTCGTGGACCACACGGTGCGGATCATCGCGGCGCTGGAGGAGGCCGAGAGCGCGGTGGCCGCTACGGACGCGGCCGTCACCGGCGTGCTCACCGTGGCCACCTTCCGCACCGCGCTCTCGCAGCTGGCGCTGCCCGCGGCGGCGCGGTTACGGGCGGAGTATCCGGGATTGCGCGTCCGGCTGGTGAACATGGTGCCGGTGGATTCGGTCCAGGCGGTGCGCCAGCAGGACGTGGATCTCGCCGTGACGTACTCGTATTCGTTCCGCACCCAGGATCTGCCGCTCGGTCTGGCCTCGGAATCCCTCCTGAGCGACCCCCTCGTGCTCCTCGCCCCGCCGCCGCTGCGGGACCGGGTGCGCCAGCACGGGTTGAGCGTCGTCCGCGACGCCGACTGGATCGCCGCCCGCGACGGTGCGCCGTCCATCGTGTCGGTGGTATTCGCTTGCCGCGAAGCGGGATTCGCGCCGCGAATCGAGCACCGCGGCGGCAGCTTCGCGGCGATGGCGGAAATGGTGGATCACGGCTTGGGCGTGACGGTCGTCCCGGAGATGTCGGTCGACGACCGCCACCGCCACCTGGTCGCCTCGCCCGTCCCGGGCGGTTTCCGGCATATCGGCGTGACCTACCGCCAGGCGTCCCTGGACCGCCCGGCCGTCGCCGCGGCTATCGGAGCACTGCGGGCGGTCGCGGGTCCGGAGCGGCTCGCGTCGTGAAGTCTTGGATCCGGCCTGAGCATCCACAATCCCGCCCGAGACGGCGAAAACTGCCATCCCGGCCCGATCTGTGTCCGCCCAGGCCGAAACCTACTGAACCGGGCCGAAACTCCCGCCACGCACGCTGTCGGTGAACGCATCCCACTCGCCGGGGGCGAAGATCAGCGCGGGACCGGTGGGGTTCTTCGAGTCCCGGACACCCACCGCCCCACCATCGAGCCAGGCGACTTCGACGCAGTCCGTCTTGCCACTGCTGTAGCTACTCTTGAACCAATTCGCCACGGATAGATCAGTGTTCACGTTTCGTATCTCCTAGTCGCCACCTGGCGAAGCAGGTCTCGTGAATTCGTGTCGTCGAGCGAGACGGCTCGGACTGCCGCGGTGAGGAAACGGTAGCGCTCGACGTCGTCGGTCTTCTCCAAGAACAGATCGTTGATACCTGCTGATCCTTCCAGGTAGACGAGTGGTGGTTCAACCGGTCGTCCCTTGGCGTCTGTCCCGAAGTCCAGGATCATGAAGAGGTTCGGGAGGAAGGCGCCTTGAGGGTAACCGGATGAGAACGGCTGGATGCGCAGGGAGACGTGTGGCAGCTTGCTCATCTCCGCGAGGTGGTGGAGCTGGCGGGCCATGATTCGCGGCGTCCCGACGGCGCGATAGAGGGCGGACTCGCGAAGTAGGACATCGAGCTTCACCGGATCGGCCTTGCGTGTGATGATCTTCTGCCGCTGCATTCTCAGCGCTACGCGGCGTTCGATGTCGTCGGGCTCATCGCCGGCGAAGTAGGCGCTGATGAGGGTGCGCGCATAGGCCGCGGTCTGTAGCAGCCCCGGAACGATCTCGGCGTAGACGAACAGATGCGCCGCCGATTCCGTCAGCCCGACAACCATATTGAACGTCGAGTCGCTGTACAGTCCGCCGAACGCCGTGACCCAGCTCTTTTCCTGAGCTTGGTTGGCGAGTTCCACCAGCCGCGCGGTCTGGTCGGGTGTCAGCTCGTACAGCTCGCACAGCAGCTCGATGTCCTGGGTGCGGATCTTGACCACGTCGCCCGCTTCGAGGCGTTGCAGTCCGGATTTGCTGAGTGCCGCTAGCGGGGCGGCCCTTTCGATCGTCAGGCCGAGCGCCTGACGGGCCTCGCGGAGCATCCGGCCGAGTTGCCGCCGGGCGAGTGTCGACGGTTCGCCGTTATTGGTCATGCGCATACCCCCTGCAAATGTGGGTCGGATCAACCTGTGAAAGTGGGTCGGACGCTGCGGCGGTGGTGGGTCGTCTCCGCGGACTTCGGATTCTTCTGCCGCAATCCGCCGTGATCGAGCCGCTCCCCGCTGCTCACCTGCTGTTCTTTACAACGGCCGGTAGAACCCGATGCCGTTGCGGCGCAACCCGAAATGCCCCTCAACTGTAGCGGAAGCCCGAGATCTCAACTGCCACAACGGGATGGACATTCATTTACGAGCGATACGAGAGCAAACATTTGAAGCGGCGACTTCGGCGACCGACACCGGTAGGGTTATTCGGCCGGATCGGTTCGTGTCGCCGATGCCGGGGTTCGGGAAGGTAGGAGGTGGGCTTGTGCCCAGCCACGTCGTCACCATGCTTCTTATTGATCTTGTTCTGATTCTGGCCGCGGCGCGGGTGCTGGGGTGGTTGGCCGAGAAGGTGGGGCAGCCGCCCGTGGTCGGCGAGATCGCGGCCGGGATTCTGGCCGGGCCGACGGTGCTCGGGCATCACCTGTCGACTCTCGTCTTTCCGATGGATACGAGGCCGGCGTTGACCGCGCTGGCGAATGTGGGAATCGCGCTGTTCATGTTCGTCGCGGGCATGGAGACCGATCTCGGGCGGTTCGCCAAGAATCGCAGTGCCGTGCCGGTGGTGTCGCTGTCGGCGTACGTGCTGCCGTTCGTGCTGGGTTCCGTTGCCGCCCTGACGATCCTGGCGCGCCATCAGACCGGCAGCCGGATCGCGTTCGTGCTGTTCATCGGCTGCTCGCTGGCGGTGACCGCGTTCCCGGTGCTGGCGCGGATTCTGCACGACCGGGGAATGTTCAGCACTCCCGTCGGGCAGTTGGCGCTCGGGTGCGCGGCCGTCGGTGACGTGCTGGCATGGGTGGTGCTGGCGGGTGTCATCGCCTCCACCCGGACCGAGGCGGGCCAGACGTGGCGCTTGCTGCTGCTGGTGCCCCTGGCGGCGGGGACGTGGTGGCTCGTGCGGCCGCTGCTCGGTCGCGTCGTCGGCGGTATGTCGACCGAACGGTCCCTCACGCTGGTCGCGGTGTGCGGCGCGCTGCTGTGGGGCGCGATGACCGAATGGTCGGGGCTGCACCTGATCTTCGGCGCGTTCCTTTTCGGCGTGGTATTTCCGCGTGGTGGCCGAGAGCAGGTCACGGCCGCGGTTCAGCCGCTCGGAGCGCTGTTCATGCCGTGCTTCTTCGTGATCGCCGGGCTCCGCGTGGACCTCTCCAGCATCGATCGGGCAGGCGTCCTCGAACTCGTCGTCGTGATCGCGGTCGCGGTCGCGGGCAAGGTGATCGGCACCTACCTCTCCGCCCGGCTGGCGGGGATCGACAAGCACCCGGCCAGAGTCCTCGCGGCCCTGCTGAACACGCGCGGCCTCACCGAACTGATCCTGTTGGACGTGGGCTTGTCCACCGGCATCATCGGCCCGGACCTGTACTCGCTGCTGGTCGTCATGGCCCTGATCACCACCGCGCTCACGGCGCCGCTGCTCACCCTGCTGAAATCGTCACCCGAAACCGTTCCCGCCGAACCCAGCCGCGTCTCCACGTAGCGGCTCTCTCGATATCAAGGTCGGCTGTAGCGATCGTGCAGGTAATCTTGCCGATCGCAACCGGTGGCATACCGCGGCGCGCGACGTACCGTGACGGGAACATTGTCGTGCCGAGGGAATGGATGGTCACGATGACAACTGTTGCAGCGCAGTCTCTTTCGTCCGAGTCTACGATTACGATTCACCCGCAGTCCGGCTACACCGGAGCCGAGATCTCCGGCGTGGACCTGGCGCAGGACCTGCCCGATCGGGTCATCGCCGAGATCCGGCAGGCCCTGCTGAAATGGAAGGTCGTGTTCTTCCGCGACCAGACCATCGGGCACGCCGAGCAGGTGGCGTTCGCCCGGCGATTCGGCAAGGTCACCCCGGCTCATCCCTACGAGGACAATCCGCCGCCGGGTTTCCCGGAGATCTTCCCGATCGACAGCAGGCGCTACGGCGAGCAGTACGGCCGCAAGCGCACCTCCTACGACAGCAGCTGGCACACCGATGTGACCGCGCTGGTGAACCCGCCGGCCTTCTCCATCCTGCGCGCGGACATCTTGCCGCCGTACGGCGGCGATACGGCATGGACGAATCTGGTCGCCGCGTACGAGAACCTGCCGGCCCCGGTGCGTGACCTCGTGGACGCCCTCGATGCCGAGCACACCTTCGAATCGCGTGCGGCACAAGGCGGTACGCGAGCGAACGCGGTGGCCCGCAAGCCGCTGCGCAGTTTTCACCCGGTGGTCCGGGTCCATCCCGAGACCGGTGAGCGCGCGTTGTTCGTCAGCCCGGGATTCACCCGGGCGGCCAAGAACCTGCGTGGTCTGGGTCCGCGGCTGAGTTCGTATCTGCTCGACGCGCTGTGGGAAGAGGCGACCCGGACCGAATACACCGTCCGCTTCCGCTGGCAGCCGGGCAGTGTCGCGTTCTGGGACAACCGGGCCACCGCGCATCTCGCCATCCCCGACGCCGGGCACCTCGGGCACGACCGGGTGCTGTACCGGGTCACCATCGAGGGCGACGTCCCGCAGGGGGTGGACGGCCGCCGGTCCGAATCGGTGGAGGGCGAGCCCTTCCACGGCTCCTGATTCGTGCTTTCCGAGAATGTCAGGAGCAGAGACGTGACCGAAACGTGGCAGATCGACACCGATGTGCTGGTGATCGGCGGCGGCCCGGCCGCCTGCTGGGCGGCGATCCACGCCCGGGCGGCGGGCGCCGAGGTGATCCTCGTCGACAAGGGATACTGCGGGACCAGCGGCGCGACCGCACCGGCCGGTACCGGCGTCTGGTACGTCGCGCCCGACCCGGCGGCCCGCGCACAGGCCAAGGCCGGTCGCGAGGCGCTGGGCGGATATCTCGCCGACCACTACTGGATGGACCGGGTCCTCGACCAGACCTACGCCAACATGAGTCGCCTTGCGACCGAGGGCAGATACCCCTTCCCGGTCGACCCCGGCACCGGGCGGCAGATCCGCACCGGCGTGCAGGGACCGGAGTACATGCGCCGGATGCGCGCGTGGGTGCGGCGCGCCGGAGTGCGGATCCTCGACCACTCGCCCGCACTGGAATTGCTGGTCGACGCCGACGGCGTGGTGCGCGGCGCGGCCGGGTATCGGCGGCAGGCCGACGGGGACTACCGCATCGCCGCCGGAGCCGTGGTGCTCGCCAGCGGGGGCTGCGCGTTCCTGTCGAGGGCATTGGGCACCAACGTCGATACCGGCGACGGGGCCCTGATGGCCGCCGAGGTCGGTGCGAGCTTCTCCGGCATGGAATTCTCCAACGCCTACGCGATCGTGCCGAAGGGCGCCACCGTCACCAAGACCGCCTATTACGGCTACGCCACCTTCTTCCACGAGGACGGCCGCGTGCTCGAGGGCGCGGGGTCGACCAAGGGCCGCTCGGTAATCGCGCGAACGCTGTTGCACGAGAAGGTTTTCGCGCAGCTGGACCGCGCGGACGCCACGGTCCGTGCGCAGATGCGACTGGGGCAGCCGAACTTCTTCCTCCAGTTCGATCGGCGCGGCATCGACCCGTTCACCGATCGGTTCGAGGTCCACCTGCTCGCGGAGGGGACGGTGCGCGGCACCGGCGGGATCGACGTGATCGACGACGAGTGCGCCACCACGGTTCCCGGGCTGTACGCCGCGGGCGACGCCGCGACGCGCGAACGCATCTGCGGCGGGTTCACCGGCGGCGGCAGCCACAACTCGGCGTGGGCGATGTCGTCGGGCACCTGGGCGGGCGGTGGCGCCGCTCGCTTCGCCCTGCGGTCGGGTCGTCCCGCGGTGACCGATCTGCGGGGCGCCGGGCGCACCGGGTTGCGACCGGACGGCACGGCGGGGGTGCGGCCCGCCGATGTGCTGGCCGCCGCGCAGCGTGAACTGATCCCGTTCGAGAAGAACTATCTGCGCCACGGTGACCGGATCCGCCCGGCGCTGGCGAGTCTGGACACGTTGTGGCACACGGCCTCCGAGGCTCTGTGTGCCGACAGCGGTGCGGAGCGGGTGCGCGCCCGGGAGGCCGCCGCCATCACGGCGGTGGGTCGGCTCATGTACCGATCCGCCTTGGCGCGCACGGAGACTCGCGGTATGAGCAAGCGGGCCGACCATCCCGACCTGGATCCCGCCCAGCACCATCACATCCTGTCCGGCGGGCTCGACGAGGTGTGGACGGCCACCGCGCCCGCGCGGCACAGCGCCCTGACGGTGGCGTCGTGATCGAGCTGCTGCGTGCCGGCGACTGCATCGGCTGCGACAAGTGCGTCGACGTCTGCCCCACCAACGTCTTCGACCGCGCCCCGGACGGAATTCCGGTCATCGCAAGGCAATCCGACTGCCAGACGTGCTTCATGTGCGAGGCGTACTGCCCGGCCGACGCCTTGTACGTGGCCCCGGAAGCGACCCCGCTGACCGACCACGACGCGATCCCGCAGGAGCACATCGGCCGATACCGCGAGAAGCTGGGCTGGGGCCGAGGCCGCACCCCGGGCAGTCTGATCGCGGTCGGCCCGCCGCTGCCGTACGGCGCACCTCCGCCACGGTTACCTCGGACCTGATCCCGGCCAAAAGCATGCCGGGATGACTGATTCGAGGCATGCCGGGCTGATGTGGGCCGAGGCATGCCGGGCTGATGTGGGCCGAGGCTTGTCGGGCTGATGTGGGCCGAGGCATGTCGGGATGACATGGCGTGCTCCGAGGCACGAGGCGCGGGGAGTCATTCGTAGAGCTGAGGTGGCCACTGCCGCAACAGGTCTCGCTCGCGCGTGAGGAACTCCGCGAACGTGGTCGCTGGTCGGCCGGTGAGATCGCTGACCGCCGAGGTGGTTCGGACAATGAGCCGCCCGCCACCTCGGCGTAGAGCGCGGCCACATCGGCGGCGAAGGCTGCGGGGATCCCCTGCGCGACCAGCTTGTCGGCGAATTCGCCTGGCGGCAGGTCGATATACGAGATCGGGCGGCCGATCGCCGCGGACATTCGTGCGGCGATCTCGGCGTGGGTCAGCGCCTCCGGCCCGGTCAGCACATATCGTTCGCCGCTACCGCGCTCGGTGGCGAGCAGGACCGCGGCGCAGGCCGCGATATCGGCGCAGTCGATGTAGGACACCCGCGCCTGCCCATAGGCCCCGAGCAGGTTGCCGTCGGCGCTGAACGAGCCCGCGCCGGTGCGGAAGTTCTGCATGAACCCGCTCGGCCGCAGGATCGACCAGTCCAGCCCGGATGCCTCCAGGTGCGCCTCGATCTCGGCGTGCGCGCCCTCGGCCAGCAAACCGCCGGGCCGCGCGCCCCAGACCGACACCTTGACCACCCGCCGCACTCCGGCCCGCGCGGCCGCGTCGATCACCGCGGTCTGCTGCGCGATCATCGGCTGCGGTCCGGGCGTGGGTCCCGCGCCCGGGGAACAGAGGAACACTTGATCGACACCGGACACGGCGGCCGCGATCGAGTCCGGATCGTCGAAATCGCCGACCGCCAGGTCACAGCCCAGCGCTCGCCCCCGCACGGGGTCGCGCACGAGCGCCCGAAACGGCAGATCGCGCCGCCGCAAGTCACCCACCAGATGGCGGCCGATCGAACCGGTCGCACCCGTCACCAGGATCATCGCCCACTCCTTCTAAAATCGAGGCACCCTCGAAATATATCTCGAGGGTGCCTCGACTTAGAAGGGTTTGTGATGGGCGAGAGCGAAACACCGGCCCGCCGTCGTCCCCGCGCCGACGCCCGGCGCAATCGGGAAGCGCTGCTGGCGGCGGCCGACGAGGTGTTCGCCACGGGCGGCGCGGACGCCCCGCTGGAGCACGTGGCCCGGCGGGCGGGTGTCGGTGTCGGCACCTTGTACGGGCACTTCCCGACTCGTCGCGCGCTGATCGCCGCGCTGCTGGCCGACCGCAACGAGGCCCTGTTCGAGCGCGGCGACCGGTTGCTCGACGCGCCCGCCACGCTCGACATCGTCGCCGAATGGGTGCGCGCGGTCGTCGAGCACGCCGCCACCTATCGGGGGCTCGCGGCCGTACTCGTGCGGAGTCTGGACGACGACGACAGCGAACTGCACGCCTCCTGCCTGCGCATGAACGAGATCGGCGAACAACTCGTCGCCGGAGCCACCCGCGCCGGCGCACTCGCCCCGGACACCACCGCCACCGACCTCTTCACCCTCGTCAACGCGGCGGCGTGGACTCGCGAACACGCCACTTCCGCGCAGGCGGACCGGCTGCTCACCCACGCCCTCAACGGCCTGCGCGCGTCCGGGTGACGGAGCTGAATTTTAACCAGGATTGCAATCTGATTGAACTGACTGGTTAAATCGAGCCCATGAAGAACCTTGTTGTGGCGGGTGGCACCGACGGAATGGGCCGCGCCGTGGCGCTGCGGCGACTGGCCGAGGGTGACGCGGTGGTGGTCGTCGGGCGGGACCCGGCGAAGGGACAGGCGTTCCTCGCGGACGCCGCGGGGCTCGGGGCGCAAGGACGCGCGCATTTCGTCGCGGCCGACCTGAGTTCGATCGTCGCCACGCGCGCCGCCATCGCGGAGATCCGCGAACGGTTCGACACGCTCGACGCATTACTGTTGTGTGCCAGGCATTTCCGGTCCGAGCGGCTGGTTACCGAGGAGGGGTTCGAGTACAACTTCGCGCTGTTTTATCTGAGCCGATTCGTGTTCAGCCACAACCTGATCGACCTGCTGGACCGTGCCGAGCATCCGGTCATCGTGAACGTGGCGGGGCCGGGGAGCGGGACGGGGGCGATCCGCTGGGACGACCTCGAGGGCGAGCGGGGGTACGACGGCGGACACGCGCTCGCACAGGGCGGCCAGCTCAACGACCTGCTCGGGGTGCGGTTCGCGCGCGCCCGGGTATCGGCCAGGACCCGGTACGTGCTGTTGCATCCCGGGGTGGTGAACACCGCGCTGTCCGGCGACTACGACGCGCCGACCGCCGAGCACATCGAGCGCATGCGTCGCGGTGCCCGGTCGATCGACGAGGCGATCGTCCCGATCCTGGACGTACTCGACCATCCGCCCGCCGAACCGCTCACCGCGATCGTGGAGGGACGGCCCCTGGATGTGCACGGGCCCGCCTTCGACCCCGAGGCCGCCGACCGATTGCACACGGAGACAGTGCGATTGCTCGGACGGCTCCAGCCGGCGGCATGGGGCGTCGATCCGAACCGGTTGCGGCAGGTGCTCGACACCCCGGTGTTCGCCACCGTCGCGACGGTCCAGCCGGACGGCGGCCCGCACCAGTCGGTGGTGTGGGTGCTCCGCGACGGTGACGATGTGCTGTTCGCCGTCGCGGCCGGGAGCCGCAAGGAACGCAACCTCCGGCGCGACCCGCGTGTGAGCGTGCTGCTCAATCCCCCCGAGGCGCCTTACACCTACGCGGCCCTCCACGGCCGCGCGACCTTGGTGGCCGAGGGCGGCCACGAACTACGCGACCGCCTCTCGCTGAAATACACCGGCCAGACCTACACCGAGCACAACCCCGACGTCGCCGAGCGGTACGGCGACGTCGAGATGGTGACTGTCCGCGTCACACCCGAACGCGTGGTCGGCCGGCTCTGAGCAATCGTCCGGGGCAGTTCACACCGCCGGTTCGGGCTCTCGGGCGAAACGGCTCTGCGGGCGGGGGAGGCCGAAGTGGTCCCGCAGGGTCGTGCCGGTGTACTCGGTGCGGAACAGCTTGCGCTGCTGCAGGATCGGGACCACGGTCTCGGCGAAGACCTCGAGCCCGCCGGGGTAGTAGGGCGGCATGACATTGAATCCGTCGGCCGCACCGGAACGGAACCACTCCTCGATGGTGTCGGCGACCTGTTCGGGAGTGCCTGTGAACACCCGGTGCCCGCGGGCGCCCGCCAGGCGGTGCAGCAAACCCCGCAGCGTAGGCCGGTCCCGCTGCACGATCCCGGCCACCACCTGGCGGCGGCTGGCGGCATTGTCGGTGACATCGCCCGCGCCGGCGAACAATTCGACCGGCACCGGCTCGTCCAGCTTCAGGTGCCGCAGATTCTCCCCGGCGAGGTCCTCGAGCTGCCCGAGCCCGTATGCGGGCACGGTGAGTTCGTTGAATTCGCGTTCCAGGCGCTTGGCCGCGGACTCGGTGTCCCCGATGAACGGGCTGATGCCGGGCAGGATCTGCACGTGGTCGGGATTGCGCCCGAAGCCGTGGGCGCGGCGTTTGATATCGGAGTAGAAGGCCTGGGCGTCGGCGAGGCGCTGATGCGCGGTGAAGATCGCCTCGGCGTATCGGGCCGCGAAGGCCCGGCCGTCGTTGGAGGCGCCCGCCTGCACGAGCACGGGGTAACCCTGTGGGGTGCGGGCGGATTGGAACGGGCCGCGCACGCGCAGGTGGTCGCCCGCGAAGTCGATGCGGTGGATCTTGTCCGGGTCGGCGTACCGCCCGGCGGCCCGGTCGAGCAGGATCGCGTCGTCCTCCCAGCTGTCCCACAGCGCGACCACGGCATCCACGAATTCCCGGGCGCGGGCGTAGCGCGCGGCGTGGTCGGGGTGGCGGTCCAGGCCGAAATTCGCTGCGGCGAGGTCGGTTCCGGTCGTCACGATGTTCCACCCGGCACGGCCGCCGGAGATGTGGTCGAGCGAGGAGAAAAGCCGGGCCAGATTGTAGGGCTCGTAGTAGGTCGTGGAAGCGGTGGCGATCAGGCCCAGATGTGTTGTGGCGGAGGCGATCGCGGTCAGCAGGGTGATCGGCTCCAACCCCGGCGCGGCGTTGTATTCCACATTGGTGCGCAACGCCGGGCCGTCGGCGAAGAAGACGGCGTCGAGTTTCGCGGCCTCCGCGGTCCGGCCGATCTCCTGGTAATAGGTGACGTCGTAGATGCGGTCCGGCCCGCTGTCCGGGTGCCGCCAGGCCGCCTCGTGATGGCCGGCGGGGTAGATGAACGCGTTGAGGTGTAGCTGTCGTTCGGTCATGCCGGTATGCCCGCCTTCGTGATGTCGATGTGGTTGTCCGCTCCCGCCGAGCGGGTGACGCCGAGGTCGTGCAGCAGGGATTCCCGGTGGCGGGCGAACCCGGCGTCGCTGTGGCGGCGCGGTCGCGGCAGATCGATGCGCCGATCGACCGCGATGCGGCCGTCGTCGAGCACCAGCACCCGGTCCGCCAGCAACACCGCCTCGTCGACGTCGTGGGTGACCAGCAGCACGCCGGGCGTGTGCCGGGCGCACAGGTCCTGCAACAGGCCGTGCATGCGGATGCGGGTCAGCGCGTCCAGGGCGCCGAAGGGCTCGTCGGCCAGCAGCAGCGCCGGTTCCCGCACCAGCGAGCGGGCCAATGCCACGCGCTGCTGTTCGCCGCCGGAAAGCTCCTTGGGCCAAGCCTTTTCGCGGCCGGCCAGGCCCACCTCCGCCAGCGCGGCGCGGCCCCGGTCCCGGGCTCCGTTTCCGCGCAGACCGAGAATGACGTTGTCCAGCACGCGAATCCACGGCAGCAGCCGCGAATCCTGGAAGACGACAGCCCGATTCACCGGCACCGCCAGCTCGCCCGAGCCCTCGACGCCGTAGTCGAGTTCGGCGAGGGCGCGCAGCAATGTGCTCTTACCGGAACCGCTGCGCCCCAGCAGCGCGACGAACTCGCCGCGGGCGATCTCGATATCTATGCCGCGCAGCACGATCCGGTCGCCGAAGCGGCGGCTCAGGTCGCGGGTGTGCACCACCGTCAGTCCGCCAGTGTCTGCCGCCATGTCAGGGCCCTCCGTTCCACCAGTCGCACCGCCACGTCGCCGAACAGGCCGAGCAGTCCGTAGATCACCAGGCCGACGACGATGACGTCGATCTGCCCGTAGGTGCGCGCCTGGGTCATCAGGTAGCCGATGCCGCTGGTGGCATTGACCTGCTCCACCACCACGAGCGCGATCCACGAGATCGTCACCGCCAGCCGCAATCCGGTGAAGAAGCCGGGCAGCGAACCGGGTAGCGCCACGCGCCGGATGAACTCCCAGCGGGACAGCCCCACGGTCTGCGCCAGCTCGACGTAGCGGGCGTCGACGCCGCGCAGGTGCGCGTGCGTGTTGATGTAGATCGGGATCAGCACGCTGAGGACGATGCAGAGGATCTTCATCTGTTCGCCGATGCCGAACCACACGATGAACAGCGGGATCAGCGCGAGCGTGGGGATGGCGCGCTTGATCTGGATCGGCCCGTCCACCAGTGCCTCCCCGATCCGGCTCAGGCCCGCGAACAGGGCCAGGATCAGCCCGGCCACCACCCCGATGGCCAAGCCGAGCACGGCGCGCCGCAGCGAGGTGAGCAGGTTCGACTGCAAACGGCCGTCCGACAGCAGGTCTGCGGCGGTCTCGGCGACCGTCCACGGCGCGGGCAGCGTATTCGGGTCGATCCGGCCGAGGGCCGAGCCGATCACCCAGACGGCCACGAGCAGTAGCGGGCCGAGCGCGATGCCGTACGGAATCGGTTTGCCCGGACCGAGTTTCGGGCGCTTCGCCCGGTGCGGGCGGGTCGTGGCGAGGACGGCCATCAGTTGGTTCCCGTTCCGAACGACGCGCCGATCTCGGTGACCGTCTGCGTGACAACCTGGTCGAAGCGCAGGTCGAAACCGTCCGCGGCGCGAATCTTCGCGGGCAGCTCACCGGCGTCGTCGATGACGTCGATGGTGGCCTGCTGGCGGTCCACCAGTTGCTGATCGAGGTGCGGGAAGGTGTACACGCCCAGTGAGTCGATGATGCGTTTCGCGTCGTCGGCGCTGACCTTCTGGCTGTCGATGTAGTACTTGCGCGCCCACTCGTCCTGATGCAGGTTCGACCACTGCTGCGCCCGGATGAACGCGGCGACCAGGGCGCGGGTCGCCGCCGCCTTGGCCGGGTCCTGTACGACGGCCCGGCGCGCGTACAGGTACCCCAGCCCGCCGTAGATCCCGGTGACTTCGGAGTCGGGGAGCACCGACGCGCCCGGAGTACGCAGCAGCCGAGTCACATTCGGTTCGATGAGGGGCGCGACGTCCACCTGCCCGGTGCGTACCGCGTCGAGGAAATCGCTCAGTTGCAGGCGGATCAGTTGCACATCGGAGGTTTTCAGCCCGGCCTTGGCGACCGCCCGCAACACCCCCGCCTGCTGCGCGGTGCCCTCGGCGTACGCGATCTTCTTACCCTTCAGATCCGCCAGCCGCGTGATCGAACGGCCCGGCGCGACAGCGAGTTTCATCGCCAGCGGATTGCTCTGATAGGCCGCGACGATCGGCACGTCCTGCTTGGCGGCGAGGGCGTGAATGGGCGGCACGTCACCGACCTGTGCCACGTCGGCCGCACCGGCGCGGAACGCCTCGAGCACGGCCGGGCCGCCGACGAAATTGGCGAACTCCACGGTGAACGGCAGCTTGTCCAGCTCACCGGAGGCGCGCAGCCAGGTCTGCACGCGTTCCTGCTGGTCCGCGACGACGAGTTTGGTGCCCGGCGGTATCTCGGTGGGGAGCGGGCCGTCGGGCGCGCGGCTCACCGTGGTGTCGTTGTTCGCGCAGCCGGTCAGGGCCGCGCCCGCGACAACCGACGCGGCGAGCAGTAGCGCCGTCGTCCGGCCGAACCGAACCTTGACCGTGCGCAGGCGAAACATGGCGTCATTGAATCAGGGCGAAACGGGCACGAAAACCATAGTGCGCGGCATGATTTCAACCCTCGCGCGCGACCGCCGGGCCATTCTCGGCAGGTCTCGGGAGTGACCCTTGCCACAGTCGGTACAGCGGCGTACCGTACGGTGGTACATGGCCGTACCGAGCGGGAGGCGCGCATGACCACTGTGAAGCTGCCGGACGGGCCGAGGTCGCCCGTCCTCGTTCAGGGCATGGAGATCCTCGCGGGGAGAACCCGGGCGTGGCGGCGTCTGCACGACCGCTACGGTTCGGCGTTCACCGTCTACGTGCCCAGATTCGGCCGGATGGTGGTGCTGTCCGATCCGGCGGAGGTGAAGGCGCTGTTCACCGCCGGGCCCGACGTGGCGGACAACGGAGATGTGAACCTCGGCGATTTCCTGGGTCCGAATTCCCTGTTCGCCCTGACCGGTTCGGCGCACCGCCGTCACCGCAAGCTGCTCTCCCCGCCGTTCCACGGCCGGCGGCTGCCGGTGTACGAGGCGCTGATCGAGGAGGAGACCGTCCGGGAGATGGCGTCGTGGCCGATCGGGCGGGAATTCGCGACCATGGATTCGATGATGCGGATCACCCTGAACGTGATCCTGCGGGCGGTATTCGGCGCGGAGGGCGTGGAATTCGACCGGCTGCGCGAGCTGCTGCCCAAGCTGGTACTCGTCGCCTCGGCCCTGGCCGCGGTCCCGGTGCCGCGAAAGTTCTTGGGCCGCTTCGGTCCCTGGGCCAGGTTCGCGCGCTATCGCGGTGAGTACGACGCGCTCGTCGGCCGGCTCATCGATCGCGCACAGGCCGACGACGCCCTCGCCGAGCGGGACGACGTGCTGTCGATGCTGCTGCAGACCCGCTACGACGACGGGTCGGCGATGACGCGCGGCGAGATCGCCGACGAACTGCTGGCCCTGCTCACCGCCGGGCACGAG
Source organism: Nocardia wallacei (assembly GCF_029868745.1). GTDB lineage: Bacteria > Actinomycetota > Actinomycetes > Mycobacteriales > Mycobacteriaceae > Nocardia > Nocardia wallacei_B. The sequence continues at coordinate 78,024 of NZ_JARWOP010000385.1, read as the reverse complement.
ACCACCGCGGCGACTCTCGCGTGGACCGTCGAGCGGTTGCGGCGGCATCCGGAGGTGTTGCGGCGCTTGGTCTCCGAGGTCGACGCGGGTGGTTCCGCACTGCGCGAGGCGACGCTGCTGGAGGTGCAGCGGGTCCGTCCGGTCGTCGACATCACCGGGCGCATGGTGCACGCCGAGTCGTTGTCGCTGGGGCGCTGGACGCTGCCGAAGGGGCAGAGTGTGCTGGTCAATATCCGGCTGATGCACGACAGCGAGGAGCTGTATCCCCACGCGCGCGCGTTCGACCCGGACCGGTTCCTGGGCGCGCGGCCCGGCACGTTCACGTGGATCCCGTTCGGCGGCGGGGCGCGGCGCTGCATCGGTGCGGCGTTCGCGACCATGGAGATGAACGTCGTGCTGCGCACGCTGCTAAGGGATTTCACGTTGGAGCCCACCGCCGCGCCGGACGAGCGCACGCACTTTCGCGGCGTCGCCTTGGTGCCCGCCGGTAAGGGCCGCGCCGTGGTGCACCGCCGCACCGCGCGACCCGCCGCGGACAGTGCCGCCCGTTCCGCGGAAATGCCCGGGTGAGCGAGCTACGCGACGACCTGCCCGCGGTGGTGGGCCGGGTGTGCACGGGAAACTAGGCTGACGCTCGTGACCCGTGCCGAGCCCGCATCCAGCCCCGACACGGCCGAGCCGGAGTCGGGGTTCCGGCGGCGCCTGCTCGACGGCATGGCCGAAGCGGTGCGCCGGCAGGGTTATCGGGACCTCACCGTCGCCGACGTGGTGCGGCACGCCCGCACCTCGCGCCGGACGTTCTACGAGCACTTCAGCGGGAAGCAGGACTGTTTCATCGCGCTGCTGGCCGAGCGCAACGCCGACACCATCCGGCAGATCTACGCGGCGGTCGATGCCGCGGCGCCCTGGCGTACGCAGGTGCGTCAGGCGATCGAGGCCTGGATCGTGGCGTCGCAGCGCGACAGCTCGATCACGCTCGCCTGGATTCGCGACACCCCGGCGCTCGGGGACAGCGGACGGCAGTTGCATCGCGATACCGGCGAGGCATTCGTGACCTTGATCCAGAACCTCACCGCGACACCGGAATTCCAGTCCGGCGAGCTGCATCCACCCTCACGGCAGATGGCGACCATCCTCTACGGCGGCTACCGCGAACTGATCGCCTCGACGTTCGAGGACGGTGGTGATCTCGGTGAAATAGTCGATGTCGCAGTGGAAACGGCGATCGCGCTGATCGGTCCGCGGCGGGCATCGGGCAACGGGTAGGCGCGCCGCTCACCGCGGCCGGGGGCCGAGGAGTTCGCTGCTCGCCAGCAGCCGCGTGAGTTCGCGCCAGCGGCGCTGACGGTGCGCGAACATCAGGCGCACGAACAGGCGGGTACCGAAACCGGTTATGCCGTCGTCGATTTCGACCTCGTCGGTGTAGCGGCAGCTCGACTCGGTGAGTGGTGTGAAGGTGAGTCGATGGTTCCAGGTGCGGACCGGGCCGCCCCACTCGTTGGTGTAGATCTCCGTCGGCGCGAGGTGGATCAGGCGCAGGTGATGGCGCCAGGTGGGGAGTACGCCGAACCACCAGAGCCGTGCGGAGGTCTCCATTCCGGGCTCGACACGATCCGGGACGAGCAGGCCGGGGACCGAAAGGATCGGGCGCACAACATAGGCGAACAGCTCCGGGGTCCGCGCCAACTTGCACGCCGCCTCGGCCGCGATCGGCAGCTCGGTGGTTAGGGTTACCTTACTCATTGGTGAATCATGGGTGATCCCCGTGTCGTAGGGCAAGGCCCACCGCATGTCGGTCCGGGGCGGCCGCTACGGCTCGGTAGCGCCTTGCAGGGCCGAGGTGCCCGCCGTGGCGATATCGTCCGGCTCGCCGCGGCCGTGGCGGCTGCCCGCGTAGGCGCGCTCACGGATCTCGGCCACTTGGCGGGGGAGCAGTTCCACGCCCTCGGGCCGGTTGGTCACCGGGTCGTAGAAACCCGGTCCGGCGTGCTCGCCTATCTCGCACCTCGACAAGGTGATCTCGGCCAGCGTGCGAGCCGGTCCCCGCCATGGAACCGCTCGTAGCACGAAATCGAGCCGATGGTGTTCCAGGTGGGTGTTCAGATCGTCCACGGAGGCGGTGCCCGGCTGCCCCGGAAGTGGTTGGGCCACAATCCATTCCGCTTCGTGGCCCGGGAAACGGTAGGGCATGAGACTGCCGTAGCAGGCATGCGCCCAGCCGCGCGCGGGCACGACGAGCAGGCGACCGAGCGGACCGCCACCGGTCGTAGCCAATGCCAGATCCCAGGGCCGTTCGCGATGGTCGAGCACGCGCACCGCCAACCCGAGCACATCGGGCAGCGGCCCCGGCAGACCAACCCCCTTGGACAGTCGAGCCAGCACCGGCCGCTCCGCCGCCCCGACCAGACGGGCGTAATCGGCATCCACCGCATGCAACGCCCCGGTCAACGGCATACCGACCGGATGAAACACCCGACCCCGCCGCACCCACGCCGCAGCACCGAACGCACCACTCACCACCCGATCCAAAACCATGCCATCACCCCCATCGCCGCAATATCCACCCCCGCAATACCCGCCCGCCCACACCTCAACCAGCAGCCGTACCCGGCGACCGAACCGATCCCACCCGCACCGGGCGACCTTCGCGGTGGATCAACGACGATTCATGAGGCGCGTGACTTCCCGCACGCGTCGGTCGACACGATCGGACCCTGCATCGCCGTCTATCAGAGCTAGCGTGTGTTCAGCGGCGTCGAACTGTCCCCCTTTGGCGTACGCCTCCGCCAGCCAAGTCCGGTAGAGCGCTACCTCCCGCGCATGGTCGGATGGATATGCGTCGATTGCGCGGGACAACAACGGTTGTGCGTTCCGGCCGTCTCCGAGCTCCACGAAGCACCGGCCTGCCATCACGTCGATCTCGTCGCGGTTGAACCAGTAGACCCAATCAGGCTCGACAACGCCGTCCGACCGGTTTTCGTACGCGTCGTCCACGGCGTCCAGAGTTCGCCGCACGGTGTCTGTGTCTCGTGCCCGTGCACTCGACCACGCCACACGTTCCAGTAGGAGAGCGCGAGCTGTAGGTGTGGCATCCGTGGCACCTGCCACCGCCGATCGGGCGATGAGAACGGCGTCGGCCGCGCTACCGACGTTCGCCTCCTGATAGGCCAGCGTCGACAACAGTTGTCCGGCAAGCGCGCGGGCACCGGCCGCTGCCGCCGCCCGGTGCCCGTCCAGATAGATGCGTCGTGCTTCTTCGAAGCGACCCGCATCGGAGGCGACCCACCCGGCAAGTTGTGCCAGCTCTCCGACCACAGTCAGCAGCCTCCGGCCTACCTCGGTGCTGTAACTGCCGTTCCGAACTATTTCCTCCGCGTCTCCCAGTTCTTTGGACACGACAGGGTGTAAGTCACGGCCGCCGATCGAATCATCCAGTCGCCGAAGTTCGATCACGCGCCGCTCGAGCTCGGCTGCGAGGGTGTGGCCTACCCGTCGTCCGGATCTGGTGTGAACCTTCGAAGGTGTGTCGAGCACAAGCCATTCGTGAGCGATGCGCAAGGGATCGTCCGGGGGTGATTCCAATGTTCGGACGCTGACACCGAGAGCCCTCGAGTACGCGGCGACGTGTTCGGGTGTGATGTGTCGCTGTCCGGCCTCCAGCAAGCCGAGTAGCGCTCTGGAGTAGTGCGTACGCGCCGCAAGCGCGGACAAGCTGAGTCCTGCGGCTTCCCGCGCCGCGCGTAGGCGGCTACCGGCGATGTCGTCCACAGCCCAAGCGTAGGTCAGTTGTAGACGCTTGTAGATGCGAAAACGCTGTCGTTACAGCCGGATTGCGACGAGTCTCGAAGACGCGCCGTAGAGGGTTGTAGCCGACAAACCAACGCTGACAACGGGAGGGGGTACCGATCATGAGATTCCGGCCGACCGCGCTGGGATGGGTAGATACGGAGGTGTCCGATGCGCTGATGTGGGACCGCGCTCAGGTGCAGCGTTTGGCGCGGCATCTCGGATACCTGGTCGTCTGGCCCGAGGCGTCGTTCATCCCACTTGCCGACCAGGTGCGTGCCGCTGACGTGGTGATCACGCCGTCACCGCAGCACCTGAGCCCGCTCGAGGTGAATGGGATTCTGTACGTCGCGGAGATCGAAACTATCTCTCCGCGAATGGGTTTCGCTCGCTGGACCCTGATCAGGGAAGGGGCCGACGCCGGACGGATCAAACCGGACTCGGGCCGCACCCGATAGGCTCCGCACACCGGTACAGCCGACGCGAGGGGAAACAATGAGCGACGAACAAATCGGTTTCGATATCCAATTCGATGACAAGACACAGGCGTTCTTGGGGTGGGCTACGCCCGAGCTCATGGAGTCGCAGATTCGGGCATTCCTGACCCAGACCGTTCCGGGCATCGCGGATTACTCGGATGAATGGTGGAAACGCCCCTTGTTGACTCGTCTTCTTGAAGCATCGAAACAGGTGTTCGGCGACTGGTCCGGTTTTATCGCGCCGGAGAACCGGGAGAGCGCCGACGGGTTCGTCAGGTTCATCGGCGAATGTTGCATCCGTCTCCACGCAGGTATGGCGTGGACGAACAGGCCAGGGTCCGACTGGCCGATATACAACGGTTTCGGCCCGTCGCTGCACTATCCCGAAACCGACAACGGAGCGTCATTGAAGCGCATTGTCGAATGGCTATTCGATGACGACGGCATCCGAATGATCGAATATGAGATTCGAACGGCCGGCAAGCCCGCCTGATTCAACCCAGCCTGGGGGGACTGTGTCGGACGAGTACGACGCCGCGCGACGGGATCTATCAAATTATGAACGCGGCCTTTATTTTGAGCTTGGTCGCGCACATATTCGCGGAGAGACGGCCGAAAAAGGCTGGGTCAGACAGTTTGAAATCCGAGTCGGTCCAGACCAGGAACGGCGACGACTCGACTCGGCGCGCACCGAGGGCCGGGGAACGAGAAGCGTCGAACGAAAGTCCGGACGAATAAATGAAGTTGAGACCAGAAAGCAGCTCCGTATAGAGCGTACAGCGCTCGAAACTGGTCAGCTTACGCGCAGCGGTTGGGAAACTGTGGCAGGTGAGAGGATGCCCGCCACGGTACTTGCGGATCTACGCGCCATTCAGCGGGATTTCCCCGGTAGATTCCGCCATGAAGTAATTTCTCGCGCGGATGCACTCCGAGCGATCGAAATAGGCCGGTCGCTCGCCTCCAAGCAGCTCGAATTGGTACGAGCCTATGAGCTGGATCGTGCGGACCGCGCCCGGAAACGACTCGCGAATATCCGGGAGATCGTACGCCAGAGGGAAGTCAAGGCGAGAGAAGAGAGGGAAAGGGCGGAGCGTGAGCGAGAAGCCCGCGAGGAGCGTGCACGAGTCCAAAGGGGAAGTGGCCGAACGAGTGGCGCGGGAGTTCGCGGAAAAGTACAGAGCTTTGTTGTCTCGCGGCCGGGAGTCGAACGTAGACAGTCCGGCAAGGGCACGCGAAGAAGCCGACGCCGCCGAGAAATTGAAGCAGAGGGAACGGGACCGGGCCGACGAGAAGGCGCGGCAGGAGCAGCGTGAGGCGGCCGATCGGCTCGCGGAGCACGCGACGCGAGCACGCGATGCGGCGACCAACAGAGAACCTGGCGAGATGGTCCGTGAGGTAGCAGACATAATGCGGGTCGGTCAGCCGACACCCGGAATCGAATCGCCGCACCGAGAACCACCGCAAGCGGGCAGGACTCGCGGCGGCAGAGAAGGGCGGGAACGAGAGCGCGGTGAACGAGAACGTACCCGCGACTGAGCCGATGACTCTCCACCGGCCAACGTCCCACCCTGTCGACTCACACGATTGGCCGCCGGCGAGCGGCGGATCCCATGCGCGGCCGCGCGTTGTTTCAACCGCGACCGGTCAAGCGCCGCCATACCGCCGCGGCCGCGTTGCGTTTCCGGCCTGAATCCGCCACTGCCTGTTGTGCAGGCGCCCCCTGCTGCACTCGTGCGTTCTGTAGCTGCGAATACGCTGTCCGGTCCGTGGGTTGCGTCGCTTGCCGGGGAGTGGGTTGCGCGGCGATGTCGGGTTGCTGTTGCGTCGCTGCGTTCGATGATCGGGGTAGTCGTTCGATTACCGGGAGTTGTTCGGTGGGCTCCTCGTCCGGCTCGTCTACCTCGGCGCGTAACTGGGCGAAGTATGCCTCCACCGACCCGTAGCGGGCGGTCACCTCCTCCACGAAATCCAATGCACCCGATTGCGACCCCATACCACCACTCCTCCAGCTGTTTACCGCCTCGCACAACGACTTTCGCGAAAGCTTCGGTGCCGGTGGGGAAGCCGCCTTCCTCGGGGGCCTCCCCACCGCACGCGGCGCCACCGACCCCGGGTGGGCAGTTCGCCGACTCCACCCCGGAGACACCCGTGCACGGCGGCGCATACGCACTCTAGAGCCACCGCAACCACTTTCAGCAAATCTCTGGCGAGTCGTTCGGCGTGTCTTTTGCTGGATCGAGAATACCGGACAACAACGACCAATTCCTTGCGAAAGGTACCGGTAGAGTTACGATTTCGGCGGCGTGGCGAACGGTAGCCGACGCCGCGGCGGCGATCAGAGCGCGCACAGCTATCCACGGGCGACCGCGCCGCCCGGGCCGGGGAGCGGGGTGCCGACAGCGGGTGGTGCGGGCTCGGAGTTGGTGGCGTCGGCGCCGAATCGACCAGGCCTCGCGGGCAGCTGGACGGTCGGGCAAGCCGGTCGGCCTCGGTATACTGGCCATTCGGCACCAGACTAGGGGCGGCGGGAGTGGACTACGGCGACAAGCTCTTCTGGCTCTCGGTCCTGATCCAGCGGAGGTACGCGCAGATCTGCGCCGAGTACGACCTGACTTCCTTACAGGCCACGCTGCTGTGCGCGATCAAGGACGAGCCGCGGCAGATGGCGTACCTCGCCGCCGCGCTCGGGATGACCAAGAACGCGCTGAGCCAGCTCGTCGATCGCACCGAGCGGCGCGACCTGGTCAGCCGAGCGAGTTCGGAGCACGACCGGCGGGTCATCATGCTCAGCGTGACGCCCGCGGGGAAGGTGCTCGCCGAGGCGGTGTTCGCCGAGACCGCCAAGCGCCTGCCCGACGTCGCGGAGAACCTCGACGCCGACGACCAGCGCGACCTCGAACGCCTGGCCACGGCCATCGTGGACAGGTCGGATGTCTCGGCGTCCACCTCGTCCTGACATACCGCGCAGTCCTCCTGGGCACCCTCATGCTTGGCACAAGTTCATGCCATGAACAAGTATTGTTCATGGCATGAACTAGTTGGGTTCATGCCATGCCCTAGCGAGAGGTGACGACATGGTCACGCGGGAAAACGGTGCGATCGCGGTCTTCGGTGCGACGGGACAGCAGGGCGGGGCGGTCGTCGACGCGCTCCTGGCCCGAGGAGCGCGGGTGCGGGCCCTCGTCCGCACCCCCGGGTCCGATCGAGCGCAGGCGCTGGCCGCCCGCGGCGTCGAGCTGGCGACCGTCCGGATCGACGATCCGGCGTCAACGGTCGCCGCGCTGGAGGCGGTCGACGCGTTCTACTTCATGACCCCGGAGGCGAACAGCCTCGAGGAGATCGAGGAGGAGGTCCGAGTGGGCACCGCCCTCGTCGATGCGGCGGCCGCAGCGCGCGTGCCTCACGTCGTGTTCAACTCGGTCTTCGGAGCGGATCGCGAAACGGGTGTGCCGCACCACGACTCGAAGCACCGGATCGAGGAATACCTGAAGCTTTCCGGCCTGAGGGCCACGATGGTTCGCCCGACCGCCTTCATGGAGAACTTCGCGACCGTGATGGCGCCGAGCCTGGAGAACGGAACGATCGTGGTGAGGATGCCGCTGCCGAACGACATCCCCCTGAAGATGATCTCGATCAAGGACATCGGCCAGGTCGCCGCCGCGATCCTGCTCGACACCGCGGACGTGCCCGGCGGAGCCATCGAGCTCATCGGCGACCAGCCGACGGGCCCCCAGATCGCCGCCGCGTTCGGCGCGCGCGCCGGGCTACCGGCACGCTACGAGACCCTGCCGCTGAGCGTCCTCGGCAACGACCTCGACAAGGCGATGTTCCGTCAGTTCGCCGAGGCGCCCGAACACCCGTCGGACCTGGCAGCAGTGAAGGCGATCGAGCCAACCACCCGGGACCTGCCCGAGTGGATCCGCTCCACCGGCTGGACCACGCCCGCGGACCGGGTCCGTTCCTAGCACTCCAGCCGTAGGCCGTGATCTTGCCGGCGTGGCGGTCCCGGACGGCTGGAGTACCAGGCGCGGCGATGAATTCGACTGCGCGACGTCGTCATATCGAATACGTCCGCGTGGACTGTGCGAGTCCGAACACGAAAGAGCCAACTATGTCTGTATCAGTGCTGGATATGTCGATGTCGCTCGACGGGTATATCGCAGATTCCGATGACTTCCTCGGCGGCGAGGACGGTGAGCGGTTGCACCGGTGGGCCGATGAGACCGATGTGTCCGGGCCGGTCGGGCGTTTTCAGGAGGAGTGGAACGCTGCGGGTGCGGTGCTGTCGGGCCGGCGGACTGCCGAACTGATGGACCACTGGGGTGGTGATCACAACGGTAGCCCGATCTTTGTGCCCAGCCACCGGCCGCCTTCGCCGGCGGCTCGCTGGGGCTATCCGCTGGTGACCTACGTGCGGGACGGGATCGAAAGCGCGATGGCACAGGCGAAAGCCGCTGCGGGGCAGCGGGATGTGCAGATACGTGGCGGCGCGTACACCGTGCGGGAGGCGTTGGCCGCCGGGGTGCTGGATGAAGTGCAGATCCATTTGATTCCGGTGTTGCTCGGTCGTGGGCATCGCTTGTTCGATGTGTTGCCGTCGGAGATCGAACTCGAAGTTGTCGAGGTGATCAATACGCCTGCGGCTACTCATATTCGCTATCGCGTCCGCCGCTGAGTCTTCGAAATACTCCTAGCCCACTCGGCTGAACGCGGCCGTCACGCGGTTTCGCAGCGGAGCGAGGGGGCGCGGGTCGATGTCGCGGAGGGCCTCGGTGAGCAGCCGGATCGGTTCGGCGCACGTGGGATAGCGGTCGGCGGGGTCCTTGGCGAGTGCGCGGTGCAGAACGGCGTCGGCCTCGGGCGGAATCCAGTGCTTGCGCTCGGACAGGTCGGGCGGCGCGTCGTGGAGCTGGGCCTGCGCGGTGGTCATCAGGTCCCCGCGCGGGAACGGCGGTCTCCCGGTGAGCAGTTCGATCGCGGAACAGGCCAGGGCGTACTGATCGGTTGCGGGCGAGATCGTGCCCGCTTTCAGCAGTTCCGGTGCGGCATACGGCACCGAGACGACGACGAGGCCGTCGGTGGCCAGCGGCGGCTCGGGCCGATCCAGCCAGCGGGACTGGTCGAAGTCGGAAATCTTCACCGTCGCACGACGATTCGTGCCGACGAGCACGTTCGCCGGTTTGACGTCGAGATGAACCACGCCGTTGGCGTGCGCGAAGTCCAGACCCGCCGCCACCCGGGTCAGCAGCGGCAGCACCCGGGCCAGGTGCGGATTCTGGTGCGGCATCCGCACGAGTTCCAAACCCGTTGTGCCCGCGACGTATTCGTGTGCCGACCAGAGCCGCCCGGCGGTTTCGCCGTGGTCGTACATGCGCACGATATGGGGATGGCGCAAGGCCGACAGGATGTCGAACTCGTGCACGAACCGCGCCCGCGCCGCCGCGGAACGGCTGGCCTCGGGCCCCAGAATCTTCAGTGACACCGGGCGCGACCGTTCGATGTCCTCGGCAAGGAACACCTCGCTGCTGCCGCCTCGGCCGAGCCGGGTTCGCAGCAGAAATCCCGCGAAACGCTCGCCTGGCTCCGGTACCACACCCTCACCATAGTCCGCCACCCCCCGGGTCGACAGGCCTCGACCTTCGCATCAGGTAAAGCTGTCGGGCAGTGAGCATCGTCATGGTGCTCGATGGCCGCCGGGGGCGTAATTTCGTTTATTAGCGAAATAGCGAACGGTGGTGACGATGCTCGACGAGTGCAAGGCCCTGTCGAACGAGACTCGGCTGCGCATCCTGGAGTGGCTCAAGGACCCGGACGCGAACTTCCCGGAGCGCGGCGCGGATACGGCGGGTCTCGGCGTGTGCGTCGGGCTCCTCCAGCAGAAGGCGGGGACCTCGGCGTCGACCATGTCGGCGCACCTGGCGATCCTGCAGCGCGCCGGATTCCTGTCCGCCACCCGGCGTGGGCAGTGGACCTACTACCGCCGCGACGAGGCCCGCATCCGGGCCTTCACCGAGCAACTCCACCACGCGCTCTGAACCGCGCGTGCCCCGACCACAGGAAAGGCAGCGTCCGATGGCCACCGCCCTGTCCCTTCTCGACCTGGCATCGATAGAACCCGGCCGCACCGCTCGCGACAGCTTCGCCAACAGCGTGGCGCTGGCGCGCGCCGGTGAGCGCAGCGGGTACCGGCGGGTCTGGTACGCCGAGCACCACAACATGGGCTCGATCGCGTCCAGTGCCACCAGCGTGCTCATCGGCTACGTCGCGGCGCATACCGACACCATCCGGCTCGGCGCGGGCGGCATCATGCTGCCCAACCATTCGCCGCTGGTGATCGCGGAACAGTTCGGGACCTTGGAGACCCTGTTCCCCGGCCGGATAGATCTGGGCCTCGGCCGGGCGCCGGGCAGCGACCAGAAGACGATGCTGGCGCTGCGCCGCAATCCCTCCTCGGCGGATTCATTCCCCCAGGACGTGCTGGAACTGCAGGGCTACCTGACGGGCGAGACACGGGTGCCGGGCGTGCAGGCGGTGCCGCGCGCCGAAGGCGTTGTGCCGCTCTACATTCTGGGATCGTCGCTGTTCGGCGCCCAGCTCGCGGCGCATCTGGGCCTGCCCTACGCCTTCGCCTCCCACTTCGCCCCGGACGCGCTGCACCAGGCGGTCGAGGTCTACCGGGACACCTTCCGGCCGTCGCGGCAACTGGCCGAGCCCTACGTGATGGCCGGCGCCAACGTGTTCGCCGCCGAGGACCACGACGCGGCCGTCGAGCAGAAGACGATCGCCTACCGTGCCCGCGCCCGCATGATGATCCGGCGCGGCGCGGCCGGCCCCGATTTCAGCGACGCCGAGATCGATGCGTTCCTCGCCTCTCCCAACGGGCAGTCGCTCGCGTCGATGACCCGGTACACCGCCGTCGGCACGCCCGCCGAGGTGCACGAGTTCCTGGGCGAGTTCGCCGCGTCCATCCAGGCCGACGAACTCATCCTGGCCCACGGCGCCACCGGGATCGACGACCGCGTGCGGTCGGTCGAATTGACCGGGGCGGCCGACGGCGCGGCGGCGGTGCACGGTTCCGGTCAGCAGCGCGAGGCATTTCTATAACAAGTTCTAGTTTGCTGTGATAGCGTGACCGCCCGTCCGCAGGATGGAACGGAGGGTCCGATGGGGTTTGTCGAGCCCGATCTGCCCGTGGTCGACATGGCGCAGTGGAGCCGGGGCAGTCGCAGCGAACGAATCAGGCCGATGGCCCGGCACTGGGCCGAGGTGGGCTTCGGCACTCCGGTCGTGCTGCACCTGTCCTATGTCGGCAAGATCTGCCTCTACATCCTCGGCGGGTGGTTGTTCGCGCTGACCACCAGCGGCATCGACGGATTCACCCGGGTGGGCTCGTGGTGGTCGGAGCCGATCGTCTTCGAGAAGGTCGTGCTGTACACGCTGCTGTTCGAGGTGGTCGGGCTCGGCTGCGGCTTCGGACCGCTGAACAACCGGTTCTTCCCGCCCATGGGGTCGGTCCTGTATTGGTTGCGCCCCAAGACGATTCGGCTACCGCCCTGGCCGGGCCGAATCCCGTTGACCGAGGGCGACACCCGGACACCGGTGGACGTCGCCCTCTACGCGGCGCTGCTGGCGCTGCTGGTGTGGGCGCTGCTGGCCGACGGCACCGGGCCGGTACCGGAGCTGGACACCACCGTCGGCCTGCTGCCGGTCTGGCATATCGTGGCGATCCTCGGTGTGCTGGCCGTGCTCGGGCTGCGCGACAAGGTCATCTTCCTGGCGGCGCGCGGCGAGGTGTACGCCACGCTGGCGGTTACCTTCCTGTTCGCCGGGGCCGATGTGCTCGTCGGGTCCAAGGTCGTGTTCCTGGTCATCTGGATGGGTGCGGCGACCTCGAAGCTCAACCACCACTTCCCGTTCGTGGTGTCCACGATGATGTCCAACAGTCCGGTGATGCGGCCGCGGTGGATCAAGCGGAAGTTCTTCGAGAACTTCCCCGACGACCTGCGACCGGGGCGGTGGTCGCGAATCGTGGCGCACACCAGCACGGCGGTGGAGATGCTGGTGCCGCTGGTGCTGTTCTGCTCCGGCGGCGGCTGGCCCACGACGGTGGCCGCGGCGGTCATGCTGCTGTTCCACCTGGGAATCCTGACCGCCATCCCGATGGGCGTCCCGCTGGAGTGGAACGTCTTCATGATCTTCGGCATGGGATCGCTGTTCGTCGCGCACGCCGATATCGGGCTCGGCGATCTGGGCAATCCGGTGCCGGTGGCGGTGTTGTTCGTGGTGCTCGCGGGGACCGTCGTCGCCGGAAACCTGTTCCCGCGCAAGGTTTCCTTCCTGCCGGGCATGCGGTACTACGCCGGCAACTGGGACACCACCCTGTGGTGCGTGAAACCGTCGGCCGCGGCGAAGATCGGGACCGGCGTCGTCGCGATCGCCAGCATGCCGCAGGCTCAGCTGGAGCGGTACTACGGCAAGGACCGCGCGCAGATCCCGCTCTATCTCGGCTACGCGTTCCGCGCCATGAACACACACGGCCGCGCGTTGTTCACCCTGGTGCACCGCGCCCTGCCGGAGGGCCGCGAGGACGAGTACACGATCACCGACGGCGAACGCATCTGCAGCACGGCTGTCGGCTGGAACTTCGGCGACGGCCACATGCACAACGAGCAGCTCATCGCGGCCCTGCAGCGCCGGTGCCGATTCGAGCCCGGCGAGGTGCGGGTCATCCTGCTCGACGCGCAGCCGATCCATCGGCAAGAGCAGGCGTACCGCTTGGTCGACGCGGCCACCGGCGAATTCGAGCGCGGCGTGGTGCGGGTGGCCGACATGGTGACCCGGCAGCCGTGGGCGGACGACCTGCCGGTGCACGTCGACGGCGCGAAGTGATCCTGTTAGGTTCGGACGAGTGTCCAGTGAGGTGTCTTCCATGGGGTCGGACGCGGGCTTGCCGCCGCACACACCGGTGATCGTCGGCGTCGGCCAGATCTCCGAGCGCATCGGTGAGCCGGGTTATCGCGGCTTGTCCGCCGCCGAGCTGGCGGCCGCGGCGGTGCGCGCCGCCGTGGCCGATTCCGAAGGCGAGGCCGAAAGGATTGTCGCGGAACTGGATACGGTCGCCGCGATCCGCGCGTTCGACGATTCGAGCGCGTTCGCCCGCGCCGCTCTGGGCGCGCCGGACAATGTGCCGCGCGCCGTGGCAGGTCGGATCGGCGCCCGGCCGCGCCGGGCGATCCTCGCACCGACCGGCGGGCAGACGCCGCAGCAAGTGGTCACCGAGTTGTGCGGCGAGATAGCCGCGGGCAACTCGGAGGTCGCGGTGGTCTTCGGCGCCGAGGCGATCTCCACGGTCCGCGACCTCGCGACCCGGCCGCGCGCGGAGCGCCCCGATTTCGCCGAGCGAGTGGACGGTTCGCTGGAGGATCGCGGTTACGGCATCGAGGGGATGACGCCCTCGCAGGGCGTGCTGCATCGGATGGTGGAGCCGGCGGTGTCGTACACGGTGCTGGAGAATGCCCGCCGGGCGCGCTCGGGCCTCTTGCCGCGGGAGTACGCGCGGGCCATGGGCGAGCTGTTCAGCCGGTTCAGCGCGGTCGCCGCCGGTAACCCGCACGCGGCGGCGCCCAGCGCGCGCGACACCGCGGAGCTGATCGCGGTGGACGACCGCAATCGCCGCATCACCGACGCCTACACCCGGCTGCTGGTCGCTCGCGAACAGGTGAATCAGGCCGCGGCGGTCCTGATCGTGTCGCTGGCGGCGGCGCGGCGGCTCGGTATTCCCCAGTCGCGCATGGTGTTCATGCCGGGGCACGCCGACCTGACCGAGCGGCCGTTGCTCGCGCGGCCGGATCTGAGCAGCAGCCCCGCGGCCGTCGCCGCCGTCCGCTGCGCGCTGGAGTTGGCCGGGGTCGAACTCGACCAGGTGTCGGCGCTGGATCTGTACAGCTGCTTCCCGATCGCGGTGTTCAATCTCTGCGACGGTCTGGGCCTGGCGCCCGACGATCCGCGTGGTCTCACGGTCACCGGCGGCCTGCCGTACTTCGGTGGTCCCGGCAACAACTACACCACCCATGCCATCGCGGAAATCGTTGCGCGCGTGCGCGATCGGCCCGGCAGCTACGGGATGGTGGCCGCCAACGGGGGAGTGCTCAGCAAGCATTCGGTGGGCGTCTACACGACGACACCGAGCGCCTGGCGTCCCGCGCGTATCGCCGCGGCGCGGGCCGAACTGGACGCGGTGCCGGGTGTGCGATCGGTGTACCACGCCGACGGCCGGGCGACCGTGGAGAGCTGCGCCGTGCGGTTCGAACGCGAGGGTTCGGCCGTCGCCATCGTGGTGGGCAGGCTCGACGACGGCAGCCGGTTCATCGCCAATGTGCTCGAACAGGATACGGAGCTGGTCGACGCGCTGGCCGGAGATACCGAGCCGATCGGGAGACACGTTTTCGTCCGATCGACCCCCGACGGCAACCGGGTCGCGTCCACCCGCGAACTGCTCGACGCACACCTGGGGCCGCGGGTGCCGGTGCTGCGGGAGTCCTACACGCACGTCGTCGTCACGCGATCGGAGCATGTGCTCGAGGTGATGATCGACCGTCCCGAGGCGGGTAACGCGCTGAACGCCCAGGCGCAGCGCGAACTCGACGAGATCTTCACCGCGTTCCAGCACGACGACGAGCTGTGGGTCGCGGTTCTCAGCGGCGCGGGTGACGAAACCTTCTGCACCGGAACCGATCTGAGCGACCTCATGTCGCCGCTGCAACTGCTGGCGCAGCCGCGCAGCGGGTTCGGCGGACTGTCGGCGCGGGAGTCGGCGAAGCCGGTGATCGCGGCGGTGAACGGCCGCGCGGACAGCGGCGGGCTGGAACTCGTGCTCGCCTGTCACCTCGTCGTCGCCGACGAGTCGGCCTCGTTCGCGTTGCCCGACACCGGGATCGGGCAGGCGCCGGGACCCGGCGTGCTGGTGCGTCTGCCCCGGATCGTCGGCCGGGCGCTGGCGCACGACATGATCGTCACCGGCCGCCGCATCGACGCGGCCGAGGCCGTCGCCGCCGGACTGGTGGCGCGCACGGCCCCGACCGGCAAGGCCCGGACCGTGGCCCGCCAGCTCGCCGCCGATATCGCCGCCCGCTCACCGGTCGCCATCCGCGCCGCGCTGGCGTTCATGGCGCACGCCGACCGGACCGCCGACCCGCTCGCCGCCATCGGGGAGCCCGCCCCGCTGCTGGACAAGCTCATCGCCCACCGCGACCCGGTCGAAGGACTCGCGGCGCTGCGCGAGGGCCGAATTCCGCACTGGCACAACCCCTGATCGGCGGGCTGCGCTCAGGACCGGCGGGTGCGCCTCCGCAGCAGCACCGCGACGAGCACGCCCGCGACGACGACGCCGCCGAGCGCCGCGGCCAGGATCCACACCAGCGGCATTGCGTCGTCGGATGCCGTGAGCGGCGCGGCGCTGTCGCCGGGCGCGCGGTCCTCGGAGCCGAAGGTCTCCTGCTGCGCGGCGCCGCCGTAGGACGGTCCCGGCTCCCGCTCGCCGGTGACGTTCAGCTCCAGCCGGATCGGGACCGGACCGGCCTTGCCCTCGTCGTGGATCGGCGGGCCCACGGCGACCGCGATGTAATACCAGCCGGCGAGGGCCTGATCCCGGAGCTTGTTGTCGTTCGCCGTGCGATTGGCATAGCGCACCGGCGCCGTCGCGAGCGCCGGTCTACCGGTCGGCAGGACATTCTCCGCGCCGCCGTAGGAGGTGGTGTCCGAGGCGATTTCCTTGCGGTACGGGGCATACAGGGTGGTATTGATATTCGAGATGTATTCGACGCCGTGCCCCTGCGTGGCGGCGTAGCGCACGCGGTAGGCCAGGCCTTGACCCCACTCCAATTTCACGCGGTAGAAAACGAATTCGCCGCGCTGCAAGGTATCGGAATAGCTGCCGGAACCCGCCAGCGGGGCCGCCACGTTGAACGAGCCGCCACCCGTCACCGGGACGGCCGCCCCGCCCGGGTCGTGGAATTCGGTCTCCGTCGCCGCGGCCGCGGGCCCGGCGTCCGAAACCGGCGGCTCCACACCGACATTCATCTCCAGTGGCAGCGTTTCGGGCGCGTTGTCCGCGACGTGCGCCCATTCCAGGCTGAAGTAGTAGCGGCCGCCGCCCGTGCAATTGCGCTTGCCGCCCGCCGCCGCGGTGTCGGTCGCGCCTTTCCACACCTCGGCCACGGTCAGCGTCACGCCGTCGGAGGAGCGGGTGGCCAACTCGTTCTCGTAGACGTGGCAGTCCTGCCCTTCGGCGCCGTAGACGCGCAGATCGAGCCGGTTGTTGGACAACGCCCCCTCGCCCCCGCGCGGGAACGACACGGTGCCGCTGAAATAGGCGGTGGCGCCCTGCGGCACGTCGACCGCGTAGTAGCGCGGCGTCTTCCGGCCGATGGTGTCGAGATACTGCCCGGGCACGGCCGCCGGTGCGTTGCGATAGGTGGGCGTGCCCGTGATGCGCGCGCCCGCCGGTGCGTAGTTGCGCAGGGCCGCGGCGCTGACGCGAGGCAGCACCTGTTCGAGGATCTTGCCGTCGGCCGCGTCGGTGTAGGTGCCGCCGGTGGTCTGCGCAATACAGGCGAGCTGCGCCCGCGCGGCCTCGTCGACACCGAAACCGATGGCGTGCACGACGATTCGCGTGCCCTGGCGGCTCAGCTCGCGGGCGACCTCGCACGGATCCGGCGGCGCGCAGGTGTCGATGCCGTCGGAGACCAGCACGATCGACCGCGGTCCCGAGGCGGGCAAGGCCTGCGCGGCCGCGCGGAGCGAGGCGCCGATGGGGGTGTACCCGCTCGGGACGATCCGATCGACCGCCTCGATCAGCGCCGGTTTGTCGATGGTCTCCGGCGCGCGCAGCACCCGCACATCGCGGCAGCCCGCGGCCTGCTCGGCCGCCGAGGAACCGGTCGCCGTGCCGTACACCGACAGCCCGACCTTCGACGCCGCGGGCGCCGCGGTGACGAAGCCGCGCACCGCGTCCTTGGCGGCATCCATCTTCGTGCCGCCGCCGGGGTCTGCGGCCAGCATCGATCCGGACGCGTCGAGCACCAGCATGGTCGGCGCGTAGTCGGGTTGCTGTGCCGTCGCCGGTGCGGCCGCGGGAAGTAGGCCGATCAGCCCCGCGGTGGTTAGTCCGACGATTTTCGCCACTCGCGACACGATGACCGAACTCCGTTCCACTGCTGCCGTGTTTGTCGCGTATGTCGCGAAACGGCGTTGCCGGACTCTACTGCATTCGCCGGCGAGACAACCACGCGCAACCCGTCGATATGGCTAGGATCGCAATACTTTCCGAACGGGAGTTTTTCCAGACTAGGGAGTTTCGACGATGAAACGTATGGTTTCGGCCGCCGCGGTCGCCGCATTTCTCGGTGCGGGAGTCGCCGTCGCCGCGCCCGCCATGGCCGATGGCGGCGAGCCGTGTCAGCTCGGATGGTCGAATGTCGGGCCGCGTACCTGCGCGAAAACCGACTTCCAGCTCAGCCCGGTGTTCACCCTCGGAAACGGCGTGTGCGCGGGTCTGATGAACGCCGGCGGCACCGCCTTCGACGGCCCGCTCTACCAGTATTCCGAGGCGCCGGGCGCCGAGCATTCGGTGGTACTGCGTATTACCCAGGGCTTCTCGCCGGTGGGGGAATGGGGTCCGCAGTTGCTGGCCTGCGACGTGACGGCGATTCTCGACTGGCGCAATCTCGACTCCGGTGCGGCGGGCAGCGTGAGCCGTTTCGTCCCGGCCGGGCAGCGCCTGACCGCGGCCATCCTGGTGGCGGACACCGGTCCGGGCCGAGTTCAGCTCACCCTCCGGACCGACAAGCCGAATATCCCGGCCTCCGCCGAGGTCTTCGTGCCGTAAGTCTCGGCCCCGACGCTTATCGCCCATGGCGACAGCGTCCTGTTCGGTTACCGTGACCGACGACCGGCGGCGCCCCGCGCCGTCGGTTCCGGTCGCCGCTCACACCAGGGCGCGCGGCCGAGGGCACGGATCAGGGGGAGAGATGTCCGCGACATCCGATGACCGCTTCCGAAATGCGCTGTCGCGGTGGGTAACCGCCGTGCTCGCGGTCCCGACGGTGGCGTTGAGTGCGCTGCTGGTGTTCGTCGTCGAGCGGTGCGCCGGGCCGTGGGTGGCGGTCGTGCTCGGCGGAATCTGGGTGTTCGCGGGCGTCGTACTGTTCGACGCGGCGTGGTTCACCCCGAACCGGCAGTCGTGGGCCGCCTTCTACGGATTCCGCAAGGCGATCGGGCGGGAGTCGGAAATCCTCACTGCCGCTTGGGAAAACGTGACCCGCGCACCGGGCCTGGACGGCTGGCCGTATTCGCTGTGGGTGCAGCAGTCCGCGTCGCTGAACGCCTACGCCGCACCGACCCGGATCGTCGCCGTGACCAGCTGGGCGATCGTGACGCTGCGCCCGCGCCGGCTGGAAGCCGTTCTCGCCCATGAACTCGGCCATCATGTCGCCGGCGACCAGCGTCTGCGATTGCTCGCCGCCTGGAGCGCGATTCCGGGCACTGTGGTGAAACGTCTTGCGGCCGCGGCGGGTCGACCGTTCGGTGCGCTGGGGCGCGCCGCGATCGTGATCAGATTCGTGCTCGCCCTGGGATTACTGACGACGCTATATTTCGTCCTGGCCGATACCACGGGCAGGCCGGTCGCCGTCTCGCTGTGCGCGCTGTTCGCCGTCGAGCCGCTCACCGCCGCGGCGCGGTCCCGCCGCGCGGAATTCGCCGCCGACCGATTCGCCGCGGATCTCGGGTACGGTCGCGACCTCGCGGTGGCCCTGCGCCGATGGCAACGGGACTACTCGCCGCCGACCGGCCTGCTCGCCGTGCGGTTGCGCTGGTACGGCGGTCATCCGCCGATCGCCGATCGGTTGCGCGCGTTGCGAACCCAGCATGGTCACGGCGGTTCCGGCCGCAGTGGCCCGCCCGACTGACATCGACCCGAGCGCCGCCCGTTACGACGCGTCCCCGGGGTCCTCGCCCCGTTCGCGAACAGATGATTGCGTGCGGCGCAGCGATGTCCACGCCTCGAGGTCCTCCTCGAGGATCTCGTTCAGTTCCCGCATGGTCTCGCGGGCCAGCAGGTCGCGGTCCTCGCCGGACGCCTGCCGCAGTTCGGTGGTGCGGAGCAGGGTTTGCAGCTGGCCCAGGATCACGCTGCGCTGCACCCACATCTCGCGATGCCGGTACAGGCCGTCCCACGCGGTGATGACGCCGATCGAGGCGGCCAGGCCGGTGCTGAACAGGCCGAGCCACGGCGCGTCGGACACGGCGATGGCGGTGCCGAGCACGGCGATGAGGCCGTTGGCCACGGCCGTCCACACCACGACGTGCTTGGCGCGGGTCTTCACCACGAACCGCGATCGTTCGTACTCGTCGCGGAAAAGGTGCAGGTAATGCAGGCTGACGCCGAGCGGATCGGCGTCCGCCGGGGGTGACTGGGGGCTGTGCAGGCCGGTGGAGTGCGCCGGTGTCTGCTCGCTGCGGAGCCATCGCCACATGGAAACAGCCGTTCGACGAGGGATGTGCGGAATTCAGCGGGCGTTACGGTAGCACAGTGGTTGCATTGAGGTGGCATTCTGGTTAGGCTGACCGGGTCGGCTCCAACGGATCCGTTCTTCGGTGCAGCGGAAGTGGTGACAGTCATGGCAGTCCTCAACGGAGCGATCACCAGCCACGTGGAGACGGCCCGGCTGCGGCCGTCCGAGCTGGCCCGGCAGTTGGTGCAGCACCTCGGTCCCACCATGGTGGCGCTGGTCGCCGGCGTGCGCGACCGCAAGCTGCCGCACAAGTGGGCTCATGCCGACGGACCCCGCCCGCGTGACGCGGCGCTGGCGCGGCTGCAGGTCGCGCACCGCTGTTGGATCCTGCTCGCCACCTCCGAGAGTGAGGATGTGGCCCGGTCCTGGTTCATCGGCGCCAATCCACGGCTGGGCGAGGAGTCGCCGGCGGTGGCCATCCGTGAGGGTCGTTTTCCCGAAGTGATCGCTGCCGCAGTCGCTTTCGTCGATGGCTCCGGCGACAACTGAATAGCCCCGAGGTCCTCCCCTCCACTAAGCTCTACTCTCGCATGCGGATCCGAGCCGGCGGTGTGAGGGGAATTCTTCGTGTCTATCAGGGATGTCAGGCGCTCCAGTGCCCGGCGGACCTGTTCGAAAACCGGCCTGGTGCTCGTCCCGTCGGCCAGCCGCGAGGTGTACCGGCTGGCGAAACCGTCCTACGGCCCGCTCAATCCGCTGCTGCGCGGGCTGGCCGGTGAGAGTTCCCCGGCGGCCTGGAATCGGTACGACGTGGCGGGGCAGCAGACGGTCTATGCCGCCGATACCGAGGAGGGCGCCTACGGCGAACTGCTCGCACCGCTCAAGCCGCGGCTGCCCGTCGCCGCGTCGACCTACTTCGACGATGTCGGCCCCGACGCCGAATTGGACTCCCTGATCAGGGAGGAATGGGAGAACGCCGGTTTCCGCGCGCCGCGCGAGATCGATCTGACGTGGCTGACCGAATACCGGCTGTACCGAATCACGTTGCCCACCATGGGATGGTTCATCGATGTCGAGGCCGCGTCGAGCCTGTCCGCGATCGCCAAGTATCCGCCGCCGAGCCTGATCGAACGCGGCATCACGGAGATCACCGTCGCCGAATTGCGCGGCAGCGACCGCGCTCTCACCACGGCGATAGCCACCCGGCTGTGGCCGATTACCCTCGACGACGACAGCCTGGCGCACGGCATCATGTACGGCTCCCGGCACGGCAGCGAATGGAGCTGCTGGGCGATCTGGTTGCGCCGCACCAGAAGTGGCCGCGCGACCAAGGGACTCATTCCCGCCGCCGATCCCGGCGTCGAGGTACTGCCGCCCGCTGTCAATCCGCCCTTGGAGGCGATCCTGACCACCTACGACCTGACGGGTACCTGGTAGCCCGGCCTCAGCGTTGGTGCACGACCATGACCGGGCAGTGCGACTGCTGGACCAGCGTCTGGCTGGTCGAGCCGAGCAGCAGGCCGCGGAATCCGCCGCGCCCGCGACTGCCGACCACCAGCAACTGCGCCGAGCGCGACCAGCCGATCAGGCGATCTCGCGGGCCGGACAGATAGACCTTGCGGACGATCACGACGTCCGGATACTGCTCCTGACACCGGCCCAACTGCTCCTGGAGGGTGCGTTGCGCCTCGGCCTCGGTCATCGGGTCGAGTTCCGGCGGGGCGCCCGGCAGCCCGCCGACGGGAAGATCGCTCCAGGTGTGCACGGCCACCAGCGGCACGCCCAGGGCGGCGGCCTCGGCGAAGGCGACACGTGTCGCCGCCTGCCCGGCCGGATTCCCGTCCACGCCGACCACCACCGGCCGCGCGGACATGTCCGGGTCCTCTTCGTCGGTGCCGCGCACGACCACGATCGCGCCGTGCCCGTGCGCGACGACGGCCATGAGCGTGGAACCCAGCCGGGTCAGCGCGCCGCCGGTGCCGGACACGCCGAGCACCACGAGATGGGCCGACGCGGACTGCTCGATCAGGAACCGGGCCGGGCCCAGATCGGAGACCTCGGTGTCGATATCCAGGTCCGGGGCGGTCTCGCGGGCCAGGGCGACCGCGGCGGCCACGCACTCGTCGGCCTTGCGCCGCAGCTTCTCGAGGGCGTCGGAGGCGCCGATCCGATCCGATCCCAGGAGCAGCCCGGCCGTCGTGAGGCCGAGGCCGTGCAGGATCCGCAGCGGCCGTCCGCGTTCGGCGGCGGTCCGGGCCGCCCACCGGACGGCGCTGTCGGACGCTCTGGAACCGTCCACCCCGACCACGACGTCGCCGGGTGGCCGGGGATCCGCCGCGGGGTTCGTGCCGTGCGTCATGAGCATCCCTCCCTGTGATTGCCAGAAGTATGCTCACGGTATCGGAATTGCGTCCTTCCGCACCGCGGACACGGCCTTGCGGGCGGCCACCAGCACCGGATCCCAGACCGGGGAGAACGGCGGGGCGTAGCCGAGATCGAGGGCGGTCATCTGTTCGACGGTCATCCGGGCGGTCAGGGCCACGGCGGCGATATCGATGCGTTTGCCCGCGCCCTCCCGGCCCACGATCTGCACGCCGAGCAACCGGCCGGTGCGCCGCTCCGCGAGCATCTTCACCGTCATGGGCGCGGCGCCCGGGAAATACCCTGCGCGGCTGGTGGATTCGATGACCACGGTGACGTACTGCAGCCCGACCGCGCGAGCGTCCTTCTCGCGCAGGCCGGTACGCGCGACCTCCAGATCGCAGACCTTGCTGACGGCGGTGCCGACCACGCCGGGGAAGGTGGCGTAGTCGCCGCCGACACCCGCGCCGATAACCTGGCCGTGCTTGTTGGCGTGGGTGCCGAGCGGGATGTGCCGCTGCGAGCCGGACACCAGATCCAGTACCTCGACGCAATCGCCACCGGCCCAGATGTTCTCGTGCCCGCGCACGCGCATCGCCAGGTCGGTCAGCAGCCCGCCGGATGCGCCCAGCGGCAGCCCCGCGGCGCGGGCCAGCTCGGTGGCGGGGCGGACGCCGAGGCCGAGTACCACCACGTCCGCCGGATATTCGGCGTCGTCGGCGGCGACCGCGCGGACCCGGCCCTGCGCGTCGGTGTGGATGGCGGTCACCTCCGTGTCGTCGACGACGTGAATCCCCAGGCCCTGCATGGCTTTCCGGATCAGGACGCCCATGTCGGGGTCGAGGGTGGACATGGGCTCGGCGCCGCGGTTGAGCATCGTCACCTGGTAGCCGCGGTTGATCAGCGCCTCCGACATCTCGACGCCGATGTACCCGGCGCCCACCACCACCGCGCGGCGGCCCCGGGTGGAGTCGAGCGTGTCGATGAGGGCCTGGCCGTCGTCGAGCGTCTGCACGCCGTGCACCCCGGCGGCGTCGATGCCGGGCAGCGGCGGCCGGATCGGGCTCGCGCCGGTGGCGAGCACGAGTTTGTCGAAGTCCGTCCAGGTTTCGGCGCCGGTCTCGAGGTCGTGTGTACGGACCCGGCGACCGGGCACGTCGATCTCGCGCACCTCGGTCCGCAGCCGCAGGTCGATCTCGCGGGCCCGGTGCTCCTCGGGCGTGCGGGCGATCAGGTCGTCGCGGTCGTCCACGTCGCCGCCGACCCAGTAGGGGATACCGCACGCCGAGTAGGAGGTGAAGTGCCCGCGCTCGAACACCACGATGTCCAGCTCGCTCGCCGTCCGCAGCCTGCGGGCCTGCGACGCCGCCGACATCCCGGCCGCGTCCGCGCCGACGATCACCACACGTTCGCTCATGCGGGTCACGTTACGCAGTAGACAATTTTTCGAATCTGTATACCGAGTCTCGGGACTCGTTCTAGATTTGGGGCATGATCGATCCCGGGCCCGAGTTGCTCACCGAGCTGGGGTATTACACGCTGTCGCGGCATCCGGTGCGGCCCGCCGAACTCGTCGCGGAGGCGGCCGAGGCGGAGCGGATCGGTCTGGGGGCGGCGTTCGTCTCCGAGCGATTCAATGTCAAGGACGCCGCCGTGCTGTCGGGGGCGCTCGCCGTGGCCGCGCCCCGGCTCGGGGTCGCCACCGCCGCGACCAATCACCACACCCGGCATCCGCTGGTGACGGCCACGATGGGGGCGACGCTCGCCGAGCTGTCCGGCGGCCGGTTCGCGTTGGGGCTGGGGCGGGGGATCACCGCCCAGTGGCAGGTGCTCGGCCTGCCCACTGTGACCGGGGCGCAGCTGGCCGAATTCGCGGACCTGCTGCGCCGCCTGTGGCGCGGCGAGACCGTGATCGGGCACGACGGCCTGATCGGCGCGTACCCGGCGCTGCATCTCGGTGTCACCCTGGCGACGCCGCCGCCGATCCTGTTGGCCACCATGGGGTCTCGTACGCTCGCTCTCGCCGGTCGGATCGCCGACGCGGTGGTCCTGCACACGTTTCTCGGCGACGAGGCGACCGCGGCGGCGGTCGGCACCGTGCGCGCGGCGGCCGAACGCGCCGGGCGCGACCCGGCGTCGGTGCGGATCTGGGCGGTGCTGGCGACCGTCGACGAGCAGCACGCCGAGAGGGAACGGCTGCGCCGCCTGTACGGTCGGCTGGCCACCTACCTGCAGGGCTACCCGGACGCTCTGATGCGCGCGAACCGTTGGCGGGCAAGCGATCTCGACCGCGTCCGCGCGAGTGCCGCGTTCTCCGGGGCGCGCGGCGCGATCGACGCCACCGCGACACCGGCCGAACTGCGCGAACTGGCCGCGGTGATACCGGACGCCTGGGTGCGCGACTGCGCCACCGGATCCGCCGCCGACTGCGCCGCGGCCGTGACCCGGCAGTTCACCCTCGGCGTCGACTCGGTCATCCTGCACGGCGCCACGCCCGCCGAACTCGCTCCGGTGGTGGCCGCCTACCGGGCCGTCCGCCCGGCCGATCGCCGTCCGCCCGTGAACCCCGGCGCCACCGCCGCAGCAGTGAGGTGACCATGTCGCTCGATATCCCCACCAGCGCAACCGAACTCACCCCGGAGTGGCTGACCGCGCTGCTGCGGTCGCACGGCCACGACGTGACCGTCGAGGGTGTCGCGTCGACACCGGTGGGTTCCGGCCAGATGGCGGGCAGCTACCGGCTGGCGCTGCGCTACCGCGACGCTACCGCGCTGCCGTCCACGATGGTCGCCAAGCTCGCCACCGGTTCGGCGGATCAGCGCAGTTTCGGCAGCGGCGCGTTCCGCAACGAGGTGCGGTTCTACCGCAACCTCGCCGCCACGGTGCGGGTACCGCTGCCGCGCTGCTACGGCTCGGCGCTGTCGGACTCGGGCGCCGAATTCGTGCTGCTGCTCGATGATCTCGCGCCCGCCACGCAGGGCGATCAGATCGCCGGTTGCGGCGTCGACCAGGCGCGGACCATCGCCGTCGCGGCGGCGGGCCTGCACGGACCGCGCTGGTGCGACGACACCCTGTTCGCCGAGCCGGGCCTGGCGCTGCCGATGCAAGCGGATCGCGAACTGATGGATTCGGTGCTCGCCCCGATGACCGACGCCTTCCGGGACCGCTTCGCCGACCGGTTGAGCGCGCTGGAACTGGCCGCCCTCGACTGGCTCGTGGCGACGGCCGGGGACTGGCTGGTCACCCCGGTGCGGCACTTCGCGCTACTGCACGGCGATCTGCGCGTGGACAATGTGATGTTCGGGCCCGACGGGTCGGTGACGTTTATCGACTGGCAGGCCATCACACCCGGACAACCGTTGCGCGACATCGGCTTTCTGCTCGCCACCAGCCTGCCCATCGCGGACCGCCGCGCGCACGAACGCGCGATCGTCGCCGACTACCACGCCGCGCTGCTGCGGCACGGCGTCACGGATTACTCCCTCGAACAGTGCTGGCACGACTACACCACCGAGCTGATCCAGGCCCCGCTGATCATCGTCTTCGGTTGCGGCGCGGCGCAATCCACCGAACGCGGGGACCGGATGTTCCACACCATGCTCACCCGCAGCGCCGCCGCGATCGACGATCTGGCCCCCGGCGGGCTGCGCTGACCGGGCGGCGGTCAGCGTCCGGGATCGGTTCGCAGCGCGGGCATCACGAAGCGGCGCACCTGGCGCAGCACGGCGGCGGGGTCGTCCGCGTCCACCGTCTCGCCGGGCATGGTGCCCAGGCTGATCAGCACCCGCGCCACCCATTCCGACACCTCGCGGGGATCGTGATCGCGATGGATCTCGCCCCGGCGGACCGCCGCTTCGACATAGGGCAGCCAGAACGCCCCGAGATCCGGGACCAGCCCCGACACCCCCGCGCCGGCGCACGCGGCGAATTCCTCCGGCTCGGTGACGCGCAGCCGCAGGGGCAGGGCGCCCGGGTCCTCGTAGGCGTGGCGGCCGATGCGCACCCCCGCCACGAGCTGTTCGGTGAAGGTCTCGAAGGTGTCGAGCTGGGCGCGCGCGTCGTTCCAGAACGAGTCGCTCAGCCGGACGATCGCCGCGCCCAGCAGCGCCGACTTGTCCGGGAAGTGCCGGTACAGCCAGGCCCGCGACACCCCCGCTTCCTCGGCGACCTCGATGACGGTGGTGGCGCGAATCCCCTTGCGCGCCAGCAACGTCTGGGCGGCGTCGAGCAGCCGGTCCACCACCTGCGTAGTCGGTGCCTCGGTCACACGCCCCGCTCTCCCTCGAAGGTCCATCGCCACCGGTTCCGCGAAAACCATAGCAACCTATGGACAGATCTGAGATTCTGTCCATCAGTAGACATAATTCTCAAACTGTCTACACCCTCGGAAGGGACCGACGATGTATCTACCGCGGACGGCCGTCATCGGCGCCGGCATCAGCGGGCTGACGGCCGGCAAGATGCTCGCCGACTACGGCGTGCCCTACGTCTGCTTCGAATCGTCCGACCGGGTCGGCGGCAACTGGGCATTCGGCAATCCGAACGGCCACAGCAGCGCCTACCGGTCGCTGCATATCGACACCTCCAAGCATCAGTTGTCGTTCCGGGACTTCCCGATGCCGGCGGATTATCCGGACTTCCCGCACCACAC
Organism: Nocardia wallacei; assembly: GCF_029868745.1. GTDB lineage: Bacteria > Actinomycetota > Actinomycetes > Mycobacteriales > Mycobacteriaceae > Nocardia > Nocardia wallacei_B. Next base: position 51,235 of record NZ_JARWOP010000385.1, on the reverse strand, counting down.
GCAGATCAAGCGGTATCTCGACGACTATTGCGCTGCTTTCGATCTCGCGTCGGCGATCGAGTTCCGCAACGGCGTCACCGCGGCGCGGCGGCTGCCCGGGGGCGGCTGGGAACTCGAGACCGAGCGCGGCGAGTCGCGCCGGTTCGATCTGCTGGTGGTGGCCAACGGGCACCACTGGGACCCGCGCTACCCCGACTTCCCGGGCGAGTTCACCGGCGAGACGCTGCACGCGCACCACTACATCGATCCCCGCACCCCGCTGGACTTCCGGGACCAGCGCATCCTGGTGGTGGGCCTGGGTAACAGCGCGGCCGACATCGCGGTGGAGCTGTCGTCGAAGGCGCTGGGCAACCGGCTCACGCTGTCGACCCGTTCGGGCGCCTGGATCGTGCCGAAGTACATCGCCGGGCGTCCGGCCGACAAGTATTTCCGCACCTTCCCGTATATCCCGGCGTCGTGGCAGCGCAAGGTGGTCCAATGGGGCCAGCCGCTGACGGCGGGAAGGCCGGAGAACTACGGGCTGCCGACGCCCAATCACAAGTTCTTCGAGGCGCATCCGACCCAATCGGTGGAACTGCCGTTGCGGCTGGGTTCCGGCGACGTGCTGCCCAAACCGGATATCGCCCGGCTCGACGGCCGCACCGTACATTTCCGGGACGGCAGCAGCGACGACTTCGACGTGATCATCTACGCCACCGGCTACAACATCACCTTCCCGTTCTTCGATCCCGAGTTCATCAGCGCCCCGGGCAACCGGATCGACCTGTACAAGCGAATGTTCCTGCCGGGCCTCGAGGATCTGGTGTTCGCCGGATTCGCGCAGGCGACGCCGACACTGTTCCCGTTCGTGGAATGCCAGGCCCGGCTTGTCGGCGCCTACGCGGTCGGCCGCTACCGGCTGCCCGCCGAGGCCGAGATGCGCCGGGTGATCGTGACCGACCAGCAGCGCTACACCGGGCACATGCTCGACCGCCCGCGGCACACCCAGCAGGTGGACTACTTCCTCTACGAGCACGACATGCGCGTGCGCGAGCTACCGGAAGGAGCCCGCCGGGCCGCGAGCGCGGGCCCGCCGCGCTGGTCGCGGGTGGGGGAGCGGCCGATCGGGCAGGAGGTGGTCCGATGACCGCGGACCATCGGCGCGTCCGTTTCGACTCGCACGGAACCGACTGTGACGCTTGGTTTTTCGATCCGGGCGCGGGCGGGCCGCTGGAACGGTCCGGGCGCTGCCCCGTCGTGGTGATGGCGCACGGTTTCGGCGGCACCAAGGATTCCGGGCTGATGCCGTTCGCGCACGCGCTGCGCGAGCTGGGACTGGCCGTCTTCGCCTTCGACTACCGGGGTTTCGGCGCATCCGGCGGACAGCCGCGGCAGCGGGTGTCGATGGCGGCGCAACTGGCGGACTACCGCGCCGCGATCGAGGCGGCCGGGCGGCAACCGGGCGTGGACCCCGGGCGCGTGGTGCTGTGGGGTGTGTCGATGTCGGGCGGCCACGCGCTGACCCTGGCCCCGGACCGGTCCGACGTGTGCGCGGTCATCGCGATGGTCCCGTTGGTCTCGGGACCCGCTGCCGGGGTGCTGGCCTGGAAAGAGCTGGGAGCCAAGGCGATTGCCGGTTCTACCGTCACTGCCGTGCGCAGCGCGCTGTCCGCCCGGCTGGGCCGCGAGCCCGTGACCATGCCACTGGTCGGCAACCCCGGGGACCGCGCCGCGCTGACCGCCGACGGCTACCGGGAGAACTATCTCGCCCTGGCGGGACCGACCTGGCGCAACGAGGTGGACGCCGCGGCCGCCCTGGAACTCGGCGGCTATCGGGTCGGCAGGCACGCCGGTCGCATCTCGGCCCCCGTGCTGGTGCAGATCGCCGATTTCGATCGGGTGGCGCCGCCGCACGCCGCGGCGAAGGTGGCGTTCAAGGCGCGCGCGGAGGTCCGGCACTATCCCGGCGACCACTTCGATCTCTTTCCGGACCGGCCGTGCTTCGCCGCGGCGGTCGAGCACCAGACCCGTTTCCTCCGAAGGCATCTCGCCGACACCCGATGAGGACGCGCCCCTACTTCGTCGGCAGCGCGTTCTGCAGGCCGCCGACGTCGGTGATCTTCCAGCCGTCGTTGCGGTCGATGGTGAGCGAGTAGGTGACGGTGGTCTGCGCGCCGTCGGGCGTCTGCGCGCTGGTCGAATTCACGTTGAGGTAGGCGTTGACCTTGTAGATGCCGCCCGATTCGGAGGTCACGGCCGCCGACAGCGGCGTCGCCTTCGAGGTCCATTGCAGCGGCAGCAGGATCTGCTCCAATTGCGGTGCGGTGGCGTCGAATTTGGCGGAGAGCTGCGGTGTGGTCCCGGCCTGCAGCCGGGTGATCCAGCCCTTGACGTCGTGGAAGTCGATGGTGGACGCACCGACCGCGTAGTCGGTGGCGATCTGCTCGGCGCGGCGGTCGTCGGCGGCGCGGGCGTCGCGGTCGGCGAGGGTGGACCGCGCCGACCAGTAGAGTCCCGCGAACACCACCGTGGCGATGAGGAGCCCGGCGATCGCCGCGGTGAGCAGGACCGTCGACAGCCGGATCGAGAGCGTGCGTGGTTGCGGCGCGGACGGTTCGGGCCGGTCCTCCGGCGTGGTGCGGGTGGTGTCTTCGTCTGTTGCTGTGGTCATGCTCTGTCCCTATTTGACGTTGATTCGGAAACGTACCGTCCCGTCGGTGTCGACGCTGGAGAGCGCCTGATCGATCAAGGTGCTGATATCGATGTGGGATGTGCGGTGGACCGCGTCGGCGACCACGGGCTGCAGGACCGGACCCAGCGGGGCGATGCTCGGGCCGATCTTGTTCAGCAGCGCGGTGGTGTTGTCGAGGAAGGGCACCACCCCGTCGCCGGTGAAGTACACCGACGTCGGTCGGGCATCGACCAGCCCCGACCCCTGCTCGACGATCCGGTTCAGGTAGCGGCCGAACTCGCCGAATTCGGGACCGGCCGCGGCGAGCGAGGGCCCGAGCCAGTCGATGTCGCCGCCCATCGCCTGGATATCGCTGAACAGCCGGCGGATGGTGGGTGTGCGGCTGAGCAGGGTGGTGGCCAGCAGCGTGGTCGACCGTTGCAGGGTCTGCATCGTGGTATCCGTGCCGGACAGCGCGCGGCCGAAGGTGTCGACCAGGCGGCCCATCACCTCCGGATGAATCTGGTTCATGAGTTCGACCAGCCGCGACGACAGCGCCGTGATCGTCATCGGCGTGCGGATCCGGTCGGTCGGCACGGTCTGGCCGTTCTCCAGGTACGGTCCGCCGCCGTCGGCCGGCTCGAATTCGATGTAGGGCTCGCCGAGCGCGGACAACTGTTCGATGACGACATCGCTGGCGACCGGAATCCGGTACCGGTCATCGATCTCGAGCCGCACGAGCACACCGGTGGCCTGTTTGCGCACCTCCTTCGTGAGGCCGACCTGCACGCCGCGCAGCAGCACCGGGGCATTCGGCCCGAGCCCGCCCGAATCGGCGAGCCGCATCTCGGCCGTGATGTGCGAGCGGCGCGGATCCAGGTGCAGCACACCGACCGTCATGTAGGTGATGCCGAGGATCAGCACCGCCGCGATCGCCGAAAGTGACACGGCCGCACGGATATTCATCGCACCACTCCGATCATGCGGAGGCTGTCGACGATGCGGCCGGTCTGTTCCTGCGGGTTCAGTTCCACCAGGTCGACCTTCGGTCCGTGGTCGGCGAACGGAATGATCTTGGTGTTGATCAGGTCGAGCAGCTTTTTCATGTTCGACGGCGAACCGGTGTCGAAGGGGTGGTTGCCGAACAGCATGGGCACCACGGCGCGGGCGGTGCCGTCGACCGACTGCAGCAGCGGGCCCAGCCAGGCGGAGGCGGGCCCGATCGGGCCGAGCGCGGTCAGCACGAGAATGACGCCGATCTGGGCATTCACCGACGCGGTGGTCTGCTCGACGCCGTAGGGGGTGAGCAGTTCGTCGAAATACGGTGTGTTGGCGGCCAATCCGTCGGTCACGGTGGCCTGCAGGCCGTCCAGGACATGGTCGACGGAGTCGAGGTCGGCTCCCAGGCCGGTGAGGTCGGCGCCGAGCGTGGCCGCGATCCGGGTGGTGTCGCGGGGGTCCTTCGGGAGGATGCCGTTCATCTTGCGGACGATGTCCTGCACATCGGTGACGGCGCCGCTGCCGACGAAGGTGGACAGTCCGGCCAGGATGTCCTCGATGGGCGGTGACTGGGTGGTGTCGGCGAGCGGGATGGTCGCGCCCGGTCGCAGCCGGTCCGCCGCGGGAGCGGCCGGTTCGGTGAGAGCGATGTGCACGTCGCCGAGCGGAGTCTCCTGGCGCAGTTCGGCAGTGGTGCCGATCGGTAGCCGCACCGAGTCGCGGATGTCGACATCGGCGACCACGTACCCCTTGTGCCGGGCCGGGTCTGGGTCCACGACGGTGACTCCGCGCAGCTGTCCCACCCGGACACCATCGGCGATGACCTTGGCGCCCTGCGGAAGATTGAGCACATCGGCGAACTCGATGCGCAGACGGTAGGTCGGGCCGTCGACGCCGACCCCCGGCACCGGGACGTCGGCGGGCTGGACATCGCAGCCCGCGGCGGCCAGCGCCACCGCGAGACCGAACGCCGCCCGGGCGATCAGGCGCCTCATCGGGCACTCACCCCCGCCAGCAGCGCGGGCAGGGCGGGCACGGCGACCGTGCCGTTCTCCGTTGCGGCGCAACGCTGTCCGGTGACGGCCTGTACGGCGGTACAGACCCGGTCGGCATCGTGTTGCGGCAGAGCGAGTTTCGGCGGCGCGTAGCCGATCGTCAGGCGGCCGCTGACCGGGTCCACGGCACCGGCGAAGCCCGTGGCGACGGCCGGGATCATGCGGATGAGATCGGTGAGGGAGCCGACCCCGGCCGCGAGCAGCTGGGGCAGACCGGGAGTGGCGTCGAGCGCGCGCACCGCCGGGGTACCGAACATCATGAACACGTCGTTGAGCTGCGGGAGCACGTCGGCGAGGGCCGCGACGATCTCCACGACCGGCGGGAACGCGAGGACGTTGATGTCGTTGAAGGCCTGCGGCAGCCGAATCACCGTGTCCTTCACCTGTGCCCAGCCGCCGACGGCGCGGTGCGCGAGTTCGCTGAGGGCGTCGAGCAACTGCCCGATGTGCCCGATGGCGGCGTCGGGCGCGGCGAGCGCCTTGCCGAGCTGCTGGATGACGGCGTTGAGTTGATCCCCGGTGCCCGCGGTCGCGCGGTCGACCGCGTCGAGTCCGGCGCCGAATGCGTTGTGCTGCGCGGGATCTCCCGCGCCGTTGAGTTTGTCGGCGAGCCCGGCGAGGGCGTCGAAGGTTTCCGAAAGGCTCTTGGGCGTCAGGGTTCTGGTGATGCAGGCGCCGGGATCCCAGCCCGGCCCGGCGGGTTCGGCGCCGATGAGCGCCAGATTCCGGTCGGCGATCAGGTTCTCGCTCACGGTCACCGCCCCGACATCGGGCGGGAGTTTGCGGTCGGATCGCACGGTGAACCCGACGCGGGTCCGGGCGCCGTCGGGCCGGATATCGGTGACCTCGCCGACCTGCACGCCCATGACGGTGACGGCGCTGCCCTCGTACAGGCCGATGCTGTCGGGCAGCTCCGCGCAGTAGGCGCGCGAGCCGGGGCCGGATCGGGTCAGTTGCAGAGCCGTCGCGGCCGCCGCGACGAGGACGATCACCACCGCCGCCGACATCAGCCCCCGCGAGCCGAGAATCTTCGCGAGCATCAACAACCTCCGCCCGGAACGGGAACGCAGACGGCCGGCAGCGCGATCGTCGCCGCGGACTGGTCGACGGTCACGCCGCCGCCACCGGGCAGCAGGGGCAGCAGCCGCTGCTCCAGATCGCGCACGGCATCGAGCAGTGTGCCCAGGCGGGCGCCGAGTTCCTGGAGCTTCGGGATCGCCTCGTCGGCGAGTGGCTGGGCCCGCTCCTTCAGCTTCGTGTCCCACGCGCGGCCCAAGGGGGACAGGCCGTGCAGGACCGTCCCCAGGTCGTCCAGCGCCTCCGAGATCTCCGTCTTGTTGTTGCGGATGACATCCTCCATGCCCGCCAGCGCGGTGATCAGGCGCACCAGCACGTCGGCGTTCTCGCGCAGAGCCGTCAGATATTCGTCGGCCAGCGCGAGCGTGCGCGAGATGTCGGCGTTCTGCCGGTCCATGATCCCGGTCAGGTCACCGACCGCCCGGAGCGCCGCGCGGAAGGAATCCGGGCCGCCGTCGACCGCGGTGGACAGCGAGGAGAGTGTCTCGCGGAGCACGTTGCCGTCGATGTCCCGGACCGGTTGCACGGCATCCTGGAAGACCTGAGTGAGGTTGTACGGCAGCGTGACTCGTTCCCGCGGGATGATCGCCGAGCCCAGCGGCCGGGTGCCCGCGGGCTGCACGGCGAGGTAGTAGCCGCCGACCACGGTCAGCATGCGGATGCCGAGCGCGGTCTGATCCCCGACGAAGACCTTGTCATCGACCGTGAACTTCATCCGGACCCGATCCGGCAGCAGCGTCAGCGATTTCACCTTGCCGACCGGAATCCCCGCGACCCGCACGTCGTCGCCGGTCCGGATCGAACCGGCCTGCGCCAAATCGGCGGAATACTCCCGCTCGGGGGTGGTGCCGGTGACGTAGACCGCGCCGATCGCGATGATCAGCAGCACTGCGGAGACCAAACCCGCTATGCCCCAACGTAGTTCGGTGCCGCGTGGATCAACGGCCCGGCCCTTGCCTCGGAGCGCCGCGCGCAGGGAAGCGAAACTCACCTGTTGCATAGCGTGATCCTCTGTCCGGAGATGAGCAGTTGCAGCGGCTCGGGCGCCGCGGCGGTGCCGCGCGAACAGGTGAGCGCGGCGTCGGGGCCGCTGGGCGGGACCGCCGCCGCCATCGTCTGGAGCAGGCCGGGCAGCCGCCCGAATACCACCGCGGCCTCGTGCGGATCGGGAATCGCGTTCTGCAACAAGGCATCCAGGTCCTGACCGCGGTCACCGCTCACGCCCAGGGTGGCCAGCGTGCTCCGGAGCGGTTTCAAGATCGGCGGGATGGTGCGTGAGAACTGGACCAGTCCCGGGAGCTTGTCGGTGATGTTGACGAACAGGTTGGTCAGATTCGCCATCAACTCCATGGTGTTGCCCGACTTGCCGCCGAGGTGATCGGAGATGGTGGCGAGGTTCGACACCAGCGTCGACACCACCGCCTGGCGGTCCGAGACGTGGCGGCTCAGCTTGTCGACGGCGTCCAGCGCCGGGCCCAGGCCCGTGCCGTCGCCCTGGATGACCGCGAGCATGCTGGTCGCGAATTGATTGATCTCGGCGGGGGACAGCTCGGCCAGCACCGGCTGCAAGCCCTTGAACAGGGTGGTGATGTCGAAAGCCGGGATGGTGTCGGCGATCTCGAAGACGGTCTTCGGATCGCGATGGCGCTCGGGTCGTTCGGGCTGCTGGATGTCCAGATAGCGGAAGCCGGTGAGGTTTTGGTATCGGATGGCGACCTTGCCGCCGTCGAACAGGGGATGGTCGCGGGTCACGGTGAAGTGCACGCGAGCGAGCGCTCCGGCCAGCTCGACATCGCGGACCTTGCCGACCTGGACGCCGTAGAGGCGCACGTCGTCGCCGGTGCGAAGGCCGTTGGCGTCGGTGAACATCGCCGTGTAGGTGTCGGTGTCGCCCCGGACCGGCCGTTCGATCACCCGCAGCACCCCGATCAGCACGACGATCGTGAGCGCCGCGGCCACGGCGAGGCGGAGTAGCAGGGATCGGCTCGTCATCGCTGTCCTCCGCCGAGGGCCGCCGACAGTGGCGCGGAAAGCCCTGGTATGGAATCGGATTCGACGCCGGCGTGCAGTACCGGGCCCGTGGGCGAATCGTGGAACGCCGTGTCGAGCCGGTCGAGCAGTTCGCTCAGCTGTCCCGCGGAACGGTCCGGTGTGCTGACCGACGCGGACAGCCGATCGAGAATCAGCGGGGCGATGGGCAGCAACTCACCGAAGTACCCCCGAGCGGTGCTGAGCGTTCGAGTCGCCGCGGGCAGCAACAGGTTCTGCACGTTGGTCCACAGGTTGCCGTACCGGGTCAGGTTGTCCGGATTCGTGAGGTAGGCGTTGGTCAGGTCGCCGTAGAGCAGGGTGATCGCGCCGGTCAGCATGGGCGGCAGGCCGGTCAGCACCGAGCCGTACCGGTCGAACAGCAGCGACGCCGGCAACTGCCGCGTCTCGGTGTACGAACGGATCGTCGTGCCCATCGCCTGCAGCAGCGGGGTGAAGGCGGTGAGGTCCTGTGAGGTCTTGTGCAGCAGTTCGGACAGCTGCGGGGTGAGGACGTCGTTGGTGAGCTGTCCGGTCGAGCGCAGCAGCGCCGAAAGCGTGGCGTCCTGCACGCGGTCGGCGTTGCGGCCGGTCAGGTCGACCGTGGACCCGTCGGCCAGGATCGCCCCGCCGCCACGCGAATGTAGTTGCACCGCACTGATTCCGAAGAGATTGCCGGGTGCGTAGTCGACGGTCAGCGTGTCGGACAGGCCGAACAGCTGCGACCGCAGCAGCCCCAATTCGACGCGCTGGCGGCCCGGCGCCGCGGTGTCGATCGAGGTGACCGACCCGATCCGCACGCCGTCGAGCCGGACATCGGTGCCCGGTTCGATGCCCTCGCCGACGTGGCCGGTGAGCAGCGCGACCCGGATCTCGTCGGCCGGCCGGCGGTCCGGCTGCACGCGCCAGCCGACGAGGAGGGCCAGCGCCAGCAGCACGGCGCAGGCGCCGAGGACGCGGGCGCGGCGCGGTCCGACCTCGGTGCCGGGCAGGATGTAGGGAGGCATGCGGTCACCCGGTGAACGTGATGGGGGACTGGAAGCCCCACAGGACGATGGTGGCGAACATGTCGAGCGCGATGATCGACACCAGGCTGGCGCGGATCGCGCGGCCGGAACCGATGCCGACGCCCTCGGGGCCGCCCGTCGCGAAATAGCCCTGGTAGCAATGGATCAGCACGACGGCGATGGCGAAGATCATCACCTTGACCGTCGCGGCGATCACGTCCCAGCCCAGCACGAACTGGTCGAAGTAGTGGTCGTAGGTGCCGGTGGGGGTGCCGTGGATGGTCGTCACGATCACCTCGCAGGACAGGTAGCTGAGGATCAGCGCCACCACGAAAGCCGGTGCGACCGCGACGATTCCGGCGACGACCCGGGTCGTCACGACGAACGGCACCGACCGGATGCCGAGCGATTCGAGGGCGTCGATCTCCTCGGAGATGCGCATGGAGCCGATCTCGGCCGTCATCCGGCACCCGGCCTGCGCGGCGAATCCCACCCCCGCCGCGATCGGCGCCAGTTCCCGGGTGACGCCGAAGGCCGAGATGAGGCCGCTGAGCTGTCCGAGCGAGAGCAGATTGAGCGCGCTGTAGGCCTCGATGCCGATGGACGCGCCCATCGCCGCGCCCAGCAGCAGCATCAGCGGCACCACCCCGCCGCCGATGATGACCGAGCCGCGGCCCCAGGTCATGTCGGTGATCACCGTGATCGTCTCGCGCCGGTAGCGCCGCAGCGTGTAGGGCAGCGAAGCGAAGACCTGCCAGCCGAACCCGATCGCGAAGCCGATCGACTCGATCGGGCCCAGCGGATGTATCCGGCCGCGCAACCGGTTGACCCACCGGAGCCCGGCCGGCAGGTACGGCGTCGCGGTCATCACGCCATCCTCACCGGGATGAACATGGTGACCACCTGCGTGATCGCGGTGTTGAGGACGGTGACGGCGGCGATCGACATGACGACCGCGGCGTTGACCCCGTCGGCCACGCCGCGCGGGCCACCCTTGGCCTCGAGCCCGCGCTGGCAGGCGATGACGACGACCAGGAAGCCGAACACGAACGACTTGAGCACCGCCACCCAGAGATCGATCGGAGTGGTGAACGAGCCGAACGAATCCCAGTAGCTGCCCGGGGTCACATCCAGCGCGGTGACCGCGACCGCGAATCCGGAGGCGATGCCGACGACGATGATCAGGCTGGTGAGCATCGGCGCCACCAGCATCATGGCGGCGATGCGCGGAACCACCAGGCGCTGCACCGGATCGACGCCCATGACCCGCATGGCGTCGACCTCCTCCCGGATGGTGCGGGCGCCGAGGTCGGCCGCGATGGCCGCCGAGCCCGCGCCGCCCAGCAGCATCGCGGCCGCCATCGGCGCCCCCTGCTTGATCACCCCCAGCCCGCCGGCCGCGCCGATCATCGAATCCGCGCCGAGCTGCGACACGATATTGCCGACCTGGGCCGAGACGATGACGCCGAACGGGATGGCCATCAGAATGCTGGGGATCGCGGTGACCTTGATCAGAAACCAGGCCTGCGCGAGCGTCTCGTGGACCTGGAAGCGCAGCCGCACCACGTCCAGCACGCCGATGCGCAGTGCCTGCGCGCCCATGTGGATCGCCCGTCCGAGCGTGGCGAGGCTGGACAGCACCGTCTCGGAGAAATTGCGGCGGAGTGCCGTGCGAATGGCCAGGTCTGTCGTCGACACCGAACCTCCTTGTTCGACGAAAGTGCCGCATTACGCGGGCCGATTGTTCAGAGTTCGGCACCGCTTATTCTTCGTCTGCCGAGGCTGGGTGCGCTATTACTGATGCGTTCGGGACCGAGAATCGGATGGTGGTCGCTTGTTAAGCAACTTAACAGGCAAGGTACACTCGGCGTTCCGGGCTGTCAACGACTTCGACGGAAATACCAGGAGAGGTGCGCCGTGGCCGAAAGCGATGCCGACATCGCGCGGGAGATCGCCGTCGGCCTCCTGCGCGTCGTCAACAAAATCAACCAGGGCCGCAGGACGCCGCGCCGTTATGGCGAGGGGCCGCCGCTGACCATGTTGGAGGCCGAGATGTGCTTTCTGATCTCGCATCATTCCGGCATTACCGGCAGCGAGCTCGCGCAGCGCCTCGGCGTCACGCGTTCGGCGATGTCGCAGAACATTGCCAAGCTGAAGCAAAAAGGTCTTGTTTCCGAATTGCCGGATCCCTCCGATAGCAAGCGTAAGAAACTTTTCGTCACCGCGCCGGGGCAGCGGGCGGCGGCTGTGGCCGACGACTACGGCCGCCGGATGGCCGCCGAACTCTTCCGCACCTCGCGTTCGGAACTGGACAGCTACCTGCGGCTGGTCACGAAGTGGGAGAACTTTCTCGATTCCGCGCGCGACACCTGGTGAGCCGTCGCCACCGACCCGGCGGGCAGCCGCGTCGGCAGTTGTGGACACACTCTCGGACATGTGTCTGGATACTATTTCAGTCGAGGGTCCAGGGCAAGCGTTTTCGGCGATGACCGGCAGGTCGACTCCTCTCCGGGGCCGTCCGTGGCCCGTCGCACCGTGTAGTCGAGGTGCAAACGGGTAGCGCTGCCAATGCGGTCGCGGACGGCGAGAGAAAGGACCTGGCATGCGGACGGTGACCTCGTTTCCCCAGCAGATCACCGTGGCGGAACACGTGTGGATCCCGATGTCGGACGGCACCCGGCTGGCGGCGAAGATCTGGCGGCCGACCGCCGCCGACGACGAGCCCGTGCCCGGGATTCTGGAATACATTCCCTATCGCAAGCGGGATCTCACCGCGGTGCGGGATTCGATCCATCATCCATATCTGGCTGGGCACGGTTACGCCTGTGTCCGAGTCGATCTGCGTGGTACCGGGGAATCGGAGGGTATCCTCGCCGATGAATATCTCGAGCAGGAACATCTCGATGCCGAAGATGTCCTGAAATGGATGGCCGAACAGCCTTGGTGCAATGGGAAAATCGGCATGATGGGAATTTCCTGGGGCGGATTCAATGCGCTCCAAATTGCCGCCAGAAAACCGCCCGAGCTGTGCGCGATCGTCATCTCCTCTTTTACCGACGACAGGTACTCCGACGATATGCATTATATGGGCGGAGCGCTGCTGTCGGACAATATCGCGGAATCTGCCACCATGTTCGCCTACAGCACCCTGCCGCCCGACCCGGCACTCGTCGGCGAACGCTGGCGCGATATGTGGCTGGAGCGCCTGGAGAATTGCAGTCTGTGGGCGGCCAATTGGCTGGAACACCAGCGTCGGGACGACTACTGGCGGCGGGCGTCGGTGTGCGAGAGCTACGCCGACGTGCAGATTCCCGTGCTGGCGTCCAGTGGATGGGCCGACGGTTATTCGAACGCCGTTGCCCGGCTGCTCGCGAATCTGGATGTGCCGCGCAGGGGGATGATCGGTCCCTGGAGTCATAAATATCCGCACCTGGGTGAGCCGGGCCCCGCGATCGGCTACCTCCAGGAGGTGCTGCGGTGGTGGGACTACTGGCTCAAGGACATCGAGAACGGCGTGATGGATGGGCCGATGCTCTACACCTGGATGCAGGAGAGCGTGCCGCCGTCCACGGCGTACGAGGATCGGCCCGGCCGGTGGGTCGGCGAGCCGGCCTGGCCCTCGCCGCATATCCGCGAACTGGAGCATCCGCTGGCCCGCTACCGGATCGCGCGTCCCGGTGCGGATGTGCCGGCCGCGGACCTGCTGGTCGAATCGCCGTTGTCGGTGGGGCAGTTCGCGGGCAAGTGGGCCTCCTACAGCGCTCCGCCCGACCTGCCCTACGACCAGCGCGAGGAGGACGGCGGCTCGCTGGTGTTCGACACCGACGACCTGGCCGAGCGGTGCGAGATCCTCGGCGCGCCGGTGCTGACGCTCGAGGTGTCCGCCGACAAACCGGTCGCGATGGTGGCGGCTCGGTTGTCCGATGTCGCTCCGGACGGCCGCGCCACCCGGGTGACCTACGGCCTGCTCAACCTGACCCACCGGGACGGCCACGACGAACCGCGGCCCCTGCGCCCGGGCGAGCGGTACCGCGTCACCGTGCAGCTCAATGCCGTGGCACAGGCGTTTCCGGCCGGTCACCGCATCCGATTGTCGCTGTCGACGTCGTACTGGCCCTTGGCCTGGCCGCCGCCGGAACCCGCGCAGCTGACCGTTCACACCGCGGGCAGCAGCCTGCGGCTGCCGATCCGGCCGACGGCGGAATCCGACGAGGTCCCGCCGCAGCCCTTCGGCGAGCCGGAGGGCGCGGAGCCCATGCCGACCACCCAGATCACGCCGGGCGAACAGAAATGGACGGTGTCGCGCGATCTGATCGAGTACTACTCGGCGCTGAATATCGTCAAGGACGCCGGACTGCTCCGATTCGACGAGCACGATCTGGAGGTCGACCGCCGGGTACGCGAGCACTACGGCTGGCAGGCGGACGACTTCTGCTCCACCACCGCCGAGACCTCGTGGTCGATGACGTTCGCCCGCGGCGACTGGCGGGTCAGGACCGACACTCGGACCCAAGTCACCTGCACCCCAACCGATTTCGTCGTGCATGCCCAGCTCGACGGGTACGAGGGGGAGCGGCGGGTGTATTCGCGAAACTGGAACAGGACGATTCCCCGTGACCATGTTTAACGATCAGCGCGGTTCCCTGCGGGAATCGCCGAAGCCGAGTCTGCGTGCCCGGATGTTCATCGCGGCGTTGCGGCTGACCGGCGCCAAGAAGACCTTCGCCAGCGCCGAGGCGCTCGACCGGAGTATCCCGAAAAGCCAGCGGCCCGCGCGAGACCGGCCGCCGTCGTCGTTGTACCGCCATCACCGGGTCACGTGCCGCGAGATACACGGGCGGCCGGTCTACACGATCCGGCCGAAGACCGGCGGCACCACCCGGCACGTGTTCTACCTGCATGGTGGCGCGTACGTGCACCAGATCCAGCGCGATCACTGGAAGTTCTTGTCGCGCTTGGTCGATCAGACGGGGTGCACGGTCACCGTGCCGCTCTACCCGCTGGCGCCGGGGAACCACTGCGACGACACGATTCCCATGGTCGTCGCGGCGCACGACGCGGCCTTCGCCGACACCGACCCGGCGGACAAGGTGTTCATGGGGGATTCGGCCGGGGGCGCGCTGGCGCTGGTGCTGGCCCGGCGGATCGGTGCGGCGGGCGAGGCCGCGCCGAAGGAGGTCGTGATGGTCTCGCCGTGGCTCGACGTCACCATGACCGACCCCGTCGCGCGCGCCATCGATCCGGCCGATCCGTATCTCGGCGTCGCGGGCCTGGCCGAGGCCGGGCGGCTGTACGCCGGCGGGCACGACCGGTCCGATCCCATGATCAGCCCGCTGCACGCGCCCGCCGCGACGCCCGGAGCCCTGAGCCTGTTCATCGGCACCAGGGACGTCCTGCTCGCGGACGCGCGCCGGTTCCGCGCGCGCTGCGCCGCGGAAGGCGTCGAACTCGGCTACTTCGAGTACGACGACATGTTCCACGCCTGGCTGCTCGCGGACCTCCCGGAGTCCCGGCACGCCATGCGTGAACTGGAGCGGCTGGTGCAGCGCCCGGCCTGATCCGGCGGGGATACCACGGCGGCGGACCCGTGTAGGACGCCGCCACCGGGGTAGCCCGCAGGCACTGACCGTCGGGACGTTGAGTTCCCGAGAAACGTCGGGGGACGACAAGGTGAGGTACCCGTGAGTCAAGTCGACATTTTCGTGCTCGCTCTGGACGAGGGAAATCTGCGCACGCTGGAGCGAATTCCGGACGCGGAGAAATTCCGCTTTCACTCCCTGCTCGGGGTGGAGGAGACCCAGGAGGGGCAGATTCCGATCGAAGATCTGCTGCACAAGGCGCAGCGGACGCTGGCGGAGTTCGACGGGAAGATCGGCGCGATCGTCGGATACTGGGACTTTCCGGTGACCGCGCTGGCGCCGATGCTGTGCAAGCAGTTCGGCCTGCCCAGCGCGAACCTCGAGGCGGTGGTCAAATGCGAGCACAAGTACTGGAGTCGCCTCGAACAGCGCAAGGTCGTCGAGGACCTGCCGAAATTCGGGATCGTGGATCTCGCGGGCGAGGCCCGGCTGCCCGCGGGCATGACATATCCGGTGTGGCTCAAGCCGGTGAAGTCCTTCTCCTCGGAACTGGCCTTCCATGTGAGCGACGACAAGGAATTCGACGACGCCGTCGAACAGATCCGCGAGGGCGTGAGCCGGGTCGGTAAGCCGTTCGAATTCGTGCTCGATCAGGTCGAGTTGCCGCCGGAAATCGCGGAGATCGGCGGGCAGGCGTGCCTGGCCGAGGAGGCGCTCACCGGGGTGCAGGCGGCGACCGAAGGGTATGTGTACCAGGGCAAGGTCACCGTCAACGGCGCGCTCGACTCCATCAATTACCCCGATACGTCGAGTTTCCTGCGCCATCAGTATCCGTCCCAGCTGCCGCGCGAGATCGTCGCCCGGATGACCGACATCTCCGAGCGGGTGATCAAGCAGGTGGGGCTGACGAATTCGACGTTCAGCATCGAGTTCTTCTGTGATCTGGATACCGGGCGGGTCTCGGTGCTGGAGATCAACGCGCGGCACTCGCAATCGCACGCGGACATGTTCATGGCCGTGGACGGCATTCCCAATCACCACTGCATGGTCCGGTTGGGTTTGGGTCTGGACCCGAGCCTGCCCCGCAACGAGGGACCGTACGACATCGCCGCCAAGTGGTACTACCGCCGCTTCTCCGACGCGGTCGTCACCCGAGTGCCGACCGAAGCCGAGATCGAGGCGCTGCAGAACGAGATACCCGGCGTCACAATCGATGTCGTCGCCACCGAGGGCGCCCGGCTGTCCGATGCGCCCGCCCAGGACAGCTACAGTTTCGAACTGGCCGACATCTTCATCGGCGCGGACAGCGAAGCCGAGATGACCCGCAAATACGAGCGCTGCGTCGAAGCCCTGCGTTTCGAATTCGACGAGGAGGAACAGGGCTGAAGGCAAGGCCCCCACGGGATTCCGTGGGGGCCTCACTGTGCTTCCGGGTCAGGGTTGCGAGCGGGGGACGTCGCCACGCCACTGCCCGGTTTCCGCCCCGCGCTGCTCGATGAAGTTCTTGAAGCGCTTCAGGTCGCCGTGCACCCGGCGATCGATCACGCCGAGTTTGTCGCCGACGTTCTCCACGAACCCGTCGGGATCGATGTCCATCTGCGCGGTGACGCGGGTGGTGTTCGGGTCGAGGCGGTGGAAGGTGACCACACCGGCATGCGTCGGCCCGGAATCCGAATGCCACGCGATCCGCTCGTCGGGATGCTGTTCGCTGATGGTGGCGTCGAATTCCCGGGTGGCCGGGCCGACCTGCACCTTCCAGTGCGTATGTGTGTCGTCGCGCTGCTCGATCCGTTCGACGCCCTCCATGAACTCGGGGAACGTCTCGAACTGGGTCCACTGGTCGTAGGCGGTCCGGATCGGGACTTCGACGTCCACGGCGGCTGTCACGGTACCCATGGTTGCTCTCCTTCGTATTCGGGCGCCTCGGCGGCCGTGTGGCTCGGCGAGCGCTCCGGCTCGACGAGGTGGCGCGGTTGCGACCACGTCTGCGGCACTACCCGGCTGTCGCCGGGGTATGCGGGCCGTCCCGCAGTTTGCGCGGCCCCGAGGCGGGTAGCGCGGGAAGGAGTCGAACGATCTCGGTGAGGAGCGCAGATGAGAGCCGTGACCTGGCAGGGACGCCGCAATGTCGCCGTCGAGAACGTGCCCGATCCCCGCATCGAGCAGCCCACGGACGCGATCGTGGAGGTCACCTCGACCGCGATCTGCGGGTCCGATCTGCACCTGTACGAGGTGCTGGGCGCCTACATGAGCCCGGGCGACGTGCTCGGCCATGAACCGATCGGGGTGGTGGTCGAGACGGGCCCGGAGGTCAGCACCCTCGCCGTGGGCGATCGCGTGGTGGTCCCGTTCCAGATCAGCTGTGGCGATTGCGCGATGTGCACGACCGGACTGCCCACCCAGTGCGAGACCACCCAGGTGCGCGAACAGGGCTCCGGCGCCGCCTTATTCGGTTACTCGAAGCTGTACGGGCAGGTGCCCGGCGGGCAGGCCCAGTACCTGCGGGTGCCGCATGCCGATGCCACGCACATCAAGGTGCCGCACGGCCCCGACGACACCCGGTTCCTGTATCTGTCCGACGTGCTGCCGACGGCGTGGCAGGCGGTGGAGTACGCGGGGGTCTCGGCCGGTGATTCGCTCACCGTGCTGGGCCTCGGCCCGATCGGCGATATGGCCTGCCGCGTCGCGGCGCATCGCGGCGTGCGGGTGATCGGGGTCGACCGCGTGCCCGAGCGGCTGGCGCGGGTGGCCGGGCGCGGGATCGAGGTGGTCGATATGGAACGGGTGCACGACTCCCTCGGCGAGGTGATCCGCGATCGCACCGACGGGCGCGGCACCGACGCGGTGATCGACGCCGTCGGCATGGAGGCGCACGGGTCGCCGGTCTCGTCGCTGGCCCAGCGCGCCGCGGCGTTCGTGCCGGACGCGGTGGCACAGAAGATGATGGACACGGCCGGTATCGACCGGCTCGCCGCGCTGCGCAGCGCGATCGACATCGTGCGCCGCGGCGGGACCATCTCGCTGGTCGGCGTGTACGGCGGCATGGTGGACCCGCTGCCGATGCGCGTGCTGTTCGACAAGCAGATTCAGTTGCGGATGGGCCAGGCGAACGTCACCCGCTGGGCGCCCGACATCATGCCGCTGCTGGCCGACGGCGATCCGCTGGGCGTGGAAGGCTTTGCCACCCACCGGCTTCCGCTGTCCGCCGCGCCGGACGCCTACCGCATGTTCCAGCAGAAGTCCGACGGCGCGGTCAAGATCGTGCTCGATCCCGTCGGCACGCCTGTGGTGGCCTGACGCGGTCCCGCGCGCGTCCGATATCCGTCCGCATAGATTGGGAGAGAAGTTCGGCCATGCCCACCGACACGCGCACGTCCCCGTCCTCGACCGCCCGGCGCTCCCGCCGCGGCACCGACAGCTACGACGGCCTCGAGCCCCTGTTCGCCGAACTCGCCGCCCTCGATCCGGGCGACCCGCGCCACCAACGCCTGCGCGAGGACATCATCACCCGCGCCCTGCCGCTGGCCGACCACATCGCCCGCCGCTTCACCGGCCGTGGTCTGGACTACGACGATCTTTTGCAGGTCGCCCGCGTCGGCCTGCTCGCCGCCGTCAACCGCTTCGATCCCGGCCACGGCGCCAGCTTTCTCGGTTTCGCCGTGCCCACCATCATGGGCGAGGTCCGCCGCCACTTCCGCGATCACGGCTGGGCGCTGCGCGTGCCGCGCGCGCTCAAGGAACTCCGCCAGCGCATCGCCGCCCTCACCCCCGACCTCGCCCAGCAACTGGGCCGCATGCCCACCGCCACCGACCTCGCCGACGCGCTCGGCGCCGACCGCGAGGATGTCACCCAGGCCCTCGTCGCCGCCGACAGCTACCGCACCGAATCCCTCGACACCCCTATCGACACCGGCGACGGCCAGACCACCCTGACCGACCATCTCGGCACGACCGATCCCTGCTACACCCTGCTCGAGGACGCCATCACCATTCGCCCCCTCATCGCCGCGCTGCCCGCCCGCGACCGCGACATCCTCATCCAGCGCTTCTTCGCCGGCCGCAGCCAGACCGAAATCGGACGCCACTACGGCGTCTCCCAGATGCAGATCCACCGCACCCTCAAACGCATCCTCACCACCCTGCGCGAACAAGCGCTCACCGAACCGCCACGGGCCGCCTGACCGAGTCGGCGCCCGGAGTCAGGTGGGTTGCGGTTGCCGCCGGATCGGCTGCCCGGTTCCGTCGGCGACCGGGCCCGCGCCGGTGGTGTAGGTGTGGGCGATCAACGCCGATTGCAGGTACCACAGGCCGACCGGTTCGGTCGGGTCGATCCCGGTGAGTTCCTTGATGCGCCGGAGTCGGTAGTCGACGGTGTTGGTGTGGACGTGCATCGCGCGTGCCGTCGCCCGCCGGGTGAAGTTGTCGCTGACCCGGCGGCGCAGCAGTTCGAGCAGATCGTCGTGTGCCAGCAGGGGATGCAGCAGCGACCGCAGGTATTCGTTGGCGGGGCCGGGACGGGTGATCTGGTATTCGAGAGCGAGATCGTCGAACTCGTAGAGACGGGGGGCGTACCCGAGCCGGCGGACGATATCGAGCAGATCGTGGGCGAGGTCGGTGGCCTCCGGCAGTCCCGGCACGGTCGCGGAGACGACGGTCGCGGCCAGCGGGCCGTGCGCGACCCGCCCCGCGAAGGCGAACAGGTCCCGCACCGACCGGTCGGCGGCGTCGGCCTCGGCGAGCAGCAGCGTGCCGCCGCCCGCGCCGAGCAGTGGCAGCACGCGCTCGCCGTAGACCGAGGCCAGCGCCGTTCGGAGCCGGTCGGCCCCCTGGTCCGTCTCGAGCGCCAGCACCGCGTACCGACCGGCGACCGGCACCCCCGCGGTATGCGCGATCGCCCCCGGATTGCCGCCGCTCGCCAGCACGAAGCCCAGTGCCGTTGCGGCGCCGGCTCCTTCCCTGGACGCGGCACGCAGCAGGCGCAGCAGCGACGCTACGTCGGGCACTCCGGCCTCGGCTGTGCTGCGGGAACTACGACCCTTCACCGGCTCATCTCACGTTCGATAACCAGGCTCTCAAATCTGAGAGTCCCATTGAGAGTAATTCGATTATCCGGTTCTCATACTACGCTGGCTTCGTGAGTGAAGAGCGAGAATCGGATACCGCAGCGCGGATCCTCGCTCAGGTGGTGCGGTCACTGGAGCGTGGCGGGTACGACAGCGTCTACGTGCAAGAGGTCGCGCGTGGCGCGCGGGTCTCGCTCACCACGGTGTACAAGCTTTTCGGCACCCGAGACGAACTGATCGTCGCCGCGATCGAGCGCTGGATGGCGCAGTGCAGCTATACGGCACCGCCCGCGCCACCGGGCGAGACGCTGCGGGAAGGGCTGATGCGGCTGTTGCGCGGCGTGTTCGAGCCCTGGGAACGCAGCCCGCAGATGCTGAAGGCGTACCACCGCGCGCTCTGCGGACCGGGCGGGCATCGGCTCGACATCCAGGGCCGTGCCGCCGTGCGCGAGACCGCGACCGCCGTCCTCGCCGCGGCGGACCCGGGCTACCGCGACGACCTCGACCGCATTCTCGTGAATCTCAGCTACGGGCTCATCAGCCGCTATGCCGCCGGCGCACTGGATATCGCCGAGATCATGCCCACACTCGAGCGCGCGGTGCACCGTCTCACCGCGGACAACGAACTCGCGGCCGATGTCGCCCGTCCGCGCGGCGTCGCCACGGAGGACACCGCCTCCGGGACGCAGTGCCGCGCGCGAAATCTGCTCTGAGCCTGCGGGTTCCGCGTACTGTCCGGCACGCGTAGCCGAGATGCCCTCTGCGCCAGGCTTGATCGCTGTTCCCGTTCGCGCAGTGGCCGCAATCACAGTCGCCGGATGGGTGGCGACATGACCTCAGCGCCCTCGCCATCGGGCTGAAAAGCCCTGGTGCACAGGCCCTTCGACGGGCCGTTCGGTGACATTCCATATTTTCGATCACGCTGGTCGCATTCCTGTCCACCCGGCGCGCGGCGGCATAACTTTGGTCGCCGGGCTCGGCCGGGGGTCCGGCGACGCCCTTTCGTCCCCCTCGACCAGGATCCGATGACCACAGTGCTGAACACGCCCAGACTCGCCCCGATCGCCGACGGTCCCGCGCGGGATTCCGGCTGTCGGCGCTCCTGGTCCGACCGTGAGATGGCGTTCTGGGATTCCCGGAAGTGGTTGCCGCGCAAGCTGTTCCGGCGCGCCCGCGACTGGATCGACGCCACCTCGAGGCGACGCCGGACGGTGTGGGTCACGGCGATCCTGGGCGTGCTGTTCGTCTTCCCGGGCGGCGTCGGCGCGGTCGCCCGCGCCCAGAGCAACGCGGCCGCCGGGGGCGCCGGGATCGACGCCCTGAACTGGATGGACATCCGGGACTCGGGCGGTATCCGGCTGACCGACTACGTCTTCGCGACCAGTCACGGCAGCCTGTTCAGCCCGCTGGAGACGGTGATCTCCGCCGTGCTCGGGCTGGAGTTCGTCGGCTACATCGTGATCGTGACCAGTGCCGTGTGGCTGATCGGTTTCGCGATCAGCTTCCGCTGGCTGGACCCGTTCGAGCGGGCGCTGACCGGTGTCGCCGACAGCGTGACCGGCCAGATCGCCACCCCGATGGTGCTGGTGACGGCGGCGGGCATCGGCGCGTTCTGCGTGGCGTGGTTCGTGCTGCGCGGCCACTACGCCAAGGCCACGGTGCAGATCGTCACCATGCTCGGCGTCGCCGTGCTCGGGCCGCTGTTCCTCGCCCACCCGCTGGCGGACGTGCTGTCCTCGCACGGGCTGCTGGCGCAGGGCCGCGACGTGGGTGTGGCGGTGGCCGCCGGTCTGGGCGGCGACTCGCACCCCGACACGAACCACCTCATGACCGATATGCAGAGCGATCTGGCGGACAACTTCGCCCGGCGCCCGGTGCAGGTGTGGAACTTCGGCCACGTGATCGATCAGTCGCCGCAGTGCGCCGCCCTGTGGTCGGCCGGTGTGCGCTCCGGCGAGACGGACCGCGTGCTGAACGGCCTGCGGTCCTGCGGCGACGCGACCGCGTACGCGAAGGCCGACAACCCGAGCATGGGCCAGATCGGTTCCGGTCTCGTGCTGCTCATCTGCGCCGCGATCCTGCTGTGCTTCGGAGCGTATCTCGCGATCAAGATAATCTGGGCCGCCCTGGACGCCATCTATCACGGGTTCATGGCGCTGTTCGGTTTCGCCGCAGGCGGTTTCGTCTACGGCCCGACCCAGACGTTCCTGGCTCGCAATCTGGTCGACGGTCTCGTCTCGGGCGCTCGGATGACCGCGTACACCATCTTCCTCGCCATCTACGCGCTGTTCCTCGGCAAGCTTTTCGAGCAGGCCGGCGGGCAGGTCACGGTGGTGCTGGTGCTCGGCGCGATCGTGGAGATCATCGCCATCCTGCAGCTGAAGCGGCTCAGCGCCGGGCTCGACCGCGGCAACGAGTGGATGGCCAACCGATTCGCGCTCGCCATGCAGGGGCAGGGCGGCGGCAAGTCCGCCGAGGGCGGCGCCGCGCTGGGCATGGGCACGGGCGGCGCCGCGCATTCGATGTCGCCGGGCCTGCTCGCCGGACTGACCGCGGTCAACACCGTCAACAACAACCCGATCGCGGCGGCGCTGTTCGGTTATCGCAGAAACCCTCTCGACCCGCACTCGCGGGTGCGCAACCGCGCCGAGGTCGGAATGTGGCGGACCAACGCGCTGGTGCACGAGAAGGGCTGGATGCTCAATTACTACCGGACACGCGGTCAGATCATGGAGGCCGCCAGGTCGGCGGTGCGCGAACACGGCGGCCGCCACACCCCGCGCAGCGCCGCCGCGGCGGTCGACCGGGTGCTCAATCGCGGCGGGTCGCTCACCGACGTGGGCGCCGCGCTGACCGACGCCGGTTTCACCGACCACTCGATGATCACCGATGCCATCCGTGCCTACAACTACCGGCAGAACTTCGCGCCCAGTGTGTGGGACGGCGACAAGTACATCGGCGAGGCCGCGGCGTCACTGGCCGTGCTCAAGCTGGGCACCTCGCCGGCCAACGTGGCCCTGTTCCAGCAGACCGCGCACCGGCTCGCGAACCGCCGCTACATCGACCACGTGCACGAGAACGAACTCACCCGCGAGGAAATGGCCTACCTGCGCGACTATTTCGCCAACCCGACCCGCGACAAGATCCGCGGCATCCAGGCGCTCGCGGGCGGCAGCCGGATCACCCGGGACGCCAGTGGCGCTGTGGTGCAGTCGAATCCGGACTACCCGCTGCCGGTCGAGTTCGAGGGCTGGTCGCAGGAGCGCGGTCAGCTGATGAACCGGTTCATCATGCCGCACCTCGCGCAGCAGTACCTGGGCGCCGCGCAGGCCGAGAACCTGTCCCGAGCGTCGGAGGTCCTCCAGGTCATGGCGAATTCCGAGTACTGGACCGGAAACGTCAAATTGACTCCCTCCAAGGCGATTCCGCGCTTCTGACATCGCCCCTTCCCTGCCGCAACCTCACCACGAAACGAGCATGATGGTGCAGCCGACGCCCTGGCGGGCGAACGACCTTCGACGTGAATCAACCACTGCCGCGGTCGCTCCCGACCGGTTCCAGTTCGATCTGTCCGCCCTGCGCGCGCTGCGCGGGCGGTGGGGGTATGTGAGCGCGGCGGCGGGGAGCCTGGTCACCCTGGCGCTGCTGTTCGAACCATGGCTCAGCGCTTCGGGTTTCGACGGCTCGATCGGCATCAACGCCTTCGGCCGGATGGAGATCACCACCAGCGCGCTGAACGCCTGGTCGCAATCGCCGCCCGCCGCCGTGCGGGTCACCGGCGCGTGGGGCATTCTGACCGCGGCGACCGGCATCCTGACCGTCTGCTTCGTGGTTTTCGATCTGCGGGCCCGCAGCCGCACACTGTCGCGCCTGGCGATGCTGTCCGCGCTGGCCTCGGCCGGGTGGGTATTGATCACGCTGGTCTACCTGAATACCAAGGGGCCCGAAGCGAAGGCCATGGTCGGCGTGAGCCGCGATCTGGGCGGCCAACTCGGGTTGGTGATGCGCGCGTATTTCGGCAACGGCGCGTACGTGCTGCCGGGCAGCCGGGTGAGCGCGTACGCCAACGCCGGATTGACGCCGTGGGCCTGGGCGGCGGGCGCCGTCTCGCTCATCTCCGCCTGCGCCGTTGTCGCGCAATGGGTTCGCGACCACACCAAGCACACCACTGCTTGATGTACCGTTATTTAACGGTACGATAGGTGTGGCTTACGGTGCGGCGGCGAACGACGGACTTCGGCGCGGCCGACGGCGGACACGCACAGCTGCGCGGGAGGCGAGATGCTCGGTCTGGAACGCCGATTCGGTCTGGAACGCCGACTGCTGCGCGTGGTCGACGAGGTGAGGGCCCTGGACCGCGCGGCGAGCGTCGAGACCGTCCGCGGCCTCCAGCACGTCCTCCACTTCCTGGACGGGGAACTCGAGGCTACGGTCTGTACCGGCGAACGCCGCCGCGAACTCGCCCGGCTGCGCCGGATCGCGGGAATCACGCTGGCCGAGGCCTATGCCCGCGCCGTGCTCGCCCGCGATTTCGGTTGAGCGGTCGCGAAGTTCGTTGACACGTAACGGGTTCCCTCGCGGTTGATCGGGGCGACGCCGAAGGTTGCTGCGAATTCCCAATTTTCCCGGAGTTCACACAACGGAACCACCCGGGTAACAGCGCGGCCCGACTCTCCCAGCAGGCCCTTTTAGGGCCGTGCGCGCCGGACCGGCGGCGCAGGTACTGAAGAAAGCACTGAATCACATGAAGTTTCGGAAGTTCGCAGCCACGTCCGTACTCGTCGTCGGGGCGCTGACCGCCGCCACAGGTGCGGTGCACGCCGCTCCGGCCGCCGCCGAGCAGAGCGACGCCGCCGTTATCCATTGGGACGCCGACGTTGTCGGTAGATCGGTCGTCGTCACCACCGACGCGGGCTTCCTCGAGGCTCGGGACAACCAGTTCGTGGTGCGGGACGCGGCGGGCACGGTGCTGGGGGGTCTACCGCTCGCCTATCAGATGAACGGGCTCGAGTTCCCGGTGTCGGCCGCCATCGACGGCAACACCGCGACCCTCACCCCCAGCACCGACCCGGCCACCGCGCACCCGGTGGACATGCCGCTGCAATCCGTCGACGCCCAGGCCGATTTCAACTCGGCGCTGTCGGCCGCTAGCACCCAGTTCGGCCTGGCCACGGGTGTCGGCACGCTGATCGGTGGCCTCGTCGGCCTGGTCGGCGGATGTGTGCTGGGTGCGCTGACCGTCGGCGCGCTCACGGCACCGATCTTCTTCGCCGGTGCGCCCGGCGGGTGCATCGCGGGTGCCAGCGTCGGTGTCGCGCTGGGTGCGGCCGCGGGATCGCTCGTGGTCGGTGTCCCCGTCGGCATCGCTGCCGCGGTGCAGTTCTTCCAGACGATCAATACGCCCGCACCGGCCAACTGACCGTACGTGAGCCGGGCGGGGCGTCACATCGACGCCTCGCCCGGCTCCGTGCGTGGTGGCCGGAATATGGTCGCCCCGAACATGTTTCGTCGTGCGTATCAGTGTCCGTGCTCGACGAGGAACCGATCGACCAAGTCGTTGACGATCTCGGGGACCTCGGCGGCGACCAAGTGCGCGGCGTCGTCGAGCACGACCAGTTCGGCGGTGGGAATGGCGCGGGCCATGGCCTCGAGTTCGGGCAGCGGGAAGGTGTCGTCCTCCCGCCCCGCGACGACCAGCGCCGGACATTCGATGGAGCCGAACAGTTCTCGCTGGTCGGGGCGGCGCATCACGACCGACCGCACCGCGTAGACCACCGAGGCCACGTCGTTGTCGATGGCGGCGGCGCGGACCCGCCGCACCACCTCCGGGCGGGTGCCGCGACTGGTGGGTCCCAGAAAGGCGCGCAGCACAGCCACCGTGAGCGGCGGCCGGATGCCGCGCAGCAGCTTCGCGATCGCGAGCAGCACGCCGTACTCCGCCCGCTGCCGCCGCGAGGCGGGCGAGGCCGTCCCGTTCATCAGCACCACGCTGTGCACGCGGTCGGGGTACGTCGCGGCGAAGGTGCCGCCGATCATCGCGCCCCACGAGTTGCCGAGGAAATGAGCGCGCGCCTCACCCAGCCGGTCGAGGACCGCCACGACGCAGCGCGCGCATTCGTCGAAGTCGAATTCCCGGTCCAGCGACTGGGATCGGCCGTGTCCCGGCGGATCGATCACGATGGTGCGATAGCGCCGGGCGAAATGCTCGACCTGCGGCTGCCACAGGCTCGCGTCCATCAGCAGGCTCGGCCACATCACCAGTGCCGCACCGGAACCCGTCACGGTGACGCGCAGGCGACCGAGTTCGGTGTCGACGTCGATGTCGGTGGATTCCAAGGCTGACCCCTTACGCTGTCGTCTTCATATATCCAGGACCGCCTTGCCGTTCACCTTGCGGCCGAGCAGCAGTTCGGCGGCGTCGCCCGCCTGTGCCCAGTCGCCGCGCCAGCCTACCTGCGGGACGAGCCGGCCGGCTGCCACGAGCGCGGCCAGGTAGGCCAGGTCCGGGCCGAAGCCGGGACCGACCCCGAACGCTTCGATCCGGGCGCCGGGATTGGTCACCCGGGCCTGCTCGAAGTCGATCGTGGTCGGCGCCATCGACGCCTTGCCGACGCTCAGGGCGAGGCCGTCCGGGGCCAGCAGCGCGTAGGCGTCGGCCAGCAGCGGGCCGCCGACATTGTCGATCACTCCGTGCACCGGCTCCCGTACGTCCGCCAGCCCACCCGAAACCACCTCGGCCGCACCGGATTCGGTGAGTCCCGCCCCGCGCTCCGGTCGTCCGACCGCCGCGACCACGTGCGCTCCGGCCAGCGCGCCGAGTTGGACCGCGAAGCGCCCGACCCCGCCGGACGCGCCGGTGATCAGTACCCGACGGCCGACGAGCGGGCCCAGCCTGCGCAGCGCACGCAACGCGGTCACACCGGCCACGGGCAACGCCGCGGCGGCGCCGAGGTCGACCGCGTCCGGCACCACCGCCAGCTCGCCGGTGTCCACCGCGCGCAGCTCGGCCCAGCCGCCCCGCCAGCCGAAGGTGACGACCCGCTGCCCGACCGCCGGGCCGCTGCCGTCGGCGGCCGCGGCGACCACGACTCCCGCGGCGTCCCAGCCGGCCACCTCGCCGGGAGCGTAGCTCTTGCTCAGATACGTGACCTCACCGAAGTTGAGCGATGTCGCCGCGATTCGCACCAGCGCCTGCCCGGGTCCGGGCGTCGGATCGGGGGCTTCGCCGAGTCGCAGACCGTGCTTCGCGTCCGGGTCGTACATCAAAGCTTTCATGGCTCCAGCAACTTCCGGCGCGGGTGCGGCATTCCGTGCACACGAAATCTCCACACTTGATACCGGTTCTCTCCACAGCGGGTGGTTAGGGTCCCCGATATGGAACAGAACGTACCGGCCGGGGGAGTGACGGCGCGCCGGATTCTGGTCGTGGACGACGAGATCACGATCGCGGAATCGGTGGCGGCGCGGCTGCGGGCCGAAGGGTTCACCGTCGAGACGGCGCACGACGGTCCCGGCGCGGTCGCCGCGGCCGAGACGCTGGAGCCGGATCTGGTGGTGCTCGATGTCATGCTGCCCGGCTTCGACGGGCTGGAGGTCTGCCGGCGGATCCAGGCCGCCCGGCCGGTTCCGGTGCTGATGCTCACCGCGCGCGCCGACGAGACCGACCAGCTCATCGGGCTCGGCGTCGGCGCCGACGACTATCTGACCAAACCGTTTTCACTACGCGTGCTCACCGCCCGGGTGCACGCGCTGCTGCGCCGGGTCGAGCGCGCGGGCGCCGGGGACGGCGCCCGGATCGTGGTCGGGGACTTGCGGATCGACGCCGATCAGCGCCGGGTCTGGCGCGCGGGGGTGGAGGCCAAGCTGACACCGCTGGAGTTCGATCTGCTCGCCCGGCTGGCCCGGCGTCCGCGCGTGGTGCATCCGCGCGAACGGCTCCTCGAGGAGGTGTGGGACTGGGCGGATGCGGCGGGCACCCGCGCCGTCGACAGTCATATCAAGGCGTTGCGCCGCAAGCTGGGCGCCGATCTCATTCGCACGGTGCACGGTGTCGGCTACGCCTTGGAGGCGCGGTGATCGAGCATGACGTCCCACGGGCCGACCCCGCCGTGAGCAGACTGCGGGGCGCGCTGGACCGGGTGGCGGAGACGCTGCCGCGGCCCCTGGACCGGATCCGGTCCATCAAGCTCAAGCTGGCCGTGCTGATGATCTTCGCGGGCGGGCTCGCCTTCGGCTACTTCCGGTTGCGGATCGGCTGGCTGCCGCCGTTGACCACGCTGTCCGCGATGGTGATCGCGCTGGTGACCTCGCAGTTCCTGGCGCACGGCATCACCAAGCCGCTGCGTGAGATGACCGCGGCCGCACAGCGAATGGCCCACGGCGACTACACGAATCGGGTGCGGGCGTCCTCGCGGGACGAGGTCGGGCAACTGGCCGAGGCGTTCAACCGAATGGCCGCCGACCTCGCCGCCGCCGACCGGCAGCGCCGCGAACTGATCGCCAATGTCTCGCACGAACTGCGCACGCCGATCACCGCGCTGAACGCCGTGCTGGAGAACCTGGTCGACGGGGTGTCCGAGCCCGACCCGAAAACCCTGAAAACCGCGCTGGCACAGACCGAACGGCTCGGCCGGCTCGTCTCCGAACTGCTCGACATCTCCAGTATCGAGGCGGGCGCGATGCCGCTGGATCGTGAAGAGATCGACGTCGCAACGCTTTTCGCGGAAGTGGTGGCCGAGGGCGAGGTCATGGCCGCGGTCCTCGGGCGGGGCATCCGTTTCCACAGCGAGGTGCGGCCCGCCGCGGCCACGGTGTACGCCGACCGGGCCCGGCTGCATCAAGTGCTGCTGAATCTGCTGGAGAACGCCGCCCGGCACGGTCCGGCGGGCGGCCAGGTCCGCATCCGGGCCCACACCGCGGGCGGCGATCTCGTCATCGATGTCGAGGACGACGGCCCGGGGATACCGCCCGCCGAACGCGCCCGCGTCTTCGACCGCTTCACCCGCGGCGGCCGCACCGACGGCGGCGGCACCGGCCTCGGTCTCGCCATCGCCCGCTGGGTGGTCGACCTGCACCGCGGCACCATCGCCGTGACCGATCCCGGTTCCCGTATCCGCGTGACACTTCCGGCCACGGCGCCGCCGAGCCACTAAGCACCCCCGCCACCCGCACCCCGGGCCGCCGATCGGCTCCCGGGGCGATAACGCACACCCTCAGGAGAACAGCCATGTCCGAACAACCCGCCCACGACGAAAACCCCTCGACGCCAAAGGCAGACGAGGCACCGAAAGCCCCGGAGCCACCCGGCACACCTGCCGAGCACACCAGCGACACCACGCCCGGCCCCCCGAAAGAGCCTGGCACCCAGCTCCTATCGCCATGGGACGAACTCCTCTGGCGAGCACCTGAAAAGACTTCCACCGTGCCCGATGGCCCCGGCCCCGGCCCCGGCACCGGCACCGGCTCCGGCACCGGCACCGGCACCGGCGCTGGCGCTGGCACCGGCACCGGCACCGGCGCTGGCAGTGGCAGTGGCAGCGGTGCTGACACCGGCTTCGGTGCGGGCGCGGGCTCCGGCGCTGGTTCTGGCACCGGCTCTGACACTGGCTCCGGCGTTGACGCCGGCGTCGGCGCCGGGGGCCGTGGCCCGTTGTCCGGTCGGACCGGGCTGCCGACGTTTCCAATGCATCCTCCACCGCCGGTTGCCCCGCCGGGTGGGCGGCGGGTGACCTGTCCGTCCGGCGTGCTGCCCGCCGCGGGCGTCGCGGGACTGGTTGCGGCACTGACGGTTCCGGTGGACCGGCCCGGAATCGGCTGGCTGCTGGCGGGTTCCGCGTCTGTGGCCGCGGTGATCGTGGTCGACCGCCGCGCCCGGGGAGCGGCCGGGGCGGTGACGGGGCGCGGCTGGGAACGTATCTGGTGGACCGCTGTGGCGCTGGCGCTGCTGGCCGTCGGCGTCGTGCGCGCGGCGGAGTGGTTGTTCGTGCTGTGCGCCGTGGCGGCGGCCGTGGCCGGGTCACTGGCGGTGATCGGGCGGCGGTCGGTCCACGGTGTGCTCTATGACGCCATCGCCGTGCCGCTGTCCTCGTTCGGCGCTCTCGCCTGGGTATATACGGCGTTGGGCCGAGCGCGCGAAGGGGTCGGAACCCGCCATCGGCGCCTCGGCGTCTCGGCCGTCGCGACCGTGGCGTTGCTACTGGTGTTCGTGCCCCTGCTGGGCAGCGCCGACGCCACCTTCGGCGCCCTCGTCGTCGGGCTGGTGCCGAACCTGGACGGCGATTCCGTCGCGCGCTGGCTCGTCGTGTTCGCGGTGGCGGGCACTGCCGCCGTCAGCGCCATGTACCTGCTCGCCGGACCGCCGCCCGCTGCCGAAGAGCGCCAAGGGGTTTCGGGCCGGACGTTGAGCAGGACCGAGTGGGGCCTGCCGGTCGGCGCGCTGACGGTGGTGTTCGCGGTGTTCGTCGCGGCGCAGCTGGTGGCCCTGTTCGGTGGCGACGGCTACGTACAGCGCACCGCCGGGCTGACCTATGCCGAATACGCGCGCAGCGGCTTCTGGCAGCTGTCCGCGGTCACCGTGCTCACCCTCGCGGTTATCCTGGCCGTACTGCGCTGGGCGGCAAAGGATTCCACCGCGGATCGCCGCTGGCTGCGGGTGCTGCTGTGCGCGATCAGCGGCCTCACCCTGGTGATCCTCGCGTCCGCGCTAGGCCGCATGTGGACCTATCAGCAGGCCTACGGCTTCACCGTGCTGCGGCTGCTGGTCGAGACCTGCGAACTCTGGCTCGGCGTCGTATACGTGCTGGTGGTGGTCGCCATCATGCGGCTCGAACTGACCTGGCTGCCCCGCGCCGCCGTCGGAACCGCGACGGCCGCCCTGCTCGCGCTCGCCGCGCTGAACCCGGAGGCCCTCATCGCCGACCGGAATATCGACCGCTGGCAGCACGGCAAGAACCTCGACACCGACTACCTGGCAGAACTCTCCCTCGATGTCCTCCCCGCCGCCGACCGCCTACCCGACCCGCTCCGCACCCAGCTGCGCGGCCGCCTGCTCCACCGTGCCGGCGAGGACACCTGGAACAGCTGGAACCTGTCCCGCGCGAACGCCCGGTGATCTGACCGCGGGCCTCATTGCCGCCCTGACGGTTCGGGATTCGGGACGTGGGCGCTGATCTCCCGGACCGCGTCGAGCAGCGGTTGGCGGGCGGCATCGATGACGGGTTGCCGGTTGGTGACGATATTGACCGCCGCGGGCCGACCCCAGCCGGGCAGCGGGGCGGCGATGGCGTGGGCGCCGAAATTGAGTTCGCCGTGGGTGACGAGGTAGCCGTCGGCGCGCGCCGCGGTGACCCGGTCGGGTTCGCCCGGTCGCGGCGGCCCGGCGGCCAGCGCCGCCACCCCGCCCGCACCGCGGTCGAGGGGATCGCGGTTGCCGAGGCGGTAGGAGAAGCGCGGCCCGTCGCTCGGCGGTTCGGCGACCAGCGTGGTGACCGCGAACCCGTCGACCACCTCCACCAGCGACGCGGTGGCGTCCACGGTCCGCGCGAGGCGTCGGAGAACGGGCTCGGCCACCTCGCGCAACTGCGGCCGCGACAGACCCAGCAGTTCGGCGACCGCCGGGCCGACCCGGTACGCACCGCCCTCCTCGCGCCGCGCGAAACCGGTGCGCTGCAACGACACCAGCAGCCGGGTGGTGATCGACCGGTGCAACCCGCAGGCCGCCGCGACCTGCGCGGTGGTCAGGCCCTCGGGGTGGCGGCTCAACTCGACCAGAACGGCCAGTCCCCGCTCGAGTGTCTGCGCACCGTCGTTCGGTTCCGTCCGTGTCACGGCTGCCACTGCCTCGGGATTGACATGCCTCAGACTGTAGCGGAGCATGGGCGATAATAGGACGCTCAATAACCGTTTATCGGACATCGAGGATTGGGTATGGCGTACTACCGACGTGTGGGCGAGGTGCCGGATACCCGGCACACCCAGTTCCGTGACGATGCGGGCCGGTTCCGGTACGAGGAACTGATGGGGGAGGAGGGCTTCTCGTCGGACTCCTCGCTGCTGTATCACCGCACGATCCCCTCGGCGATCATCGGCAGTGAGATCTGGGACCTGCCGGACCAGTCGACCGTGCCGAACCATCCACTCACACCGCGCCACCTGCGGCTGCACGACCTGTTCGGCGACGCCGTGGCCGGGATCGACGCCGTGACCGGTCGCCGGCTGGTGCTGGGCAACGTCGACGTGCGCATCGCCTACGTGGTGGCCGCGGCGGCATCGCCGTACTACCGCAACGCGGTCGGCGACGAATGCGTGTATGTCGAGGCGGGCCGTGGCGTCGTCGAGACGGTATTCGGCGTATTGCCCTACCGCACAGGCGATTTCGTCGTCATTCCGCGGGCGACCACCCATCGCTGGGTGCCCGAGGGGCCGAGCCGGTTGTACGCCGTGGAGGCCAACGGTCATATCGCCCCGCCCAAGCGCTACCTGTCGCGCTTCGGCCAGTTCCTCGAGCACGCGCCCTATTGCGAGCGTGACCTGCACGGCCCCGGGCAACCGCTGCTCGCCGCGGGCACGGAGATCGAGGTACTGGTGAAGCATCGCGCGGGCGCGAGCATCGTCGGCACGCGGTTCGTCTACGCCGACCACCCGTTCGACGTGGTGGGCTGGGACGGCTGCCTGTACCCGTACACGTTCAACGTCGAGGACTTCATGCCGATCACCGGCAAGGTCCACCAGCCGCCGCCGGTGCACCAGGTCTTCGAGGGCGACAACTTCGTCATCTGCAATTTCGTGCCGCGCAAGGTGGATTACCACCCGCTGTCGGTACCGGTGCCGTACTACCACTCCAATGTCGACTCCGACGAGGTGATGTTCTATGTCGCAGGCGATTACGCCGCGCGCAAGGGCTCCGGTATCGGGATCGGCTCGGTGTCGTTGCATCCGGGCGGGCTCGCGCACGGACCGCAACCCGGCGCGATGGAGGCGTCGCTCGGCGTGCGGAGTGTCGACGAACTGGCGGTGATGGTGGACACCTTCCGGCCGCTGGAACTCGGCGAAGGCGGGACGGCCACGGACGACGGCAAGTACGCCTGGGTCTGGGCGAACCGACCGGAGACTATCGGATGACCGCCGCAAAACAACTGGGCGCCACCGGCTTCGGAAGCACCCATCTGCCGTACGGCTCGTACTCGACAGCGGCGGACGGGCCGCGGCTCGGCGTCCGGCTCGGTGACCGCGTGCTGAACGTCGCCGCGCTGCTCCGGCACGCGGGCGCGGCGGACGACGACATCGCGGCCGTCGAGACCGCGAACCTCGACATCCTGCTTACCCGGGGCCGGACTACCTGGGATCGGGTGCGCGCGAGCATCGTTCGCGCGGTGGACAGCCCGGACGCAGCCGAAAGTATTGTGTCCGAGTCGATTCCGCTGGACGACTGCACGCTGCACCTGCCCTTCACCGTCGCCGACTACGTGGACTTCTACGGCAACGAGTTCCATGCGTCCAACGTGGGGCGGATCTTCCGTCCCGGGCAGCCGCCCCTGACGCCGAACTGGAAGCACCTGCCCATCGGTTATCACGGGCGAGCGGGCACGATCGTCCCCAGCGGCACGGCCATCCGGCGGCCCAAGGGGTTGCGACCCGAGCCCGAGGGCCCGCCCACCTTCGGCCCGAGCCGCCGTCTCGACATCGAGGCCGAGGTCGGGTTCGTCCTCGGATCCCCGGTGCCGCACGGGGAAGTCACCCTGAGCGACGCCGACGACCACATCTTCGGCCTGGTGCTCACCAACGACTGGTCCGCCCGCGACATCCAGGCATTCGAGTACGTCCCCTTGGGACCGTTCCTCGGGAAGTCCTTCGCCACCTCGATCGCGGCGTGGGTGACCCCGATGGCGTGCCTCGATCGAGCCCGCGTCGCACCGCCGCCACGGGACCCGCCACCGGCCGCCTATCTGGACGACTCCTCGACTCCCGCTTGGGCTTTCGATATCGATATCGACGTCGTCCTCAACGGTGAGGTGGTCTCCACCGCGCCCTATGCCTCGACGTACTGGACCCCCGCGCAGATGCTGGCCCACGCGACCGTCAACGGCGCGGCGCTGCGCGCGGGCGACTTCTTCGCCAGCGGCACCATTTCCGGCCCCGAGCGCCGCCAACGCGGCTCGTTCCTCGAAATCGCCTGGGGCGGAACAACCCCACTACCCCTCGCCGACGGCACCGAAATCACCTTCCTCCGCGACGGCGACGAGGTAACGCTGCGCGCCGCCGCCCCCGGCCCCGCCGGCACCACCATCACCTTCGGTGAATGCACGGGGCGGGTGGAGCGGGCGAGCCGCGAGTAGAGGTCAGTCGATCATGACCACGGTCTTCCCGAGCGAATGTCCTTCGCCGACATGCGCCAGAGCCTCCGGGACCTCGTCGAGTGCGAAGGTGCGATCGATGTGAATGCCGACCCGCCCGGCGACACACTGGTCGGCGAGCGGCGTGAAATGTCGCGGCCCCGGCTTCACCACGAGGACACCCAGGCGCCGTCCCGTCACGGCGCCGAGCAGGAACCCGCCCGTCGTCATCCGCAACAATGCCCGTGTGGTGCCGCCGACGCATCGGTACCGGCCACCCCGCCGGAGCGCCCTGTGATAGGCGAACACCGAACGATAGGCGACGAGATCGAGCACGAGGTCGTACGGTCCGGTCACGGTGAAGTCCCGAGCGTGATAGTCGATCGTCTCGTCGGCCCCCAGCGCGCGCATGAAATCCTGTTTGGCGGTGTTGTCGACCGCGGTGACGTGGGCGCCGGCGTTCTTGGCGAGCTGGATGGCGAACGTTCCCGAGCCGCCGCCCGCGCCGTTGATCAGTACGGCCGCACCGGGACGGGCATCGAGCGTGCCCTGTAGCGCGATCGCACCGGCCTGCGGCAGCGTCGCGGCCTCGGCGAAGGTCAGGTCCGGCGGTTTGTGGGCCAGCGCGGACTCGGGGATCACCGCGTACTCCGCGAATCCTCCTTTCAGCGCGAGATTGTCGCCGTAGACCTCGTCGCCGGGCCGGAAGCGGGTGACGCCCGTCCCGACCGCCTCGATGCGTCCGGCGATGTCGGATCCGAGAATCCGCCGTCCCGGCACTCGCGGTCCGTCGATGCGCGAGTACAGCGGTGATCCCCGCAGACATTCCCAGTCCGACAGGTTGATCGAGGTGGCGTGGACCCGGACGAGGACCTGCCGCTCCTTCGGCGTGGGCGCCGGCACGTCGGTGACGGCCAGCATCTCCGGTCCGCCGTAACGGTCGTATACAGCGGCTTTCATGCCATCCCTCCGCCCGGCCCCGTCGGGCCGTGAGTCCTGCCGCCAAGCATAAGTGATGCCTCCACCGCGAGAAGCCGTGCGCGCCTGCGTTTTTCTATGGCGGGCCACCGTCCTTCCGGGGCGATCGGTATTCGGAGGGCAGGTGCACGGGGCGGGTGACGTACGGTCGAGCGGACGGATCATGAACGCGACAGGAGCCGAGTATGCCGATCGAGCTGGACCTCTCCCCGGACGAATTGCTGTCGACCACGCGGGCCGTGCGCAAACGGCTGGACCTGGATCGGAAGGTACCGCTCGAGGTCGTCCGCGAATGCATCGAGCTGGCGGTGCAGGCGCCGAGCGGGTCGAATCGGCAGGGGTGGCATTGGCTGGTCGTGACCGATGCCGAGAAGCGGCGGGCGTTGGGCGAGCTGTACCGGCGCGGGTTCGAGGAGTACGCGTCCTCGCCCGACTACCCCGGTAACCAGGCGGTCGAGGACCCCGAGGCCGACGGCGTGCGACAGCGCGTCGCGAGTTCGGCGCAGTACCTGTCCCAGCACATGGGCGAGGTTCCGGTGCTGCTGGTGCCGTGCATCTCCGGTCGCGTCGACAACGTTCCCAGCGCACGCAGCGCGTCGCACTGGGCCTCGCTGTTCCCCGCGGTGTGGAGCTTCTGCCTGGCGGCGCGCTCGCGCGGCCTCGGAACCGCCTGGACCACACTGCATTTGAAGTACGAACGCGAAGCCGCCGAACTTCTCGGCGTCCCTTACGAGACGGTGGCCCAGGGCGCCCTGCTCCCCGTCGCCTACACGAAGGGCACCGAATTCAAGCCCGCTTCCCGCACCGACCTGGACGGGATCATTCACGTGGACGCCTGGTAATCCGGCGGTCACGAAGACCACAATTCGGCGAAAGGCAGGTCGGCGAGCGCGTCGTCGACTTCCTCGTCGACGCGGACCTCGACGCCGTGCTGGACGAGTTCGGTCGCCAGATTGGCGGCCGCGACCCGGCTGGCACGGTAGTCGAGCACCGCCCCATTGTGCCGAAACCGCAACTGCACGTGCACCTTCCCGACCAGTTCGGTCATGACTCGACGACTCGCCGGATTCTTACCAACACCCTCACCCACGTCTGAAACGTCTTCTCTGCACGGCGTTTCGGATCCACGTACTCGGGGCTGTCGACAGTCCCCGGAATCGATCCGCGACACGCTAACCCGCCCGCGTGAACGCCACACCTCCGCCCGGTGAACGGCACGCCCGGGCAGCGCGGCGCTCACGCCCGATCGGCGCCCACCGTCGCGCCCTCTCCCGTGCTCGGCGCGACGGTTCGCGACTGCCGATTCGACCCGCGCAGGGCGACCGCCGCGAGGACGCCGATCGCGCCCAGACCCGCCCACACCGCCCACCCGGCCCCGGCGTCGCGCGCGGCTCCGAGGACCGCGCCGGTGGCGAGATTGCCGACGAGGATGCCGACGCCGACGACGGTGTTGTAGAAGCCGTAGTGCGTGGCGACCAGCTTCCCGCCGGACATCGACACGACGGTGTCCATCTCGAACGGGAAGACCGCCGCCGTGCCCACCGCCAGCAGCGCCGCCGAGAGCAGCAGCGCGGCGACCGCGATCGGCGCACCGAAACGGTCCGGACCGGGCACGATCACCAGCGGGACGAACGCGGCCGCGAGGATTCCCAGCCCCGTCACGAGGCTGCGCGCGGTACCCCATCTGGCCCGGAACCAGCCGGTGATGCGCAACTGGCCCGCGACCGCGACGAGACCCGAAACGACGAACAGCGCCGATACCAGCGCCTGTGCGTGCGCGCCCGCGATGAACTCCGCCTGCAGCGGCAGCGCCAGATAGACCTGGAACGACAGCACATACGAACCGCTCATCACCGCCGCGAACCACACGAACCGGCGGTTGCCGACCACGACGCGCCAGTCCGCGAGCACCGAACGCCGTTCGGCGGGCGCCTCGCCGCGGCGGGTCGGCAGCGCGAGCAACTGCGCCGCGGTCAGGATCGCGAAGATCACCGCCGCCGCGCCCGCCGTGACCCGGAAGTCCAACGCCAGCAACAACAATCCGGCGAGCGGCCCGGCCAGAATGCCCGCCTGATAGAACACATTGAACACCGCGAACGCCTCGACGCGCCGCTCACCGGCCTCCGCGGCGAGGTAGGCACGCACCGCCGGGTTGAACAGCGCCCCGGCGAAACCCGTTGCCGCCGAGGCGATCAGCAGTCCCGGCAGCGATGTGGCGAACACCAGCAGCGCGAATCCGCCGGTGCGCAGCAGACAGCCCGCGACGATCAGCGGCTTGTAGCCCAGCCGGTCGGCCAGGGTGCCGCCGATCAGGAACATGCCCTGCTGGGAGAAGTTCCGCACGCCCAGCACCAGCCCCACCGCCCAGCCCGCCAAGCCCAGCGGCCCGGCCAGATAACCGGCCAGGTACGGCATCAACATGTAGAAGCCGAGGTTGATGCCGAACTGGTTGATCATCAACAGGCGGGCGGCCGCGTCGAAGCTCCCGAATTTCGCGAAGACGGTCACGACGCCCACTCCTGGTCCAGCGGAAGGTGTTTCGGATCGATGACGGTGGTGGTCCGGGTCCAAGAGCGCACGACGCGCTCGGCCGGATGCGCGATGGTGTCCGGTTCGAGCGGTGGCGGCGCGTCGAGGAGGCCGTGGGCGGCGCAGTAGGCGTCGCTGTACACGGTGTCGAAGTAGCGGTTCGGCCCGTCGGGGAAGACGGCCGCGACGCGCAGGTCGGGGTCGTGCGCGCGGGCCGCCCAGCCCGCCACCAGCCCGACCGCGCCGACGCTCCAGCCCCCGCTGGCGTGATGGGTCGCGGCCAGGGTGCGGGCCGCCCAGACCGCCTCCGCCGGTGCTACCCAGTGCACTTCGTCGAAGGCGTCGTAGTCGACGTTGGCCGGGTGGATGCTCGAGCCGAGTCCGCGCATCAGGCGAGGTCCGGCGGGCTGGCCGAAGATCGTCGAGGCGACGGTGTCCACCCCGATCAGCTTCATCTCCGGATTGAACCGGCGCAGCACCCGGGCGACCCCGGCGGAGTGCCCGCCGGTGCCGACCGCGCAGACCAGCACGTCCACCACGCCGAGTTGCTCGATCAGCTCCAGCGCGAGCGACTCGTATCCCTCGACGTTGTCGGGGTTGCCGTACTGGTCCGGGGACCACGAATCCGGTTCGCGGGCAAGCAGTTCGGCGACCCGGTCGCGGCGCGCCTGCTGCCAGCCGCCGGATGATCCCGGCACGGGCACCACGTCGACCCGAGCGCCGTAGGCGGCCAGCATCCGCGCCACGATCGGTTCCAGGCCCGGGTCGGTCACCACCGTCACCGGGTGATGGGCGGCGATTCCGGCCAGCGCCAGGCCCAATCCGAGTGTGCCGCTGGTGGATTCGATGATCCGCGCGCCCGGCGCCAGATCGCCGCGCTGCTCGGCCCGGCGCACCATGTGCAGCGCGGGCCGGTCCTTCATACCGCCGGGATTGAACCCTTCGAGCTTGGCCCAGAATCCCCGGCCCGCCGGCGCCAACGGCGCACTCACCCACAGCACCGGCGTATTGCCGACCAGCGAATGCGGATACCGGGCCGGCGCCGGGGAACCCACCAGTGCCGCCGCGGGATCGGCGAGGGTATCGAGCACGATCTTGTCCATGACCGTCGCTTTCTGTATCGAGCCGCCTTCGCGGCGGCGCAGACGTGAGCAGGCAGCGGACACCGGCCGACGCACAGCGGCGTCGGCCTGGCGCTGACATGTCAGCGTCGAGCGATACAGAGCCGAGTCAGAGTGGCGCGGCCTCCGAGAGCGGGCATGCGGCCGGGCGGATCTCGCGGCCCCGCGGAGACGATGTCGTCGGAGTCCGCCACCAGGAGCACCGCGGGGGCCAGCGCGAGCAGGACCATATGTTGCGCCGGAACGCTTCCGGCGGTGCCGCGCACTACCGGCTCGGCGCGGCAGTGATCGAAGTGCAGCAGGCAGTGGCCGTCCAGCGGGCCTCCGGCCACCGTGTGGGCGTGGTCTCGCACCGGCCCCGCGGTTTCGGCGGACATCGCCGCGTGCGTATGGTGACCCGCGGCAAGGCCTCGCGCCTCCGCGCAATGCGTCATCGGCAGCGCCAGCAGCAGCGCGGTGAGCAGCGCCGCCACGTAGGCCCCGCGCCGCGACCCACCGGCCGCTCGCGAGAAAGCCTTGCTGCGCCACATCATTCGACCGCGACTCCCGGACATCGGTGATCGGAACCAGAGCCCTGTTATACCCCCGCCCCGTATCCCGGCGCAAGCCCGGTGCGCCTACCGACCGGGGACCCGGCCGCCCACCGTGTGCACCACGACCACCTCGGGGTCCCACGGAACCAGATCGTCGACCACCCGTTGCAGCTCCGTGAGCGGCGGCAGTTCCGCCGGGGCGAGCACCGACACCGTCGCCGTATCGCTGTGCAGGGACACGTCGGTCACCTCGGCGCCCGGGCTGTCGCGCAGCCAGTCCCGGGTGGCGTCGGCGATCTGCCCCGCCCACAACGAGGTCAGCGAATTCACCGTCATCGGCGCCGCCACCAGCACCAGCGCCACGGCCAGCACGAGGTACGCGCGTCCGCGCCGCGCACCGATCGCCCGCGCTTCCCGACCGTACCCGGCGACCACCAGCAGCGCGGTCGTCGTGATGATCATCGCCACCACGTTGGAGGCGAACAACACGAACGCGCCCAGCGCCAGCGCGGGCGCGCCGGAGCCCAGGCACACGCCGACCACACCCAGCGGCGGCACCAGCGAGATCGCGATGGCCACGCCGGGCAGCACGTCGCCCACGTCGCGGCGGGTGATCGCGACCGCGGCGACCACGCCGGTCGCCAGCGCCGCGGTGAGGTCCATGAGTTTCGGCGAGGTCCGCCCGACCACCTGCGAATTCGACAGCACGCTCACCGGGTTCGGCAGCAGCTGCGCGAACAGGAATCCCAGCGCGATCACCAGCCCGATCCCGGCCACCACCAGCAGCACACTGCGCCCGATCAAACGGCCGTCACCGGTCGCGATCCCCAGGCCGATACCGAGAATCGGCACCGACAACGGCGCCACGATCATCGCCCCGATCACCGTCGCGGTCGAATCGCCCACTACACCCGAAATCGCGATCACCGCCGACAACACCAGCATGATCCAGAACGCCGACCTTTTCGCCGGCACATCACCCACCGCCAGATCCAGCCGATCCGCCAACTCGGCCAGCGACCGCCGCTGACCGGCGGGAAGCAGATGCTGCACGCTACGGATTGTGCGTGCCGTTCCCAGCCCCCGAGATCACCCGCACAAGGTGATTTCCATCCTTTCGGCTCGAAAGGGATATGACGAGTAGTGAGATATACATCCCGTTGTGCGAAACAGCATTTTATGCCCCCTGTGGGCGGACCATAACTTCGAATTCATGGAACGGAATTTTCAGTCGGCCGAAGAACTCTCGGCCGCCTTGCGTGCCGGTGCGGTGTCCTCGGTGGAACTCACCGATGAGGCGATCGCCCGCATCGAGCGCGACGACAAGGTGATCAACGCGATCTGTGTGCCGGACTTCGACCGTGCGCGGGACGCGGCCCGCGCTGCCGACCAGGCGCGCGCCCGCGGCGAGGACCGGCCGTTGCTCGGTATTCCGGTGACGGTCAAGGAGTCCTACGACGTCGCCGGGCTGCCCACGACGTGGGGCATGCCGCAGTACGAGAATTACGTGCCGGCCCAGGACGCGGTACAGGTGTCGCGGGTGAAGGCCGCCGGCGCGGTGGTGCTCGGGAAGACCAACGTGCCGTTGATTCTGCGAGATATCCAGAGCTTCAACGAGATCTACGGCACCACCAACAATCCGTGGGATCACGGCCGCACCTCGGGTGGATCGTCCGGCGGTTCGGCGGCGGCCCTGGCGTCCGGATTCGGCGCGCTGTCCCTCGGCTCCGATCTCGCCGGTTCGCTGCGCACCCCCGCGCATTTCTGCGGCATCTACGCGCACAAGCCGACACTCGGACTGGTGCCGACCCGCGGCATGGTCGCGCCGCCCGCGCCGGCCTTGCCGATCGATCTCGACCTCGCCGTCGTCGGCCCGATGGCGCGCACCGCCCGCGACCTCACCCTCCTGCTCGACGTGATGGCCGGACCGGACCCGCTGACCCACGGCGTCGCCTACGACGTCGCGCTGCCGCCCGCGCGCCACGAGCGGCTGTCGGATTTTCGTGTCCTGATCATCGAGGACCATCCGCTCATTCCGACCGGATCGGCGGTGCGGGCGGGCGTGAACCGGGTCGCCGAGGCGCTCGTCGACGAGGGCGCCCGCATCGAACGGCACAGTCCGCTGCTGCCCGATCCGACCGAGGCGGCGACGCTCTACATGCTGCTGATGCTGTCGAATGCCGCCGCGAGTCTTCCCCTCGACGTGTACGAACAGCTGCGGACCGACGCCGCCGCCCTGAGCGCGGTGGACCGGAGTCTCGCCGCGGCGCGGCTGCGCGGCATGGTGCTCAGCCACCGCGACTGGGTCGAGGCGAACAACCGTCGCGAACTCCACCGCCGCGGCTGGCGGCAGCTGTTCGCCGAATTCGATGCCGTGGTGTGCCCGATCACGCCCACTCCCGCCTTCCCGCACGACCACAACGGAGATCTGGAGGACCGGCACATCGCCATCGACGGCGTCGACTACCCGTACTTCGACCAACTCGTCTGGGCCGGCGTCGCCACGATGCCCGGCCTGCCCGCCACCGCCATCCCCACGGGCCGGTCCCCTGAAGGTCTGCCGGTGGGGGTGCAACTCATCGGTCCGATGTTCGAGGACCGCACCCCGTTGCGGCTGGCCGAACTGCTCGAGCAGAAGATCGGCGGCTTCCGGCCACCGCAGTAGCCCGTCCGGGCCGGAGACCCGCCGATCTCAGAAGCTGGTACCGAGATCGTTGCGGAGGATGTCGTCCATGCAGCGTTCGGCGAGTGCGGCGATGGTGGCGGAGGGGTTGCAGGCGCCGCTGGTGCCCGGGATGAGCGCGCCGTCGACCACGTACAGTCCGCGTTGTTCGAGCACGCGTCCGTGGCTGTCGCAGGCCGACCCGATGGTCGCGCCGCCGAGCGCGTGCCAGGTGGACTTGTCGGTCGCGGTGGTGTCGATGACCATCGATCCTGGTCTGCTGCCGAAGGTCTGGTCGACCTTGGCGCGGATGCGGGTGGTGAGCGCGGCATCGTAGTCCTCGCTCCAGTGCAGGACGGCGTCGTCTTTGCCAGGGTCGTAGACGAATTCGCCGCGCGGCGCCAGCGAGCCGTAGCCCACGACGGTGGCGATGCCGAGGTCCGGTAGCGGGGCTGTGCCGTGAATGATCGTGATGGGGCCTTCGGGGTCGTCCCAGAATTTCACCCCGACGCAGGCGGGACCGCCCTGCTGTCCCCAATGGCCGTCGGCGGCGCGCACCTGATAGATGCGGTCGCCGTTGCTGCCCCAGTTCTTGCCGATGCCGTCGGGCAGATTGCCGATGAGGTTCTTGGCCTTGGCTTTCATCAGCAGCCGGGTGGTGCCGGCGGACCCGGCGCCCAGGAAGACCGCGTCGG
Organism: Nocardia wallacei; assembly: GCF_029868745.1. Lineage (GTDB taxonomy): Bacteria > Actinomycetota > Actinomycetes > Mycobacteriales > Mycobacteriaceae > Nocardia > Nocardia wallacei_B. The sequence continues at coordinate 8,929 of NZ_JARWOP010000385.1, read as the reverse complement.
CGATGATCTCTTTGCGTTCGAGTACGGTGCCGCCGGTGTCGATTCGGTCGGTGTAGACGCTCGACAGGCCGTCGGGGCGGCGGGCGATGTCGCGGACCAGGTGCAGGGGCGCGACGGTGACGCGGCCGGTGTCCTCGGCGGCTTTGAGCCAGGTGACATCGACGGTGTTCTTGCCGCCGTTGTTGACGCCGTAGGCCAGGTCGCTGTTGGTGTAGGCGGGCTTCGCCTGTCCGTTCAGCTCCATGCGCGCGAAGTCCCAGTCGATCGGGAGGGGGATGCGGAAATGCTGGTGGCCCGAGGCGTCGATCAGGTCCGCGACGCGGCGGCTGCTCTCGTAGGCGGGATGGTTCCACAGGTCGTCGGGCAGTGTGGTGGCCTGTAGCACGCTCAGCACTCGGGGGTAGTAGATCTCGCGCATCGGGCCGTACTCGATGCCCGGCAGATCGCGGGTGAAGTTCTCCTCGGTCGGTTGCAAGGTCATGCCGTGGTAGTTCAGTGATCCGCCGCCGACTCCCGCCGCGCACATGATGTCCATGCCCACGCCCGGGACTCGTTCGATGATGCCGGTGAATTTCTCGAACAGCGCCGGGGCTCCGGCCGCGGTGGTGTTGGCCAGCCAGGTCGAGCGTTTGTCGGGGGATAGGGTGTGGGCGAAGGTTTCGGCGTTGGGGCCCGTCGGCCAGCGCAATCCGCGTTCGAGCACGAGCGTGTCCACGCCGGCCCGCGCCAGCCGGTGTGCGGCGATCCCGCCGCCGAAGCCGCTGCCGATCACGACCGCTCGGCGGCGTTCGGCGGTGAGTCCCTCGGCGCGCACCTTCGCCGGTTTCGCGATGAGGGTCAATGCCGTTGCCGCAGTGGCGGCCCCGACGAATCCGCGCCGGGAGATCCCTGTGCGTCGCGGCGTCGGATCGGCTGTTCCCGCGGGCTGGTCTGTGGCGGGACCGGCCTGGCTGCTGTCCACAAAGGTTCCTTTCCCGGGGCGGCCGAGCCGACTGCTCAGCGCCGTTCGCGCTCACCTACCGGAGTAAATGCTCCGGTAGGCGGACCGTAGCGCGGGGGAATGAACCTTGCAAGCCGAAGCCCCGTCCCGGAGTATCCGGCCCGCCCGCTCACATCGCTTGTCCGAAGCGAGCAGTGTCGAAACTCGCTCCGGCCCACCGTCTTTCAGGGTGGCGGGAAGCTGTCCAACAGCAGCGACATGGTGGCCGCCTCGCGGGTTTGGTCGGTGAACATCGCGCGGGCCACGCGCCCGACCGGGCCGTCGGAGAATTGTCCGGCGGCGGCTTTCGCCATCGTCGCGCCGCCGCCGTGATGGCGGCGCATCAGGGTGAGAAACAGTCGGTCGGCGTGCTCACCCCGCGCGGCGGCGAGTTCGTCGAGTTCGGCGGTGGTGGCCATGCCGGGCATGAGTGTGCCCGGAGCCTGCTCCACCGCTGGGTGATGATCATGACCGGCGGCGCCCGACATCCACGCCATCGGAACGGGATTGGTGGGCAACGCATCGGCCAGGGTGAGCCACCCCAGCATGGTGCCGATCTCCGTGCGCTGGGTGTCGCCGATCTGCGCGGCCAGCGACCGCACGGCCGGAGCGGCATCGCCGGACAACCGCGCCACCATCAGCACGGCCTGCTGATGGTGAGCGGTCATGTCCTGCAAGAAGCCGATCTCCGCGTCGGTGAATATCGGCGAGGCCGGACCATCGGCGGACAACAGCGGGCGCGCGGCCGCTCCCAGAGCGAACAGCAGCGCCGCCACGCACACCACCGCGGCCACGCCGGCCAGCGAACGAATCCTCATGAGCCCTGGGTGGAGCGCTGATCTGGCGGCGGGGTATAGACCGACGGGTCGAGTTCCAACGCCAGAAATGCGTTGTCCGAGCAGCTGGTCCACAGTTGGTTGCCGCGCCACAGCGGTCCCGAGAAGCACCAGTCGCCGGACAGATCACCGCCCGCGAGCATGCCGGTGCGCGAACTCAACGCCTGCGCCGGGTCGAACTTGCCCTCGGTCAGTGCCGTGATCACCGCCGGCGCCGCCAGCATCGGCACACCCACGATCGAGGCCCACGCGTGCGGAGAGTTCCACAGGTCGAGATTGCGCCCGGTCTGCGCCGGCGGGTTGTAGTAGGCGATCTCGTGCACATCGAACGGGTCGCGCACGTCGAAGACGCGAACACCGGAGCTGACCCATCCGCACGCCATGGCGGTCGGGTTGTGCGGGCGGTCGGCGGTGCAGTAATGCGCGTCGTACCCGAACACGCCGCCGCCCATGCTCGATGCCATTGCGCTGTCCTGGTTTTCGGGCAGGTTGATCTCGAGTTTGACGGTGTTGCGGATGCGCGGGTGGGCGTCGTCTTCGACGTCGATGAGCTTCACGCCGCCCGAGCCTGCCTCGTCGACGGTGAACAGGTAATGGTGGTCATCGTAGGTGACCGGGATGCTGTGCTGGGTGGCCCAGCCATCGCTCCAGGTCATCCTCGCCAGCACCGGCACCTGCGGATTCGGATCGCGCCGCTGGACCGCGCTGCTGTCGAGGGTGACCAGCCCACCCATGTTGTCCGACAGGTACACCCGGTTCCCGTCGTCGCTGATTCCCATGCCGTGCATCGCCAGGCCCGGCATTCCCTGCCACACCACGCGCGGGTTCGACGGGTCGGTCAGATCGACGGCGTGCACCAGACCCGGAGCGACCCCGGAGGCCCAGTAGGTGTTGCCGTCCGGCGAGAAGGCGCCCTCGTGCGCGGTGATCGGAAGCAGTTGCAGCGGATCGGTTCCCGGGCCGGGATTGAGCAGACGGGGGTGCGCGCAATCGGACACGTCGTAGATCGACAGCAGGCCCGCGCCGGTCAGCAACGGCACCCCCGCACCGACGAGCAGTTTGCGAGAGGTGTTGACCTTCAACGTCTCCCACGTGCCGGCCAGCATCGCCGGTTCGGTCAGCGTCGCGGACAGGGCCGGATTCCGGGGATCGGACACATCCAGCACCTGCACACCGGGGGCGGGACCGCCGATGTTGCCGGGGAACAGCGAGCCCACATAGACGCAGTGGTCGAAACTCGCCGAGACGATCCCGCCGCCACGCCCGATGTAGCCGCCGACGCGGGTCAGGTTGCAGTCGTAGCCCTGGGTGCTTCGCCGCGACGCACGATCCGCAGCCGGGATATCGCCCTGCAGCCCGGTTTCGGGCGAGGATCCGGGACCGCAGTGGGCCTTTTCTGCCGAGATGTCGGCGATGTCGCCGATGTGTTCGACCTTGGCCCCCATGCCGGGTGGGCCGGCGGCGGAGGGCACCGCGACCGCCAGCGCCATCGATGCGGAGACCGCGAGTGCCGTGCCCAGCGCACGGCGCAATGACTTCGATGTCATGAGGTGTCGCCCTCGCCGATGAGGGCCGCCTTCCTTGTGGAGAAACTCGGCACAGCCGGTGAACCGATTCGCTTTCGATCACCTACCGGAGGATTGACTCCGGTATCTCCCGTAGTGTGCGCCACATCACCCCGAAACGTCAACGGCGTTGTCGCGCAACGTCGCTGCGAACCGGCCGGGCGAAAATTCCGAAAGATCAGCTCTCGACCTCCGGAGCAACCTCTCCGGTAGGTAGCGTTGCGGGTGTGAAAGCCGGTCGCGTCAACAGGGGTCCCGCCGCTGCGGCTGAGAATCGCGCTGCCATCCTCGGTGCCGCGCGTGCCGCCTTCAGTCAGCACGGCCCGGCCGTAGCCCTCTCGCTCATCTCGACCACCGCGGGTGTCAGCCCCGGCGTGTTGTACCGACACTTTCCCACCCGGGAAAGTCTCATCCGTGCGGTGTTCGAGGAGGATATCCAGGTCCTCGAGCGGCTCGCCGAACGACCCGATTGCACTCTGAACGACCTGCTCGCCTCGTTCTTGGACCAGCTCGTGGAGTGCACCGCTTTCGTCTCGACGCTGCGCCCGGACGATCGCGGTCCCGAGCACATCGCCGCCGAAATGCGCGTACACGCGCTGCTCACGGAGAAGCTCGCCACCGACACCAGCGGCACCTTCCGGCCCGGCACCACCGCCCGCGACCTACTGCTTGCCATCGCGCTGATCGCGGCCCTGCTCACCAAGGTTCCCGAACCCATGCGCCGTGGCGTCGCCGACGACGCGTGGCAACTACTGCTGTCCGGCTTGCGCAAGAGGTAGAGCCGTTAAACCGACAGGTCCGTATTTCGCGCTGCCTGACGCATCAGGTCCTCGGCGCGTTCGCGGGGAGTGTCGAAGGGGATGACGAGCAGGACCGCCTGGGGGCCGTACGCGACGGTCAGGCGCATGATGCCGGCGGGTTGGCCGGCGCTCGGGTCGTGCATGTGTACGCCGTCGTCGTGATCGATGTGGCGTTGGGCGCGGCTGATCCGGTTCCAGTCGAAGCCCACTCCGGTGATCGGGCCGAGACTCGGGGTGAGGGCGGCGATCAGGTCGTGCAGTTCGGCGGTGAGGTTGGCCGTCCAGGGCCACCAGGCGCCGTCGACGTCACCGGCGCGGGTGCTGTTGCGGCGCAACAGCAGTCGTGGTGTGCGGGTCGGGGCGCCGAACGGCTGGGTGTGTCTTCCAGGTGGGCCGGTGCTTCTGTTCATGGCGAGGTGATTGGTGATCGGGCGGCGCGTGTTGCCGTGAATCATGAGCTTGTCTCCTGTTCGAGGGGCTGTGGTGCCGGTTGTCGCGCGGCGGCGATGAGGGTGGAACGTGCGCTGTAGTAGTCGGTGGTCGAGAGGACGACCTGGAGCACGAGCATGCTGTTGTCGTCGCCGAAGACATACATCGTGTTGCCCGCCTCGAAGGGGTAGGCGTCGAGTTGCACCTCGTGCTCCCCGACGGTCAAGGTGCGGGGTGCGGGTGCCCAGCTGGCCCGGTCGTAGACGACGCGGCAGATGGGGCCCATCCGAATTTCCAGGAATGTCAGCAGGCCCGGTAGTTCGGTGGTGAGTTCGTCGGACCGGGGCCACCAGGCGCCGTCGATGTATGCGTCGCTTTCCGGCTTGAGCCGCAATCGCGGCGTGTATTCGGGCGGGCCGCGGTGCCGGGTGGTCCGACGGCGGATATGGAGTGGTGCCATGGTGTTGCTCCCTGGGTCGGTTACCTTCAGTAGACGCCGCTGGCGCCTGCCTGTCAACGTTGTAGACCTACATCATATGGCGCGCCGTGTGCGCCGCTCGGGTGTGTTCAACGAGTTGCGGGATTTGCGGCGAGGGTGGTGTCGAGGCCGGCGAGCAGGATGTCCAGGCCGCGTTCGAGTTCGAGGACGCCGTCGTAGGCGGCCAGCTCGGAGGCGAGTCCGCGCAGCAACGGAAAGTCGCCGATCGGAAGGTGGTGCAGGCCGAGTCGCAGTAGATCGGTGGATTCCTCCGGCAGGTGGATGATTTCCTGCAGTTCGTTGAGCACATGGCCGTACAGAAATCCGAACAGCGCCCGGTAGATCTGCAGGGCGTCGTTTCCGCTGAAGTTCGCCCGGGTCAGCAGGTCGAGAATATGTTCCAGGGGGCGCAGTGTGCCCCACGGCCGCAAGCCCAGTGGCGTGGCCAGTGGGTAGGTGACCAGCAATGGCACGACATGCGGATGCGTCACGGCGAGCCGGCGGAAATCGCGGGCGATGACGCGCAGCTGATGGTGCCAGTCCGGGTCGGTGGAGTCGACGGTCAACTGCTCGAGCACGAATTCGGTGACGCCGTCGAGTAGCGCGGCCTTGTTGGCGGCGTGGCGGTAGAGCGCAGTCGGGTGCCGGTCGAGCCGTCGGCCCAAGCGCCGCATCGAGAGTCGCTCGATGCTGTCGCGGTCGATGATCTCGAGTGCGGCGGCGAGTATCGCCGTACGTGTCAGTGGTCGAGCCCGGCTGTCGTCGGCGTGATCACCGGGCGGGTCGGGGGCGGCGGGTGGCCCCGCTCTCGTGTAGTTCATCGCAGACTCCTCGACTGCCGCTGTGTTCGGCAACTATCAGATACGCTGTAATACTACACTGTAGACATACAGCGTATTAGAGCCTAAGATGGAGACATTACCGGTCTATGCGTCGACCGGTCGGCAATCGGCCGACCGCGGTTCCACAGCGCATCCGGGGATGGGACCATCCCGATGACCATCGGCGACAAGATCACCCACCAGGTTCAGGCGGCTAAGGCGAACCTGGACAAGCTGTTCGACAAGGCAGGCGGAGACGGCCGCCCCCGGACGGAAAGCGCTGGGCAGCAAGCCCGCAGTGCAATCGACCGGGCCAAAAAAGGACTCGAGGCGGCATTCAAACGCTGATCCGGTTCCGCAGCCGCGCAGCATGCTTGCGCGGGTGCCCGGCATCGGTTCGGCCAAACACGACACCCGGCAATTCGAGGGTATGAATTATGGCAATCACCGAAGTCGGCATCTACGCACACCTGACTCCTGACGATGTCGAGGCGCTCGGACGTGAACTCGACGCGATCCGACGCGACATCGAAGACCAGCGCGGCGCCCGCGACGCCACCTATATTCGTCGCACGATCACCTTCCAGCGGGCGCTGGACGCGGCCTCCCGGCTGACCATCGCCCTCAGCCGGGGCAAGACCGGCTGGCTTTTGGGTACCGCCGGGCTGGCGGTGGCCAAGAGCGTCGAGAACATGGAACTCGGCCATAATATCGGCCACGGCCAATGGGATTGGATGAACGATCCCGAAATCCATTCCGGCACTTGGGAATGGGATATGGCCGGGCTGTCGGCGCAATGGCGCTATTCGCACAACTTCCGGCACCACGTGTACACGAACGTGCTCGGCATGGACGACGACATCGGCTTCGGTGTCATGCGGGTGACCCGGGACCAGCCGTGGCGGCCGCGGCTACTGCTGCAACCACTGCAGAATCTGTTCCTGGCAGCGACATTCGAGTGGGGCATCGCCCTGCACGATCTGTACTCCGAACGCGATCGCGCCACCACGCCCGCGGGCAAGGCCGCGCAGACCAAGTCCTTCGCCACCAAGATCGGCAGACAGGTCGGCAAGGACTATCTGTTGTTTCCGCTACTGAGCGGGCGGCGGTGGCGCCGCACGCTCGCCGCGAACGCCGCCGCCAACACCGCCCGCAATATCTGGGCCTATCTCGTGATCTTCTGCGGCCACTTTCCCGACGGCGCAGAGAAATTCACGCCCGCGGTCGTCGAGGAGGAGTCGAAGGCCGAGTGGTACCTACGGCAGATGCTGGGCAGCGCCAACTTCGACGCCGGCCCGACCCTGGCCTTCCTCAGCGGGAATCTGTGCTATCAGATCGAACACCATCTTTTTCCCGACCTGCCCAGCAACCGCTACGCCCAGATCGCGCACCGGGTCCGGGCGCTGTGCGACACATACGACCTGCCCTACACCACCGGCCCGCTGCTACGGCAGTACCTGCTGACCCTGCGCACCATCCACAAACTCGCCCTGCCCGACACTTTCCTGACCGCGACCAGCGATAACGCACCCGAAACCGCCTCGGAACGAAAGTTCGTCGGCCACAACAGCTTCGGCGACGTCACCGAGGGCTCGACCCGCCGCCGTGGCCTGCTCTCGGCACTGCGCGCGGCCAGGAATCCTCGTCAGCGAATCTTCTCGGGGATGGTATCGAGGGAATGCAGCACGTGGACCGCGAGCGCGGTCGCCGCGGCATCGTCGAGTTTCGAATGCTTCCGCACCGCGTCCCGGACGCGAGCCACTCGGCGCTCGTAAGGCGTTTTCGCCGCCATTTTCTTGTTTCCTTTCGGTAATGGACCTTTGAATCTCGACTCTTCGCCATGGCAGGCGCTGTCCTCGCGGCAGGCATGGGGAGGCGATGTCGACGCCGACCTCAGCGTATCCCGCCGTCATGGCGGATGTCTACGGCGTAGAGTTACATTGTAGGCAATATCCGGTCCGGCAGCACCGATCGACCGTCGGCGCGACACATACCGGACCTCGAACCGAATCACCATGGCGGACCGCAACGGCCGCGACAGGAGTGTCGATCATGACACCACAACCGCACGTGACCAGCTCCCGACAGTCGCCGCCTCGAAGGCTGCGGCTCGAGCTCGATGCCGCCGGCACGGCAAACGTCGACGGGGTCTGGTGGCCGCACAGCCGTGATCTCGTCGTGGAGCTGACGGGCCTGCTCTCGGCGCTGCGCCCCGGCATCGGACCGATCCGTCGGGTGATCTATCACCCCGACGAATGGTCTGCCGCGCCAAGGGAACTGGACAGCGCCGGTCGGCGGATCCGCCTCGACGGCTCCCGGCACCGGCCCGCGCGCACGCTCGCCGTGATCGGAGACGGCATCGACACCGCCCTGACCCTCCGGATAATCACCCCGGTCGCCGATGGCGATTCGACTGCCGCACAGCAGCATTGGGATTCCGAACGCGGCGGGGGAGCCGACGCCGCCGCGTGGCTCCGGGCCCGGCATCGGTCGGCGCGGCCGGACCGGCGAGCCGGAGGTCCGGGTCACGCATCGAGGTAGTTCAGGCCCGCGAGGCTTGGGTATCGGCTGCGGTTCCGGAAAACATCGGCACCGCAGCGGTTTTCGTCTCGAACCGGCGCAGGTATCGCAAGGGCGCCGCGTTGCGTAGCGGGCCGAGCGCGATGACGGCGCCGGTGATCGCCATCCAGATCGGCAGCGGGTAGAAGACGAGTCGTTCGCTGATGCCGACCTGGAGGCCGATGGCGAGCAGGACGGTGCCGGCGAGGCCGGCCGATGCGCAGAACGCCGAGCAGATCGCGACCAGGCGGCGTTGTTTCCACAGCCAGATCGCGAGCAGGATCAGCACGATGTGCCGGGAGACGAGCGCCGGCATGACGGCTAGGTGTACTGACCATGGACGTTGGTGACGGCGTGGCGAGCTGACATGGCGAAGACCTCCGAGTGAAGTGCGAGCTGTCTAGGAACGCATTCACCAAATCGGAGGTCTTCGTGTCCCACCGTAATGCGCCGTTGTCGGAA